>NZ_CP042420.1:1289072-1635644 GCF_007954625.1 Leuconostoc lactis | reverse complement strand
CAGTTTAAGGAGTTTAAATGTTAGTTACCAATGATACGATTGCTTTTGAGAAATATCACTTATATCCAACCAAAGGGTTGCTCAATGATCCTAATGGCCTCGTATTTTTTAAAGGCCAATACCACGTTTTTTACCAGTGGAATCCAAAGGCTTGCGACCATAAGTATAAAGAGTGGGGCCATTTTATATCAGATGATTTGAAGACGTGGCGTCGGGTTGAATCTGCTTTAAAGCCATCACTGGAAAATTTGGATTCAGCCGGCATCTACTCGGGAGCCGCTTTTGTCAAAGATGATCGACTCTATGTCTTCTATACTGGCAACGTTCGAGATGCGGCTGGTCACAGTGTGAAATCATCACAAATGTGGGCGGTGAGTGATGATGGGATTCATTTTGAAAAACTCGGTGAATTATTTCCTCATCCGGCAGGATTTACCAAAGATGTGCGAGATCCAATGGTTTGGCAGGGTGATAATGGGCATTATTTCTTGATTTTAGGTGCGCAACACGATAATCAAGTTGGCGATATTATCATTTATGAATCGGTTGATTTTAAGAACTGGACATTTAAAGGCTCATTACTAGGCGATCAATTACGTGACGTTCGTGGTTATATGCTGGAATGTCCAGGATTGATCACTGTCGATGGCAAGCAAATTTTGATGTTTTCCCCGCAAGGATTAGCACCAGATCATGTCAATCATCGTTATGAGAATATTCATAACACGGGTTATGTGATTGGTACTTTTGATGAAACAACGGCGCGCTTCCAGGTGGAAACAGGCTTTGAAGAAGTTGATCAAGGGTTTGAATTCTATGCCCCACAAACTATGAACGCGCCTGACGGTCGACGCATCATGTGGGGATGGGCTGGCATGATGACACCCGAACGGGAAGCGGCTGTGCCAACAATTGCTTCGGCAAATTGGGTACATGTGTTAACCGTGCCTCGTGAACTGCATATCAATGCCAACAATCAATTAGTCCAACAGCCAATCCAAGAAATCTTGACACCGACAGCGCTGGCCGTTCAGTCGATTGATCACCTGACGGTTGGGCAATATCGTGTCCAGACTGATGCTGATTGGTCGGTGGCCCTTGGTGATCATGCGACGTTAAAACGTGTGGGCCAAACACTGTATTTTGAACGGCAACAGTGGGAAAATCAGCGTCTGGATACGCGTCAAATGACCGGAAACCTCGACGAGCTCTTGCTGATTGTAGACAATGATGTGATTGAAGTTTATACTGAAGATGGTTTGCAGGTCATGACGGGACGTTATTTCTAGGCAGCTATTGTGATATTGAAGACGCTAGTACGTAAAGGTGTTAACTAAAATGTCGTTAACACCGCATAAAGAGGTAAAAGAATGGGACTATTAGGTGCAATTGAAGCAGGTGGGACAAAGTTTGTGGTGGCTGTTGCGGATGAAGACTTTAACATTATCGATCGAACAGCATTCCCAACGTTAGATGGCGAAAAGACGTTAGATCAGGTGATTGCGTTCTTTGATCAGTATGATAACATCGATGCCATTGGGATTGCCGCCTTTGGGCCAATTGATATTGTGCCTGAATCAAAGACTTACGGTTATGTGCTCGACACGCCAAAACACGGCTGGTCAGGGTATGATTTCTTAGGTCGTATGAAGGCTTGGCGTGATATCCCTTATTACTGGACAACGGATGTTAATGGTGCTGGTTGGGCTGAGTTTACCACAGGGGCTGCCAAAGACGTTGACAATATGGTGTATTTGACAGTTGGTACGGGTGTTGGTGCCGGTATTGTTTCTGGCGGACAACTTGTCAGTGGTTATGGCCACCCAGAAGCTGGTCACATCTTCTTACAAAAGCATCCAGAAGACACGTATGCAGGGCACTGCCCATTCCACGGTGCTAACTGTTTGGAAGGCTTGGCAGCTGGACCAGCCATCGAAGAACGCTGGGGCATGAGTGCTAAGGAAATTCCTGATGATCATTTGGCATGGCGGATGGAAGCCTTCTACTTGGCACAAGCGATATTGGATTATACGATGATCTTGCGCCCAGAAAAGGTTGTACTCGGTGGCGGCGTGCCACATCGTGAGATTCTTTTCCCCTTAATTCGGGAAAGCTTTGCGGAACAAATGAGCGATTATTTGGCAGTGCCACCATTGGATGACTATATTGTGCCAGTGGCCAACGGGGACAATGCCGGCATCCTTGGTTGCTTCTACTTGGCGAAAACATTACTATAAAAAATAAAACCGACAAGCCATTAATTGGTTTGTCGGTTTTTTAGTGCCTGTAAGGCTAAGTTGTGGGCGCCAAGATTGTCTTTTTCTGGCAACCATTGACTAAGGACGAGGGTACGAGACGCTAGCAATGCCAAAATGTCATCGACTTCGGGTTGATAATGTTTGGCATATTGTTTGTGTAACGCCTCGACTAATAATTTAGAATCACTATAAATGGTTAGAATATCCGTGTTAGGAGGTAATTGCTTTAACGCCCAAATCAAGGCTTGAAACTCCGCCGCGTGGTTATCCAAAGATTCAAATAGGGGCGACTTAAATTGTTGCTGCTGTTTTTGTTGAATCAGTACGGCACCGGCAGCGCTGAGGCCAGTGTGGGGCTCACGTGCGGCATCGACGTAAAGGGTAAGCAATGGTTTTTCCTCGACAAATAGTTTTTTTAAGACAAATCTGATCGTGTGATACTGTCATATTGTTTCCTATTATAGCGGGTTTTTAACCAAAAATGTACTATTTTTAAGTCTGTGGTTGAGGCACGTTAGTTTTTAAAAGGGGCGCCGAAAACAGCTAAGCGATCAGCTAAACTTGCTTCAATGGCAGTGACACCTGGCGCCAATAATTTTCTTGGGTCATAGTTTTTACCAATTAAATCTTGATCGGTTAAAATAAAATCGCGTAATGCTTGATGAAAGGCTAATTGTGCTTCAGTATTCACATTAACTTTGGCAACACCCATGTCAATTGCTGTTTTGATTTGATCATCTGGGATGCCCGATCCGCCATGCAAAACAAACGGCACCTGGTGCTTGGTGATGTCGTCCAGTGTGGTCGTTAATTTTTGAAGATGGGGCAGATTCAGCCCTTGCCAATTAGCGGGATAGCGACCATGAATATTGCCAATACCTGCAGCAATGAAATCAATTTGGGTTTCAATCATCGCAATGGCATCAGCAATCGGGGCAATTTCACCAGTGCCAATGATGCCATCTTCTTCGCCGCCGATACTACCAACTTCAGCTTCCACTGAAATATCTTGTGCATGGGCTAAAGCGACGATTTCACGGGTTTTGGCTAAATTTTCCGCCAATGGTAAATGCGAACCATCAAACATGACCGATGTAAAACCTGCTTGGATAGCGGATTTGGCTGCTTCATAGTCACCATGGTCGAGGTGAATGGCAATAGGGACGGTAATATTCAAGGCGTCGTCAAGATTGCGAATCAGCTGCGCAACAGTTTTAAAGCCACCCATATAGTTGATGGCGCCCATTGAAATGGCAATCATCGTTGGGGCTTGTTTAGCTTGTGCGACTCGTAGAATTGCTTGTGTCCATTCTAGATTATTGGTATTAAAAGCACCCACGGCGTAGCCGTGATCACGGGCTGCTTGTACAATAGCTTTACCAGAAACAATTGTCATAATTTATTCTCAACTTTCTTTGGTTTAAATTTGGTTGGTTTCACGAAAATATAGGATGTGGTGCGTCATAATGCTGTTGAAATTTGGCTATTTGAAAGGTTAGTTGGCGTTTTTGAGACTAGACCAATTTATCATTTTTACTCAACAAAGCATGTGTTCTAGTCCGTAGAATGCCAGGTGTTATACGCGTCAATATTTGGCCACAGCGGATAAACCTCCTTTTTTGGAAACGCTTACATTTTCGTTATAGAAAACATTATACCGTGTCAAAAAAATAAATCAATATATACCAATTTTGAAATTGGTCTTAAATTTGACAAGGTGACATCAGCAAAAATACGTCGCGTTGTAGGTTGGACTAACAGACCGGCACCAACGGATGATAGCTATTTGTGGTACAATAGTTCTAGCTAATTTCCGATAAAAATTTAAGAAATATGACAAAAAAACTTGAAAAATAGTGGCAAATGCATGTCAGACATCGCAGTAATGCGTGTCTTTTCATTGGATGGGAGGTAGACACATGATTCCAAAGCGTGGGTTCTTTCAACCCTTAGAAATAACGGGACAAATTGGTTGGTTATGGTGGGGAATTGCGCTGTTGGCTGGCCTCATTACTTGGAGTGAATTGTCGTTCCAACTCGTACTACCAGTGATTGGCTACCTCATCATCGTCCTCTTGTTAGGCTTGATTCTGGTTTTACGTCGACGCGTGTATATCGTGGGCCCACGACTATTTTTAGGGCATGTCTTAACATCAGAATATGAAGAAATTTCACTTGTGAAAGTTGAGAATTGGCAATTAAATGGGCACGTATTACAATTAACACGTGCCGGCCGTGATCGGAAATATTGGTTGAGTAAAAATATCACACAACAAATTAAGGATTATATGAATACCCATGACGGACAAAATCACAATTAATATCACAGATCAAACGGGCCGAATTGATGCCATTTTGGCAAATCAAAACTTACCGTATTCTCGTACAGTTTTAGCAAACTGGGTGCAATCAGGCGAAGTACTCGTTAACGGACAACGGGTGAAGCGCTCGTACAAAGTCGCTGCCGGCGATGTGATTAGCATCCAACCACCGGCCGTACAACCAACCGAAATTGTCGCCGAAGCGATGCCATTAGATATTGTGTATGAAGATGCAGATTTACTGGTCGTCAATAAGCCGCAAGGGATGGTTGTACACCCAGCAGCAGGGCATACGTCTGGCACATTAGTGAATGGTTTGTTACACCATGCACCATTATCGACGATTAATGGCGAATTCCGACCAGGGATTGTCCATCGCATTGACCGTGACACCAGTGGATTATTAATGGTTGCTAAAAACGATCAAGCCCATCAAGCGCTCTCTGCACAATTGAAGGCGCATAAGAACGACCGTATTTACTATGCACTCGTTCGTGGTGAGTTTGAAGAAAATACTGGGACAATCAATGCCCCAATCGCCCGTCACGCCATTGACCGTAAAAAGCAAGCGGTACAAGAAGGTGGGCGTGAAGCGGTAACGCATTTTGAAGTCCTCGCGCGTTATGTTGGTTATACGTTACTTAAGGTGCGCTTAGAAACTGGTCGTACACACCAAATTCGTGTCCATTTAACTTACATTGGCCATCCGATTGTTGGGGATCCGGTTTATGGTGGTGCACAAAAGCTATCTGGGGTGAATTTAGCCGGTCAATTATTACATGCCAAGACACTATCGCTAACCCAACCAACAACTGGTGAGAACCTCATATTTGATAGTGAATTACCCGCATATTTTGAACAGGCTTTAGCAACTTTGACCCCAATTAATCCACAACATGATTAATAACAGATAAGAAAGGAGCTGTGTGGTTGTGTAACCGCATAACGAGAATATGGCAAATAAAGAAGTGTTAGATAACGCATCATTACAACGTGCGTTGACCCGTATTACTTATGAAATTATTGAACGTAACAAGGGCGGACAAGATCTTGTCCTGGTCGGCATTAAGACGCGTGGTGAATTCTTAGCCCATCGGATTGCGAATCGTCTAGAACAATTAGAAGGGGTTAAAATCCCAGTGATGGCCATTGACATCACTAATTTTCGTGATGACGTTTTGAATCGCGATGATAGTTTAGGTCTAAATGCTGAAGAAAAAACCAACATTTCGGATAAAAATATTGTGTTGATTGACGATGTGTTGTTTACAGGTCGCACAATCCGCGCAGCGTTGGATGCTTTGATCCACATTGGTCGACCAAATACCATTGCTTTGGCGGTATTGGTTGATCGTGGTCATCGAGAACTACCAATTCGCGCAGATTTTGTTGGGAAGAATATTCCAACGGCGCAAAATGAAAAGATCAAGGTCTTGGTCCAAGAAATTGACGGTCGTGACGCCGTTGAAATTGTCCATTAATAGGAGATATAAAGTAGGTTATTTGGCAATTTTGTGACCTATTGTGAGTAATAGATATGAAACGGCACTTAATTCTTGAGGATGGCACGGTATTTCAAGGCTTAGGCTTTGGTGCACCGGCAACGACATTTGGCGAAATTATTTTTCATACAGCCATGACTGGTTATCAAGAAATCATCACCGACCCGATTTATGATGGGCAGATGATTGTTTTTGCGATGCCAGTTGTCGGCGCCGCTGGGATTCATGCAGAGGCGTATGAATCGGTGAAACCAACGATTCGTGGCATGATTGTGCATGATCTGGCGGAAGTCTCTGTTAACCGGCAACGTCGGATGAATTTAGACCGCTTTTTAAAGCAAAATAATATTCCTGGTTTATACCAAGTGGATACACGGCAACTTATCCGGCATTTGCGCGAGACCGGGCCACAAAAAGCGACCATCGTGGATTATGCTGATGAACATGCAGTGGATCAATTAGTGGCTACGGTGTTAACGAATAAACAGGTGCAAAACACCGCAACGCCAAAGCCTTATGCTAATCCAGGACGGGGTCGTCATATTGTCGTGATTGATTTTGGTTTAAAACATGGCATTTTACGGATGCTGGGCGACTTTGATGCTAACGTTTCGGTTTTACCCTATACGACAACTGTTGAAGAAGTGCTCACGCTTGATCCAGATGGTATTGTGCTATCAACTGGACCAGGAGATCCGCGTACACTACCAGAAAGTGTGCTAACCTTGATTCGGGTTTTGCAAACCAAAGTCCCAATGCTTGGAATTGGCCTGGGACATGAATTATTTGCGATGGCAAATGATGCGGAACTCAAGCCACTGCAGTCTGAACATCACGGCATGAACCATCCTATTCAAGAAATTATTTCACAACAAATTTTTTATGCGATGCAGGGTCAAGGTTATGCGGTCGATGAAGCAACCATCAATCGCAAGAAAATGATTGTGACGTATCGTGATTTAGTGGATGGTGCTGTCCAAGGGTTGCGTCACCGTGAATTTCCCGCTTTTAGTGTACAGTTTTTCCCTGATGCTGCCCCAGGGCCATTAGAAGCCACCGCTGTATTTGCAGATTTCTTTGAAACGGTAGAAGATTATGTTGAACATTTCAATCAATACTAATATAAAAAAGCTGCTCTTTATCGGTGCGGGTGCCAATGATTTTGGTCGCGAGGCAGAACATGATGCGGCAATTTATCAGGTGATGCCAGAACTTTGCGGGCACGGCATTGATGTTTTTGTCATTGATGAAAATCCATATGCGCTGTCTTTGGAGAGTTTGGCGGCGACGGCCTATTGGCAACCGCTGACAGTCGCCAATATTAAAGCCATCATCAAAGACAATCAAATTGATACGGTGATGCCATTGTTTGGTGGCGAAGCATCGTTGCGAATCTGGGCCGAAGTTGTCCAAAGTTGGTCGCACGGTGACGGCGCATTACCGCAGACACTTGGCCTCAGTATTGAGATGTTACTGAAAGTGAATAATATACCGGCACTGACACGATTTATGGCCGACAATGGCTTGCCTGTTATTACCAACTATGTGCTAAAAGCACAAGACGAAGCCAATGAGTTATTGCGTGAATTACATTTACCACTTATGGTGCGGGCTTTGCATCCGAATCAAACGAATACGCGTCATATCGTTGAACGGTTAGATGATTTTGAAGATGCCATTAACCTGGCTAAATCCCAATCAGTGACGCAAGAAGTCATTATTTCGCGCGCCATCAACGGTCTCAAAGAAGTGAGTTTAGAGATTTTACGTGATGCGCGCGGCAATAAAATGCAAATTGGGGCCAGTGAAGATATGGATCCGATTGGGATTCATACGGCTGATTCCCTCAGTGTGTCACCAATTTTGACGATTCAAGATCAGTTGATTAGTCGCATGCGAGACTATGCCTTTCGGATTGCTGATATCTTGCAATTACAGGGGATTATGCATGTCCAATTTGCAGTCGATGACGATACGGATAAAATCTATGTGATTAAAGTGTCGCCTTATATTGACCAAATGGCGACCCGTATGGCCTTAGCCACGGGCTACCCAACAATGCTTGTCGCGATTAATTTAGCAATGGGTATTCCGTTGGAAGAAATTGTGTTACCGCACAATTTTGGCCCACAAACAGCGATGATGGAACCGATGATGGACCATGTGGTGGTTAAATTACCGGTCTTTCCATTTGGTGAATTGGCTGAAGCTGGGGTGCATGTGAAACGCCAACTTAATAGTGTGCAAAAGTCCGTGGGAACAACCCTTGGTTTTGGGCGGACGTTTATTGAATCCTTGGAAAAGGCGATTCGTTCGGCGCACTTTAACAATGCCAGTTTCTCACCAACGAACATGGCCCACATTAACGATGATGAATTGATTCAACAACTGATTCATCCACAAGATAACCGTGTGCTCTTGCTGATTGAAGCGATTAAACGCGGGTATGAAATTGATGAACTGGCTGAATTAACGGCAATTGATGAATTTTTCTTCCATCAGCTGCAACATTTACATCAGTTAGAAACAGAAATTGAAGCTGATGTGGATAGTATTACCGCGTTGAGACGGGGGAAAAGGTATGGTCTCTCAGATGGTTTGATTGCCCGTTTTTGGCATACGGATTTCAATATTATTCGGACCTTAGCCCAGGAACATCATATTGATGTGACTTATAAGGCGGTTGAACCATCTGCTGGTGAATTCCCAGAAAATGCGCGGCAGTATTATGCGACTTTTGAATCAGAGAATGAATCCACGCAGGTGTCAGAAGACGCTATTTTGGTCATTGGTTCTGGGGCTTTTCGGATGGGGGATGCAGCATCTGCTGGTTATGCCACGACAATTACGCTATCGGAGTTGCGGCGGTTGCAGCATGCAACCATTATTATGAATAATAATCCTAGTGATGCGACCTTGTTACCACATTTAGCGGATAAACAGTATTTGGAACCGTTAGAAATTTCTGACGTCATGCAGGTTGTTGAACTAGAACAGCCAAAGGCGATTATTATTCCTGGTAACCGACGCAAGTTGATTCGTGCTTTACGTGAATTAGGACAGCGGGTGATTATTTTACCAAAAGAAAAGCATACCCCTAGCGGTCCAGATGAAAATGAGTCGGAATTTGCGCTAAACGTCTTTTTTGATGGTGAAAAAGTTTATCCAATCAATGTTACGCAACATATGGCTGGCGAGATGCGAGTTATTGCACCTGCTGACGATGTCCCAAGTCGTTTACTGACAACAACAAAAACACTAGAAAATCCTGGTGTTTACCAAGTAATTTGGTATGAGAAAACGGTTCAGTGGCGTCGAGCAGTTGATTTAGCACCGATTGATGATGGCACTTGGTTACGGCCAATGCCATTTGGGCAAATCGCTTTCTTGACCAAAGTGACGCAGATCGAATGGTTACGCTTGACCATTCGGGCCGCTTTACATGAAATGACTGAACTAGATTTGCGACTACTAGCTGATATTGCGCATCATGCCAAGTCACAACCGTTGGCATTGGTGGCCGCTGACGTGAATTATCGTTTGCATTTGCAACCGAGTGAAGTGATTGATGGCACAAGATTTGAAATGGGAGTTGGCGTGAGTGATTATGGGCGATCGGAAGAAGTATGAGACGCATCTCTTTAAGGGGATTCTCGTGACGCAAAACGCATCGGGACGCTTTGAACCAAAAGCTGATGCGGTGCCGCATTTGTGGCGTACGGGAAAACACACCAAGGGGCAATTTAAACAAATTGGGCAAATTTTCTTAACAGAGAATGGCCAATCAGTGGCGGTGTTACAGCAGGATAAATTAGCTTTTAATCAGCGCCACGATTTTACACCCTTACAACGGTGGACCTCAGAATATGTACCACTTGACTTATTGACCAAGTGGTTATAAAAAAACCTGAACATCATGTTCAGGTTTTTTGTATGGGGGCTGGTTTAATATGCTTGCTTGTAAAGTGAAAGAGCGTGGCATTGAGGATAATAATGAGTCCGCTGAAAATGAAAATGGCCCGATAATCATATAGGCTAGCGACAATGGCTCCCATCATGGGGCCAATCACAGAACCTAATGACTGAAAACTTTGATTATAACTGAAAATACGACTGGTCATTTCAGTGGGTGAGTTTTTAGAGAGTAAGGTTTGAACGGCTGGTAACATGGTCGCATCACTAATGCCGACCAAGAATCTAAAGAACATTAACATACTGATACTGGTCACAAAAGCGGTGGGAATAAAAGCAATGACGCCAATCATAAAACCAATTTTAATCATGCGATGAGTCCCGACGCGATCACCAATTCGGCCAAAACGTGGGGCCGCAATCACGGTTGCGATACCTGGCATGGCAGCTACAATACCGGCGATAAACGTGGTGTCGGCACCATGATGTAAGATTTCTCGAACAAATAAACTCACAATCGGATTAATCGCGGTGTTAACGGTTTGGACTAGCATGGTGGTCACAAACAAGCCGACAATGAGTGGTTTATTGGGGATATTTTGCCAAAGTGTTTTGGTGGAAACACGTGACACGCGTAGGGCAGCGGGCCGGGGTGATTCCTTGACCAGGAACAACGTTAATATAAACACGAGAAACAGGATGATGCCGGTAATATGAAATGAGGTGCGGTAACTGAAAAAAGTTGCCAAGATACCACCAAACAGTGGCCCAACTAAATTACCAGCAGTCATCCCCGTCACTAAAATACCCAGGGCTTTTCCGGCATGTTTTTTCGGTGTTTGGGTCGCCACTAAGGCATTCGCATTTGAAATGAACCCACCCATAGCACCTTGCAGTGCGCGTAGGATAAATAATTGCCACACATTGGTCACATTACCCATTAAAAATAAGACAATTGACATACCAAAGGCGGCACGTAACAACATGAGCTTGCGACCTTTGCGGTCGGCTAGTTTACCCCAAAATGGTGACACAATCGCTGTTACCAAAAAGGAAACCGCAAAGACAGCACCAGAATAAAAACTTAATTGGTCTTTATTAAATGTCCCTAATGTGTCAATGTAAAGGGACAAGAACGGCATGACCTCACTCAATGCAACCCCAGTCATAAAGACGCCAAACCAGAGGACAAAGACATTTCTTTGCCACAATGGCTCGCCATCCGACTGAGATTCTTGCGTGTTTTCAGGCATATAGATCTTCCTCCGAGAAAAAATTGATAGTCTTAGTGTATGCTTCTTTGTCAAAATATGCACGTTATAAGACTTAGCTTGTGAATGTATTAAATTTTTATTATAATGAAACTACGTTTGAAAACGTATCAAGGCATGTTGCGGTTTTTAAAATAGTGATGTGTCTTCCGGAATTAAATGAAGGGAATGTGCTTTCTTGCATACACTTGTTTGAAGTACATCGACCAGATTTGGTGATCGATCAAACGACTGTGTGTCTAGTAGCGCGCAAAACAATATGGCAAGAACTAAGAGTTATTCAGGGCAGGAAGTCCTTGATATGGTTGGGCAATATATGGCGCCAGCAGATGCCGAAAAAGTCAAATTGGCTTATGACTGGGCGTCAGAGCTCCACCACAATCAGTTCAGAAAATCTGGTGAACCTTACATTATTCACCCCATTCAGGTGGCAGGGATTTTAGCCGAACTTAAGATGGATACGGCAACGGTTATTTCCGGCTACTTGCATGATGTGGTGGAAGATACACCAGCCAGCATCCAAGACATCGAAGAGAAGTTTGGTGCAACGATTGCCCAAATTATTGACGGTGTCACAAAGATTAGTAAAATCGAATACAAAAACTCACGAGAACAGCTTGCGGAAAACCACCGAAAGCTGCTTTTAGCAATGTCCAAAGATATTCGTGTGATTATTGTCAAACTCGCCGATCGTTTGCACAATATGCGCACGTTAGGCGCGTTACGGGAAGAAAAGCAGCGCCGTATTGCGAGTGAAACATTGGATATTTATGCACCATTGGCCGATCGCTTAGGAATCAGTACGATTAAATGGGAGCTTGAAGACTTAGCTTTGAGCTATTTAGATCCCGAAAAATACTACATGATCGCGTCGCAAATGAACATGAAGCGTGACGAACGGATTCAATATGTCCAAGAAGCGGTGACGGAGATTACGCAAGCAATTCAAGATCTTGAATTGGAAAATGTGAGTGTTTACGGGCGACCAAAGCATATCTATTCTATTTATCGCAAGATGACGGACAAGCATAAGGCTTTTGAAGAAATTTATGATTTGTCAGCAGTTCGTGTCCTCACTGACACGATTCCAGATACGTATGCGGTTCTGGGTGCCATTCATTCTAAGTGGATGCCATTACCTGGTCGTTTCAAAGATTATATTGCGTTACCCAAAGCCAATGGGTATCAAAGTTTGCATACCACAGTGATTGGCCCAAGTGGTCGACCTTTGGAAGTGCAGATTCGCACCCATACTATGCATGAAGTCGCCGAATTTGGTGTGGCAGCACACTGGGCCTATAAGAAAAATAAGGGCTCAAACAAAGAAGCAAAAGTCAATGACCAAAACCAACAAGCATTGACTGTCATTCAAGGGATTTTAGAATTACAGGAAGATGCCAAAAACGCCGAAGATTTCATGGCTGGCGTACAAGGGGACCTCTTTAGTGATCGTGTTTATGCATTCACGCCGCGTGGGGATGTCTTTGAATTGGCAAAAGGTGCTGGACCGCTTGACATGGCTTTCTCTATTCATACCAATGTGGGGATTAAAACAACGGGGGCCAAAGTCAACGGCCGCATTGTGCCACTCGATTATAAAATCAAAACTGGTGATATTATTGAAATTATCACGAGCTCAACGGCTAAGCCAAGTCGCGACTGGTTAGATATTGTCTCAACCCGTCGGGCACGCAATAAAATTAAGCAATATTTTAAGCAACTCGATCGCGAGGATAACATCGAAGCGGGTCGTGACTTGTTAGCCCGGCTCTTACAAGACACTGGTTTTGATCCGGCAGTTATTTTAACAGCGGATCGGTTGGCTAAAGCGGCTGAAGCCCTCCATTATCATACGTATGAAGATATGTTGGCAGCGCTTGGTTATGGTGACGTTGCCGTACCAGGTGTGGCTAACAAATTAACTGAAGCCATTCGTGAAGCCCAGCAAGCAGCGGAAACGGCGGAATTACAACGGGAACTGCTTGAAGAAGGTCACGAAATTAAACGGGTTGAAACAGCGCTCACCCAACGACAAAAGGCGACTGCCGATGATATTGTGATTGCCGGTGTTGATAATTTGCTGGTGCGTTTAGGTCGTTGTTGTACACCAGTGCCAGGAGATGACGTCACTGGCTACATTACCAAAGGTCGTGGTATTTCGGTGCATCGTGTCGGGTGCCCAAACATCCGCGCGGCCGAGACACAAGGCCAACGTTTGGTGGATGTGCAGTGGGAAGACGAAAAGGGGCTCAAGCCTAACTATGACGCTGATTTAACGGTTCATGGTGAAAATCGTAATGGGTTATTGAATGATGTCTTACGGGCTGTCAACGGTCGGACAAAGTTTGTCAACTCAGTGAACGGCCATGTGACCAAAAACGGGATGGCCCAAGTGTCATTATCGATTGGTGTGAAAAATAGTGAACAGCTTGGCAATATTATGGATGCCCTTAATAATCTCCCAGCCGTCTATGATGTTGAGCGCACATTCCATTAAAAAACGGGCAACGTGATTTTTTTATCAAACGATTAGGCGTCTTTTCATGCTATATTTTTAAGTATTACTTTTTAATTTGAAATGAGCGCAAAATGAAGACCCCAATTTTAATGGCCATTGCCCCCATTACCCAGGCACAGCAATCAGGGATGTTGCTAGTCGATAAACAGGCAAAAAAAGTGTACTTTACGGCACAACAATTACCGGAACCCAAGTCCCAAAAATGGTTACTCTGGCTACTGATTATTAGTAGTGTCTTAGTGACACCTTATTGGTTGTTTGATAAGTTGCTGCACTTACCACATTTTCCAATTAACCAGCCCATCATGTGGTGGGTTGTCTTAGTTATCACACTAGGCATTCCAATTATCGCTTGGTATGTGGGTCGGCAAAAGGTCCACTATGACTTTCAGCAAGTGCAACCCTTAGCCGTGGATCAAGGTACCTTAGACCAAGCGCTAAAATACTGGTGGTTTGAACGGTTATGGGTAGCGACAGTCTTGTTGTTGTTACCACCGACATCTGTCTTGTTTTTAGTACTTTATATGATTAAACGTGATCCATTAGATGCTTTATTGATTACGGTTCATGCGACACTATTTATGCGGCGTTTGATTCCGCACGCCTTTTCTCGTATTATGGTATCTAAACGTGATATTGAGGAGTGGAGAAAATGAAAGTTGTGTTACAACGTGTCAAATCGGCACAAGTTACGATTGATGACCAAGTTGTTGGGCAAATTAAAGCTGGCTTTGTGTTATTAGTGGGTGTTGCTGATGATGACACAACGGCTGATATTGATTATCTGGTCCGAAAGATTAGTCAGTTACGGGTCTTTGAAGATGCGGACGGGCGGATGAATTTAAGCATCCAAGCGATTGCTGGTGAAATTTTGTCTATCTCGCAATTTACATTGTTTGCGGATACCAAGAAGGGCAATCGGCCAAGCTTTACCAAAGCTGGTCAACCCGCCTTTGCCAGCATGATGTATGACCAGTTTAATGCTGCGCTACGGCGTACCGGGTTACCGGTCGAAACGGGACAATTTGGTGCCGATATGGCAGTGTCATTGGTAAATGATGGGCCAGTAACCATTCTATTTGATACAAAAGACAACTAAAAAAGGTTCGGCTTAGCCGAACCTTTTTATTTTTGATGTGTTTGTCGATAGTGATAGTACCAACCAAAGGGTACCAGACTTTCAGTCCCGTTTTTAATACGTTGGATATTTGAGCGGTGACGGTAAAAGACGAAGCAAGTTAACGCGGCCGCTACTAAGGTCAAAATGAGATCGTGATAGAAAAATGACGTGATCAGGGCAAAACTGAAGCCAACCATTGAACTCAATGACACCATTGACGTGAGCAGTAACATGATAATAAAGACTGCCGAGACTAGGATGAAAAATTGTGGGTTGTAGGCGAGTAAGACACCAGCTGAGGTAGCCACCGCTTTACCCCCCTTGAATTTAATCCAAATTGAGAAGGTATGCCCAATGATGGCTGCAATACCAACCAACATGGGGTTGATTGAACTGTGGAAAAGATGGGGTAACAAGCCTGCGGCTGTCCCTTTTAAGAGATCAAGGACGAGCGTGACAGTACCGGCGACTGGACCAAGGACGCGAAAGGAGTTGGTCGTGCCGATATTACCGGAACCTTCATCACGAATATCCTTGTGATAAAAAATGAGGCCAATCCAATATCCCGGTAGTAATGACCCGAGAAAGTAGGCACAGACGAACATTAGTATGGTTGAAAACATAGTTTAACTCCTCAATATTGTGAATAAACACAAAGTTAATTCTATCATAAAAAGTCATCGTAAAGGGGGAGACATATTGAAAATGTTATTTTGAGTCTTGTCAGAATAAGTTTTTTAATCTATGATAATATAGATTGACGCATGATCACGAACAGTTGTTCAATCATGACAATGTTTTAAAATAAGAAAGATATGAGTATTCATGGCAGAAAAAAATCACTATGATTCAGATTCAATAAAAATTCTTGAAGGTTTAGAGGCGGTTCGTAAGCGTCCAGGGATGTACATTGGTTCAACTGACGGCCGTGGTTTGCATCATTTAGTTTATGAAATTGTTGATAATGCAGTGGATGAAGCCTTAGGTGGCTTTGGTAATGATATTCGGGTCACAATCCATGAAAATAATGCCATAACAGTGCAGGATTTTGGCCGTGGTATGCCAGTTGGCATGCACGAATCAGGTAAACCAACGCCTGAAGTTATTTTAACAGTGTTACATGCTGGTGGAAAGTTTGGTCAAGGCGGCTATGCCACTTCTGGTGGCCTCCACGGCGTGGGATCATCGGTTGTTAACGCCTTATCCGAAAGTTTGCAAGTGACGATTGTGCGTGATGGTCACAAATGGCAAGAAGACTTTGTGAACGGGGGACATCCCGTTGATACGCTGCGTGATCTTGGACCAACGACTGAGCATTCAGGGACAACGGTCAAATTCAAGCCAGATCCATCATTATTTAGTGCGACAGTCTATAAGTACGACACGTTATCTGAGCGCTTGCGTGAATCAGCCTTTTTGATGTCAGGTGTGAAGTTTACTTTAACGGACGAACGCGTGCAACCTGCACGGGTAGAAACGTACCATTATGAAAAAGGGTTAGAATCATTTGTTGGTTTCTTGAATGAAGATAAGGCCACAATTGGCCCAGTTATGACATTTGAGGGCGAACAATCAGGGATTGTGGTTGAAGTGGCGGCGCAATACAATGATGGCTATTCTGAAACGCTCCTATCATTTGTTAACAATGTGCGGACGCAAGACGGGGGAACGCATGAAGTAGGCTTCCGGACGGCTTGGACAAAAGCCTTTAACGAATATGCCCGTAAGGTCAATTTGTTAAAAGATAAAGATAAAAATCTCGAAGGGACTGACGTGCGTGAAGGCTTGGCTGCCGTTATTTCGTTACGTGTGCCGGAACAATTCTTACAGTTTGAAGGCCAAACCAAAGATAAGTTAGGCACACCAGAAGCCCGTGGGATTGTGGAGTCAATCGTCAATGAAACGCTTGGGCGTTTCTTGATGGAAAACGGTGATTTTGGTCAAAACTTGATTCGTAAAGCCATTCGGGCACGAGAAGCGCGTGAAGCAGCGCGTAAAGCCCGTGATGAAAGCCGAACAGGGAAGTCAAAGGGGCAAAAAGAACGGTTACTATCCGGTAAGTTAGCCCCTGCGCAGTCAAAAGATGCGACGCGCAATGAACTATTTTTGGTCGAGGGTGATTCAGCCGGTGGTTCCGCTAAGCAAGGCCGTGATCGAAAGTTCCAAGCGATTTTGCCTTTGCGTGGTAAGGTGTTGAATACCGAAAAGGCCAAGCTGGTCGACATTTTAAAGAATGAAGAAATTTCAACGTTGATCTACGCCATTGGTGGCGGCGTTGGGAATGACTTTAAAGTATCTGATACAGCCTTTGATAAAATCATCATCATGACGGATGCCGATGATGATGGGGCGCACATCCAGACACTCTTGTTGACGTTCTTTTATAAGTATATGCGGCCATTGATTGAGGCTGGTCGGGTTTATATTGCCTTACCACCGCTCTACCGTGTGAAATATGCGTCAAAGAAAATGGCTGACAAATTTGCTTGGACGAATGACGAATTGGAAGCAATTACGAGCCAAAGTGACGCGCGTTATGAATTAACACGCTTTAAGGGTCTGGGTGAAATGAATGCACCTCTCCTTTGGGAAACGACCATGAATCCTGAAACACGGACTTTGATTCGTGTGAAAATCGATGATGCTGTGTTGGCTGAAAAGCGCGTGACAACATTGATGGGCGATAAGGTTGAACCACGTCGTGACTGGATTGAAGCCAATGTTCACTTTACATTAGATGAAGCGGGTTCAATTTTGGATACGGTTGATGGTGACCCGATCAATGCGAGCGACGTGTTTGAAAAAGCCCGTCAGCATGAAAATAAACCAGTCGTCGCGACGAAGTCAGCAACATCAGCGGGACCAGTGATTACGAACTGGCAAAATGGACAAGACAACGGCGCTTGATTTTTGCGTTGTTAGTATTAATTTGACGAAAGTCTTAGTCGCCGCGTACGTTTGTGCGCGGCCTTTACATCTGACTTTGCATGCATTCTATTTGAAAGGAAATGTGTCTAACCGTGTGACGTCTGTTAGACACTCGTATATATGGCAGATCGTATAACTGAACTCTCACTGGAAGCAGTGATGGGGGAGCGCTTTGGGCGCTACTCAAAATATATTATTCAAGAACGTGCGTTACCGGATATTCGGGATGGGCTTAAGCCTGTGCAACGACGGATTCTTTTTGCGATGGACCAAGATGGTAATACGTATGACCATCCTTATCGTAAATCAGCTAAATCTGTTGGAAACGTCATGGGTAACTTCCATCCGCATGGTGATTCATCGATCTATGAAGCGATGGTGCGACTATCACAGGACTGGAAAGTACGCGAACCGTTAATTGACATGAACGGGAACAACGGGTCGGTCGATAATGATCCAGCGGCGGCAATGCGTTATACCGAAGCGCGCTTGTCAAAGATTGCTGGCGAAATGATGGCTGATTTAGGACAAGAAACGGTTGATATGGTGTTGAACTTTGATGATACGACCTATGAACCGACCGTTTTGCCATCACGAATCCCAAGTTTGTTTATTAATGGGGCAACGGGGATTTCTGCGGGTTACGCGACCGAAATTCCACCGCATAACTTAAAAGAAATCAATGCCGCATTAATTTACTTGTTGGACCATCCTGAAGCACCGTTATCAGCGTTGATGCGCTATATCAAAGGGCCTGATTTCCCAACTGGTGGGATTATTCAAGGCCTTGATGGGATTAAAAAAGCGTATAAGACAGGGCGTGGTAAGATTGTCGTCCGTGCAAAAACGGAAATTTCTGACCT
This sequence comes from Leuconostoc lactis, assembly GCF_007954625.1. Taxonomy (NCBI): domain Bacteria; kingdom Bacillati; phylum Bacillota; class Bacilli; order Lactobacillales; family Lactobacillaceae; genus Leuconostoc; species Leuconostoc lactis. Next base: position 1,616,951 of record NZ_CP042420.1, on the reverse strand, counting down.
TAAAGGTGGGAAGAAAAAGATTGAAATTACCGAATTACCTTATGAAGTTGTCAAGTCAAACTTGGTGTCAAAAATTGATGCCATTCGTTTGAATAAGGAAGTTGCGGGCATTGCGGAAGTCCGTGATGAATCGGACCGTGAGGGGATGTCAATTGTCATTGAACTCAATAAGGGAACGAATGCCGAAGGTATTCTGACTTATTTGTTCAAGAAGACAGATCTTCAAATTTCTTACAACTTCAACATGGTGGCCATTCACAACCAACGGCCAGTCACGGTTAATTTAAAGCAAGGCCTACAAGCATTTTTGGATTTTCGAAAAGAAGTCGTGTTGAAGCGTTCAGCCTTCGAATTAGCGAAGGCACAAGCTCGGCAACACATTGTTGAAGGCTTAATTCGAATGTTGTCAATTTTGGATGAGGTCGTGGCCACTATTCGCGCTTCTCAGAACCGTAAGGATGCCACGCAAAACTTGATTGACCAGTTCCAATTTACACAACCACAAGCAGAAGCGATTGTGACTTTGCAGCTTTATCGTTTGACTAATACAGACGTTACGCAATTAGAAGCCGAATTTGCGACATTAACAGCTAAGATTAATCATTTGAATTTGATTCTAACGGAAGAATCAGCCTTAAAAGATGTGATTCGTGATGAATTGACAGCCATTACGAAAACGTATACCACCCCACGTCGCTCACAAATTGAAGCTGAAGTGGAAGATTTGGTCATTGATACGGCTGTGACGATTGCCGAAGAAGATGTCCAAGTGTTGGTTTCTCGTAATGGGTATTATAAGCGGGCATCATTGCGTTCTTATAAGGCATCAGATGCTGATAACGGGTTGGCTGACGATGATTTGCCAGTCTTTGTTGGTCAGTTAAATACCACCCAGCATTTGTTTATGTTTACGAATAAGGGGAGTGTCATTTACCGTCCAGTACATGAATTACCAGATTTCAAGTGGAAAGACACTGGGGAACATTTCTCACAGCAGTTAGCTAACTGGCGACCAGACGAATATGTAATCCAAGTAGTGGCGGTTGATAATTTGGCACAAGGTGGGGCGTTCACCATCGTGACAAATGACGGTTTCATCAAGCAAACGGCCTTAGCTGATATGGTACCTAAAGCTTATAAGAAGAAGACCTCAATGGCCATTAAGCTCAAGACTGATGATAGCCAGGTTGTCAATGTGGCTTATACGCCAACTGTCACGGATCAAGATGTACTCTTGCTGTCACACAATGGTGTTGGGTTGCGCTTTGGCCTAAGTGATGTGCCAGAAATTGGTGCCCGTACGGCGGGTGTCAAGGCGATGGATCTTCGCGGGGATGATACCATTCAGGCTGCCTTAATGGTAACGTCACCAGACCAACAGGTTGCCATTGTGGCAGAAAACGGCGCCTTCAAATACATGCCAGTCGCTGAAATTAATCATTCAAAGCGTGCCAATAAAGGCTTGTTGATCTTTACGCAAAAGAAGACGGTGCCTTATCATGTGGCTGCTGCGACATTGTTTGATCAAGATGTGACTGCATTGGAGATTTTGACAAGTCGTTGGCAAGTACAAGATTTGCAGTTGAGTGATTATAGTCCTTCACAACGTGTTGGTAACGGCCAATATGTTGTGGACGTGAAGAAAAACGGCACGCCTTGGCTGGTTCGGCCTTTGGCGATTGCTGGGACAAAATAATTTTTTTCTGCTAAAATAAACGTATATTGAACGAGGAGACATTCACGCATGGCTAAAACTTTAGTTTTCGGACATAAAAATCCAGATACAGATACAATCGCTTCAGCAATTGCTGCCAGTTACTTCTTAAACCAAATTGGTGAAGAAACAGAAGCAGTTGCGCAAGGCACACCTAATGCGGAAACGCAATTTGCTTTGGACTACTTCAAGGTTGCTGCACCACGCGTAGTGACGTCAGCTGATACAGACACAGTCGTTTTGGTTGATCATAACGAAGCGGCGCAATCAGTGGATAACTTGGCAGATGTGACTGTGACTGGTATTTATGACCATCATAAGTTTGCCTTTACAAATGCAACACCACTTTATATCATTGCTAAGCCATGGGGCTCAGTCGCAACAATCTTGTACTACGAATTTAAGCAAGCGCAAATGGCTATTCCGGCAGACGTTGCTGGTTTGTTAGCTTCAGCGATTATTTCAGATACATTGTTGTTAAAGAGTCCAACAACGACGGACTTTGATGTCACAGCTTTGAAGGATTTGGCTGACATTGCTGGTCTTGAAGACTACGAAGCTTATGGTTTGGCCTTGTTGAAGGCGGGGACAGATTTGTCATCACGCACAGATAAGGAATTGATTGATGGCGACGCCAAGTCATTTGACATGGGTGGTCACCAATTCCGCATTGGTCAAGTTAACACAGTAGCCATTGAAGATGTGTTGTCACGTCAAGCTGGTATTGAAGCGGCGATGACTGAAGAAGGCTATGACAACTTCTTGTTTGTGATTACAGATATTTTGAATTCAAATTCAAAGGCGATTTTCTTGGGTGAAGCAACTGCCGCTGTAGAAGCTGCGTTTGATGGTCAATTGGTTGACAATGTGATCGACTTGCCAGGTGTTGTCTCACGTAAGAAGCAAGTTGTCCCACCACTTGAAGCACAATTTTAAGTCGTGATACCGTGAGTTGTTGGGTAGGGATTATTTAATTTTGACGAACAGGTTTTCGTCAAAATTGATAAAAACGCTTTACACTGATGGGCGGTTCATGTATAATAACTAATTGTATTGACAAGCAAATAATTTTAACAAACCACATTAAGGAGTAAGGATATGCGTATTCACGTGATTCTAGGAAATGATGAAACTGGTGAACGTATTTACTTGACGTCTAAAAACCGTCGTAATACACCAGATCGTCTTGAGTTGAAGAAGTACTCACCAAAACTTCGCAAAGTTGTAACATTTAAGGAGATTAAGTAATATGGCAAAGAAGTCAAAGATTGCTAAGGCACAAAAGCGTGAAGCTTTGGTTGCAAAGTATGCTGAAAAGCGTGCAGCATTGAAGGCGGCTGGCGATTACATCGGTTTGGCTGCATTGCCAAAGGATTCATCTCCAGTACGCGTACACAACCGCGATTTGATTGATGGTCGTCCACACGCTTACATGCGTGAATTCGGTATGTCACGTTTGAACTTCCGTCAATTGGCACACAAGGGTCAAATTCCTGGTGTGCGTAAGGCTTCTTGGTAAGATCAAGTTTTCGTTGAAATTGCGTAACTTACACCGGTAAGCATTACGTGGGCGCGTTAAAAGTCAATTATTATAGCATCAGCTAAATACAGTGACTGCCTCAATGAGCATAGCGAATGGGGTCATAAAGGTTCACACACAAGTAAAACCACAGCAATGTGGTTTTTTGTTTGGTCAAAAATAGCATGTTGTTTGCACTTTCTTAAAAATTGCGCTATACTAGAGAGTGTTAATTTACATAGATATTGTAAATGAGCGGGTCACAGTATATGGGGCCGGCTCATTTTTTATGAAATTGGCACTTGCTTGCAATACAGATACAAATTCATCAAAGGAGGGTAGGTAAATGGCAAATAAAGTCGAACAAGAAATCACGGCATTGATCACACCGATCTTAGTTGAACAAAACGATTTATTGTGGGATTTAACCTATACAAAAGAAGGTGGCCAAAAGGTTTTGCGGATCATGGTTGATAAACCTGATCATGCCTTTATCACCATGGCGGATATTACGGACTTTACCCAAGCTGTTAACGACCTTTTGGATACGGTTGAGCCAGATCCAATTCCAGAAGCATATTTATTGGATATTTCATCACCTGGTGCCGACCGGCCATTAAAGCAACCATGGCATTATAAGTGGGCTCAGGAAGCTGACGAAACAATCCTAGTTGCGCTCTTTGCGGCCAAAGAAGGTCAAAAGAAGTGGCAAGGGAAAGTGAAATCCGTGACGGATGATGGCATTGTTTTGTCAACAGCGCAGGGTGACTTATCACTTCAATTTGATGAAATTGCTAAAGCAGTGCTGGATATCCAGTTTTAACGCAACAGGTTAGTCCTGTTGTTAAATGGTTTTGATTATTGTATCAATACAAAACTGGCAATCGTTGCCGGAAGAAAGCACACTATTAATTAAATGAGGATAGGCGAATGAGTAAAGAATTAGTCGACGCGCTCGATGCCCTTGAAGCTGAACGCGGGATTGAACGCGCGGTTGTGATTGAAGCCTTGGAAGACGCCTTAAGAGCGGCTTACAAGAAGCAATACAATGCAGAACAGAACGTTGAAGCCGTTTTTGATACTAAAAAAGGGAATGTTGCCATTAAGCAAGTCAAAGTCGTTGTCTTAGACGAAGATTTTGAAAACGAAGACACGGAAATTCCTTTGGAAGATGCTTTGGCAATTAATCGTGCTTATGAACCAGGCGATGAAATTCGTTTTGATGTCACACCAAAAGACTTTGGTCGGATGGCCGCACAAGCAGCAAAACAAGTGATTGTGCAAAAAATGCGTGAAGCTAGCCGCGAAGCGATTTATAATAAGTTTGCGGACTATCAAGATGAAATCATCACGGGTGAAGTTGATCGTCAAGACACACGTTTCTTGTACTTGACTTTGCCAGGTAATCAAGAAGCAGCCATGGCACCAGCTGATCAAATGCCAAACGAACATTACCGAATGGGTGATCGTATCAAGGTTTTGGTCAACAAGGTTGAAAATAATGCCAAGGGACCACAAATCTTTGTGTCACGGACAGCGCCTGACTTGGTTAAGCGTTTGTTTGAACAAGAAGTACCAGAAGTGTATGACGGTACGGTTGAAATCATGAGCATTTCACGTGAAGCGGGCGATCGCTCAAAGATTGCGGTTTATACGCATGATGCTGACCTTGACCCAGTTGGGGCCATGGTTGGTCAACGTGGTGCCCGTGTACAAGCCGTTGTTAACGAACTTGGCGGCGAAAACATGGACATTGTGGAATGGGTGGAAGACGAAGCGCAATACATTGCTAACGCCTTGAACCCATCAGAAGTCACAGATGTGATTTTTGATCCAGAAAACGACCGTGCCGTAACGGTCATTGTACCAGACAACCAATTGTCATTAGCAATTGGTAAGAAGGGCCAAAATGCCCGTTTGGCAGCCCGCTTGACTGGCTTTAAGATTGATATCAAATCTGAATCTGAAGCCGCTAACAGTCTTGTTGCGGAAGCACCAGTTGTTGTCGAAGACGAAACAAACGAGTAATCTGATAGAAAGGAAACGTGTTTCTGCTCAAACGAGCACAAAGACACGCTAGATATTATGAAACCTAGAAAAATACCTATGCGAAAAGACATCGTTACCGGTGAAATGTTTCCTAAAAAAGAACTTGTTCGTGTTGTGCGCGACAAAGAAGGACATGTGAGCTTAGACCCCACATCAAAAGCCAATGGTCGCGGTGCTTATATTGGTTTAGATCGTGAGATTGCAGCCATTGCAAAGAAGAAGCGCATTTTTGATAGAGCATTTGAGGTGAAGATTCCCGATGAGTTTTATGACGAACTTATCGCTTATGTTGACCATCAACAAGCGCGACGGGAGTTGTTTGGTGATAAGTAAAGACGACCAAATTTTAAATCTCCTTGGCTTAGCCATGCGTGCCGGTAAGTTAGTGTTGGGTTCTGATCCCACGTTAACCGCCATTCGTGGTAATAAAGTACAACTGGCCTTTTTTCCAAGTGATGGTGGCCAAAGTCAAGCAAAAAAATTCGCTGATAAAGCAGCGTTTTATCATGTCACACTGATTCAAGACTATACCAAAGCGCAATTAACCGATGCTATCGGCGTAAATCGCAGTGTATTTGCGATTGCGGATCGCGGTTTTAGTCGCAAAATTAAACAATTAATTTCAGAAAAGGAGCGGAACTAAATGGCAGAAGAAAAGAAATTCTCAGGCTCAAACCGTCCTGCACGAAAACAGGCAGTCCCAGAACGTAAGGAATTGCCCGCATCACAACGTCGCCATGCGGCAAAATTGACAGAAGGATCAGCATCACAAGCAGGTGCTGGTTCACGGTCAAGTCGTCCTGCACGGCCAAATAATGGTCAAGGACAAACACGCAACGCCGCACGCCCAAATGGTGCAGCAGCTAGTCGTCCTAACAATGGTGGTAACCGTAATAGTCGTCCTGGCTCACGCTTACAACCAACTGGTGGTCGCCCAGAAATTCGCGAAAAGAAGAACTGGTCAACTAAGCCACGTGAAGGCCAAGTGGATTACTCAAAGCAAACAGATAACAGCTTGAAGCAATACGTGAGTGAAAACGAAAAGCGTAAGCAAGCTGCCGCTGCGGCCAAGGCGCCTAAGAAGCCAGCCGCACCAGCAAAGGCTGCTGCAAAGCCAACTGATGCTAAGAAGCCGGCTGCTAAGGCAGCAACAACACCAGCCGCACCAGCTGCGGGCGCAGGTAAGTTTGGTGGTGCTTTGGCATCAGGCAACAATTCAGCACGTAACAACTCACGTAAGCGTAACATTACGGGTACTGGGCAACAAACACCACGTCGTAACGATAAGCCACGTGGCTCAAAGAAGTCACGTCGTATTGCCGCCAAGAAGGGGCCAGTAACACCAGTTACTGAACGTAAGGAACAGCCACTACCACAAGTATTGGAATACCGTATTGGCATGAACGTGCAAGACTTGTCAAAGTTGTTGCATCGTGATGCGGCCGAAATCATCAAGAAGTTGTTCCTTTTGGGTATTGTGACGAACCAAAACCAATCATTGGATTCAGACACGATCGAAATTTTGGCAGCCGATTATGGTATTGATGCCAAAGTTAAAGAAGAAGAAGACGTTGCTGATATCGATAAGTTCTTTGATGAAGACAACATCGATGAAGATAAGTTGGTACCACGTCCGCCAGTTGTCACAATCATGGGACACGTCGATCATGGTAAGACAACTTTGTTGGATTACTTGCGTAACTCAAACGTGACGGAAGGCGAAGCCGGCGGTATCACACAACATATTGGTGCTTACCAGACACAACTTAATGGTAAGACAATTACCTTCTTGGATACACCTGGTCACGCGGCCTTTACGGAAATGCGTGCCCGTGGTGCTAACGTAACTGATTTGACAATTTTGGTTGTGGCTGCCGATGACGGCGTGATGCCACAAACAATTGAAGCGATCAACCACGCCAAGGCGGCTGAAACACCAATCATCGTTGCCGTTAACAAGATTGATAAGCCAGGTGCTAACCCTGATGATGTCATGAACCAATTGATGGCCTATGATTTGATCCCTGAAGAATATGGTGGTGACACAATCTTTGTTAAGATTTCAGCAAAGTTTGGTCAAAACGTTGATGAATTGTTGGAAATGATCTTGTTGCAAGCTGAAGTGCTTGAATTAAAGGCTGATCCTGATATGCCAGCCCGTGGTTCAGTTGTTGAAGCACGTTTGGACAAGGGTCGTGGTCCAGTGGCTACAGTCTTGGTACAACAAGGTACAATGCGTGTTGGTGACCCAATTGTTGTGGGTAACACTTACGGTCGTGTCCGGACAATGACCAACGAACGTGGCGTTGAACTTGAAGAAGCTTTGCCAGCCACACCAGTACAAATTACTGGGTTGAATGATGTGCCACAAGCTGGTGATCGTTTCATCGTCATGGCGGATGAAAAGACAGCGCGTGCCGCAGGTGAAGAACGTGCCAAGCGTGCGCAAGAAGCAGTCCGTAACTCGGGTTCTGTCGTGACTTTGGATACATTGTTTAGTACAATGTCTGAAAAGGCGATGAAGACAGTGCCGGTTATCGTGAAGGCGGATGTGCAAGGTTCTGTTGAAGCACTTTCTGGTTCATTGAAGAAGATTGAAGTCGATGGCGTACGTGTGGATATCATCCATACGGCTGCTGGTGCGATTAATGAATCTGATGTCACTTTGGCATCAGCATCAGGTGCTATTATTATTGGCTTTAACGTTCGTGCAACACCATTGGCCAAGGCGCAAGCTGACTCTGATAAGGTTGACATTCGCTTCTACAACGTCATCTATAATGCAATTGATGATGTTGAAGCAGCCATGAAGGGTCAACTTGAACCTGTTTATGAAGAGAAGGTTATTGGAACTGTTCTCGTTAAAGAACTGTTCAAGTTCTCTAAGGTTGGTATTATTGCCGGTGCGATGGTTGAAGAAGGTAAGATTACCAAGGATTCAAAGGTTCGTATCATGCGTGATAGCGTTGTTGTTTATGATGGCGAAGTGGCCTCGTTGCAACGTGGTAAAGACGCTGTGAACGAAGTGAAGATGGGCTACGAGTTCGGATTTACAGTATCAAAGTTCAACGATATTCGCGTCGGTGATGTTGTTGAATCATATATCATGGAAGAAGTTAAGATAAAGTAAGCCAACTAGCACTTTATCGCTTGTATTAAAAGAAAAAGGGGGCACAAGTTATGGCTAATCCACAACGTGCAGGTCGCCTCGCACAAGAAATCCAACGTGACGTGACGGATCTTTTGCTTAAGCGGATCAATGATCCACGCGTAAAAGACGTGACGGTAACGAGTGTTGAATTGTCTGGTGATTTGCAAATTGCAACAATTTATTATTCAATCTTGTCTGATTTGGCAAGTGATGGGCAAAAAGCGCAAGCTGGCTTGGAAGCAGCAAGTGGCTTGATCCGTAAGGAATTAGGGGCACGCTTGACGGTTTACAAGACACCTGAATTACGCTTTGTTCGTGATCAATCTGTTCAATATGGTAATCATATTGAAGATTTGATTCGCAAGCTACATGCTGAAAATTAATAAATGATAACATCTCAACGCTACTCTAAAAGGGGTAGCGTTTTTTGTGTTAGAATAGACTTATATTAATTTGACTAAAAAATGAGGACTTCGAAAATGACAAGCTTGCCACAATCTTTAAACCCAATCATTGCCGATATGGCACCTGATCGGTTATTGGGCTTTCAAGAGAAAGTGCGTGATATTCCAGGTGTGTTAAAGCTGACGTTTGGTGAGCCTGGTTTTGCTGTTGATGATCGCATCAAACAGGCAGCGGTTGCGGCAATTGAGGGTGACCGTTCACATTACGCCGAGAGCCAAGGTGAACGGGCATTGCGCTTGGCAGCGGTCGATTATTTTAATCAAGCCTATCATTTAAATTATGCTGGTGAAGAAAATGTGATTGTCACACTGGGTGTCAGTGAGGCAATCAACGTGGTTTTTCATACCTTGTTGGCAGATGGCGACGGGTTACTAATGCCTGAACCAGCTTACGGGCCATACTTTACATCATTGGAATTGGCGCGTGGGACACGTATTACCATTGACACCACGGCTAATCGCTTTAAACTAACGCCAGAAATGGTTGAAGCGGCTATTGCAAAGGCAACGGTGCCAGTACGGGCTATTTTGATGAATTACCCGACAAATCCAACAGGCGTAACTTATTCACGGGATGAGATTATGGCATTGGCAGCCACGTTCAAAAAGCATGGGATTTGGGTGATTTCTGATGAAATTTATGCGGTGCTGACTTACGATCAAGAACACGTGTCATTTGCGGAAATTATTCCCGATCAAACCATCTATATTAATGGTTTATCAAAGTCACATGCGATGACAGGTTATCGTGTCGGCTTTATCTTGGGCGCAGCAGAAGTGATTGCGCAAATGCAAAAAGTCCACGGGGCATTGACGTTTGCGATCCCCACGTTTATTCAAGATGCCGCATTAGTTGCTTTGCGCGATGTGACTACAGCGCCACAAGAAATGCGTGATGTATACAAAAAGCGACGTGATCGTATTTTGCCACAGTTAATCGCGTTGGGCTTTGATGTGGTGTCACCAGAAGGCGCGTTTTATTTGTTTGCCAAGTTACCAGCTGATTTAGGCGATGATGGCGATGAATTTGCATTACGATTAGCACAAGAAGGTAAAGTTGCCGTGATTCCAGGGTCTGGTTTTAGTGCGGCGGCCAAAGCTTATATCCGGATCTCTTATGCAGCATCCGATGAAGATTTGGATGAGGGTATGCGACGGCTGACAGCTTATATTAATCAACGTCGCGGAAAGTAAGTGAGAGGTAGTCTATGAACTGGTGGCAAAATTTATTCATATCATCTAGCAAGCACACAACAGTGGCATCAACCGGACAGTTAAATGCGACTCAGATTTCGCGTAAATCTGAATTACCTGTCATTGTGGCACCAGTCACAGGACAGTTACAGAGAATTACGCTCGACAATGATCAGTTAAGTAGTCGTCATGGCTTTATGATGATTCCAAACGGACGTGATATCATGTCACCAGTGGCAGGGATTGTCACAGATGCGGTACCACAGGCAATCACAATTCGCAGTGAACGCTATGGGACTGTCACGGTGCAAGTGATGTGTGAAAAGGATCAGGATGTCAGATTGGCATCTTATCGTACTGGACAACAATTACACGCAGGCGATTTGATTGGTTCAGTTCGTCAGCATGATCAGTCTGTTCGCGTGTATGTCTTATTTGAAGCGCAGGCGACGCCATTTGTCAGCTATGGTGCAGTTTATGCTGGACAAAATATCTGGCGGCCGCAAGAGGAAATCGATGCAAAAGAATAATCCAGTTGACGGCATCTTGGTCGTCAATAAACCAAAAGGGGTCACGTCATTTGATGTCGTGGCCAAGGTACGGCGAGCAGTAGGTCAAAAAAAGGTCGGCCATGCCGGGACTTTAGATCCTAATGTTGATGGTGTCTTAGTCGTCGCTTTGGGAAAAGCAACAAAATTAATCGATGAATTACAAGCACGACCAAAACGTTATATCGGTGAAATCACGTTAGGTTTTGCAACGGAAACCGAAGATCTTGACGGGGCCGTGGTAGCCGAACAACCGATTACAACGCCTTATACCGACACGGCAATTGATCAGGCCATCCAGCAATTGAACGGGCCGATTCAACAAGTGCCACCGATGTTTTCGGCTGTTAAAGTCGCCGGTAAGCGCTTATATGAATACGCGCGTGCCGGTGAAACTGTAACGCGACCAGTTCGTGATGCGATGATTTATGATTTTCATCGCACATCTGCGGTGCGTTATCAGCAACAACAACAAAAATTTAACTTTGAAGCAACTGTGTCAAAAGGCACGTATATTCGAACACTGGCCGTTGACACTGGCAAACAATTAGAAGTCCCAGCAACCATGACCAGCTTAACGCGAACGATGGGAAGCGGAATGCCTTTGTCGGCGGCAACGCCATTAGAAACAATCACATCGTTACCACGAGAAGATGTCTTAAAGCTAGTCGTCCCCATTCAAACGGTGTTGACATGGCCGGTGAAAGCTTTGACGGATGACGAGTGGTTTGCGGTCAAAAATGGGCAAAAAATCACCACCTGGCCAGCGGCCGACACTTATTTGCAGTTAACTTATCAAGGGGAATTAAAGGCAGTCTATGCATATCAAGCTGCCGAACACCACTGGCAATCACGCTATGTGTTTACAAACGAATAAATATGATAGAAACTGTTCAGTTACATTATCCAATGCAAAACTTTCAATCATCGCAACCCCAAGTGGTGACGATGGGCTTTTTTGATGGGGTCCATTTGGGACATCAAGCAGTGATACAAGCAGCCAAAGCCGAAGCTGATCGATTAGGGGTGCCACTAGCAGTCCTGACCTATGACCCGCATCCGGTTGTGGTGTTTAAGACACTGACGCATCCCTTGCATTATTTAACGCCGCTTGACCAAAAGGTGGCGTTATTTGAAGCACTGGGTGTTGATCGCGTGTATGTGATGCGCTTTACCTCGCAATTGGCACAACTTGCGCCCCAACAGTTCGTTGATGAAGTCCTATTGCCTTTACAGCCAACGACTGTGGTTGCAGGGTTTGATCATCTCTATGGTGGTGATCGACAGACGGCCAATATGCAGGTATTAGATCAATACGCTGCTAATCGCTTTGACGTGATTACGGTACCGCCTTTTGAAGAGGCAAACCAAAAAGTGGGCTCTTCGGCGATTCGACGCGCATTAGACGCTGGTGATATGCAAACGGTTAATCATCAGTTAGGTCGTGTTTATCAAACGACTGGCACGGTAGTCCATGGTGAAGCGCGAGGACGTGAATTAGGTTTCCCTACAGCCAATATTCAAACGCCGGAATTAGAATGGCTGCCTGGTATTGGCGTTTATGTGGTTGGGATTGAAATTGCTGGCCAGTGGTATCAAGGAATGGCAAGTATCGGCCGAAACGTCACATTTGGTGATGCCCGACCAATCACTGTTGAAATCAATATTTTAGATTTCAAGCAACAAATCTATGGTGAAGCGGTGACGGTTGCTTGGTACCATTACTTACGCGGCGAAGTCAAATTCACGTCGGTACCTGACTTAATCACGCAGTTACAACACGATGAACAAGCGACACGACAGTATTTTAAAGCACTTAACAAAGGTTAAGTGCTTTTTATTTGGCACTCGAATAAAAAGAGTGCTAAAATGCTTGCATTTTTTTCGAAAAGGGTGTATTATAATAGATGTTAGCAGTTGGTATCTATGAGTGCTAAAACGGAGGTGATGGCATGCTAACGGAAAGACAAAAATTAATTTTAAGCGCCATCATTTACGAGTACACACACACTGCGCGAGCAGTCGGGTCGAAAAGTTTGCAGGAACAGCTTGATATTAAAGTAAGTTCCGCAACAATTCGTAATGAAATGGCTGCATTAGAGTCAGCTGATCTGATTAAAAAACTGCATACTTCAGCGGGACGGATACCGTCAAGTGCTGGCTATCGTTATTATCTCGATCATCTCATGGCGACACGCCCCGCAACACAGCAAGATGTGGCGATGGTGATGCATTCATTTCGTGGGATTTTTCATGAAATTGATGACTTGCTTGATGAAGCTGCGCGGACACTATCAGAATTAACCGGCGCAACCGCTTTGATTTTGAAGCCAAAAGGGTTAAACATCAAAGTGTCGGGGTTCCGTTTGGTGCCGTTGGAGAATCATCAATTAATTGCCGTGCTGGTAACCAGTGACGGTAAGGTGACAAGTCAGACATTCAAATTACCACGCGAGTTAGCGATATCATCGTTAGATAGTATGGTCAAGTATATCAATGATCAGATGATTGGCCATCCGATTCTGGAAGTGTTGCAACTCATGCAATCAGATGAGTTGCCAACGCAAATGAATCGGGTGATTAAGACATCAGCTGCCTTCTTGCAATTGTTTGGCGACGTCTTAGCGCGATCGATTGGCGATAATGTGCATATTGGTGGTCGACTGAACGTGTTGGATTTTGGTGAAAATGTTGATGAAACACAGAAAGTAAAGCATTTGCTAGAATTTCTGTCATCAGCACCTGATATCCGACGTGTGGCGACGGCTGTCCCACATCAGGTGACAGTTAAGATTGGGCAAGAAATCGATGAACCCTTATTACAATCCTTTAGTTTGATTACGAGTGCCTTTCAGGTACCAAATCAGGGAGATGGGGTGATTGCATTGCTTGGACCAATTCGGATGCCTTATGCGCGCAACGTTTTGTTGATGGATGCCTTTGGTGAAGCGCTAAGCCAAAAGATGCTCGAATATACATAAATTAGGAGGTCACTTACGTGGCAGATGAAGCGAAAGAAGCAATGAAGAACGACGAAGAAATCGTTGTAGAAGACGTCGCAGTTGATGATGAAGCTGTAACGGAACAAATCGAAGCAGAAACTGATGTTTTGCAAGAAGATGAGGCACCAGTAGAAAACTCAGAAGCGAGTCAGATTGCAGACCTTGAAGCTAAGGTTGCAGAATTAGAAGACAAGCTGTTGCGTTCACAAGCGGAAATTCAAAATATTCAACAACGTCATGCCCGCGAAGTACAAAATGTGCGCAAATATGATGGTCAGAAATTGGCCGGCGCAGTTTTGCCAGCGGTTGACAATCTTGAACGCGCATTGCAAGTAAAAGCAGATGATGCAGTAACAAAGCAAATTAAAACAGGTGTTGAAATGACACTGAAGACATTGGTGCAAGCCTTAGCTGATAATGGTATTTCAGCAACAGGTGAAGTCGGAGAAGCATTTGACCCAACGAAGCACCAAGCCATTCAAAGTGTTGAGTCAGAGGATGTTGCGTCTGATGAAATTGCCGCTGTTTTGCAAAAAGGCTATATGATTCAAGATCGCGTCCTTCGACCAGCAATGGTTGCCGTGGCGAAATAACGACGATTGTCATGGTGATTCAGCGTGTGCACCACACCTTAAAAAGTTAAAAAATAAAAAGATTAAAAAAGTAAAGGAAGAATTAATTCATGTCAAAGATTATCGGTATTGATTTAGGAACAACAAACTCAGCAGTTGCCGTCCTTGAAGGTGGCGAACCAAAGATCATCACAAACCCAGACGGTGGTCGTACAACACCATCTGTTGTGTCATTTAAGAATGGCGAAACACAAGTTGGTGACGTGGCTAAGCGTCAAGCCATCACAAACCCTGATACAATTATCTCAATTAAGTCACACATGGGTGAAGCTGGCTACAAGGTTAACGTTGACGGTAAGGACTACACACCACAAGAAATCTCAGCCATGATTTTGCAATACATCAAGGGTTATGCTGAAGATTACTTGGGTGAAAAGGTTGAAAAGGCTGTTATCACAGTACCTGCTTACTTCAACGATGCACAACGTCAAGCAACTAAGGATGCTGGTAAGATTGCCGGTCTTGAAGTTGAACGTATCATTAACGAACCAACAGCCGCAGCGTTGGCATATGGTTTGGACAAGTTGGATAAGGATGAAAAGATCCTTGTCTACGACTTGGGTGGTGGTACATTCGATGTGTCTATCCTTGAATTAGGTGATGGTGTCTTTGAAGTTTTGTCAACAAACGGTGACACACACCTTGGTGGTGATGACTTCGATAACAAGATCATCGATTACTTAGCTGAACAATTCAAGGCTGAAAATGGCATTGATTTGAAGGAAGACAAGTTAGCTTTGCAACGTTTGAAGGATGCCGCAGAATCAGCTAAGAAGACATTGTCTTCAGCAACTGAAGCACAAATCGACTTGCCATTTATTGCTTCAGGTGACCAAGGCCCATTGCACTTGCAAACATCATTGACACGTGCAAAGTTCAACGAATTGACAGCCGACTTGATTAAGAAGGCTGAACAACCAGTTTTGAACGCCTTGAAGGATGCCGGTTTGTCATTCTCAGACATCGATGAAGTGATCTTGAACGGTGGTTCGACACGTATTCCTGCCGTACAAGAATCTGTTAAGAAGTTGACTGGTAAGGAACCTAACCACTCAATCAACCCTGATGAAGCGGTTGCTCTTGGTGCAGCTGTTCAAGGTGGTGTGATTACTGGTGACGTGAAGGACGTTGTCTTGTTGGACGTGACACCTTTGTCATTGGGTATCGAAACAATGGGTGGTGTCTTCACAAAGTTGATCGATCGTAACACGACAATCCCAACATCAAAGTCACAAGTCTTCTCAACAGCTGCCGACAACCAACCAGCTGTTGACATCCATGTCTTGCAAGGTGAACGCTCAATGGCGGCTGACAACAAGACTTTGGGTCGTTTCCAATTGTCAGACATTCCTGCTGCAAAGCGTGGTGTGCCACAAATCGAAGTGACATTTGACATTGACCGTAACGGTATCGTTTCTGTATCTGCCAAGGATTTGGGTACGCAAAAGGAACAAAAGATTACGATCCAAGCCGCTGGTGGTTTGACTGATGAAGAAATCGAACAAATGATGAATGATGCAAAGGCTAACGAAGAAGCCGATGCAAAGAAGAAGGCAGCCGTTGATACACGCAACGAAGCTGACCAATTGATCTTCTCAACAGAAGCGACACTTGAAGAAGTGGGTGACAAGTTGGAAGAAGATGCTAAGAAGGCAACAAAGGATGCCCTTGAAGCATTGAAGCAAGCTAAGGAAAAGGTCGGCGATGATGTTGAAGCTGACTTGACTGAATTGAAGGAAAAGTCAGAAGCATTGGCTAAGGCTGCACAAGAATTAGCAATGAAGCTTTACCAACAAGCTGCGCCACAAGAAGGTGCTGAAGGTGAAGCAAAGCCAAAGGATGATAACACAGTTGATGGTGACTTCGAAGAAGTTGACCCATCAAAGAAGTAATCCTTTGACGACAAATCAATTCGTGACAATCACTTAATCATAAACGAACCGCATCCAGTTGGATGCGGTTCGTGTACATAATATGGAAAAGGAGCGGGCTGTTGAATAATACAGAATACTATGACCGTCTTGGCGTTGATAAGAATGCTAGCCAAGATGATATTAAAAAAGCATACCGAAAGTTATCAAAAAAGTATCATCCTGACTTAAACCAAGAACCAGGTGCCGAAGAAAAGTACAAAGAGGTTCAAGAAGCCTTTGAAACGTTAGGCGATCCCCAAAAGCGTGCCCAATACGACCAATTTGGTCCAGCTGGCGCCAATGGTGGCTTTGGTGGCCAAGGCTTTGGTGGTTACCAACAAGGTGGTTTCGGCGACTTCTCTGATTTGGGTGATATTTTCAGTCAAATGTTTGGCGGCGGCTTTGATCCGAACCGACCACGCAAGGGACAAGATTTGCAATACCGGATGCGCTTAAGCTTCGAAGAAGCCATTACTGGTAAGGAAGAAATCATCAAGTTTAATCGTGGTGATGGCCCTCATGAAATTAAGGTGACGGTTCCAGCTGGTGTCGAAACTGGGCAACAAATGCGTCTGGCTGGCCAAGGTGAAGAAGGCGTTAACGGTGGCCCACGTGGTGATTTGTTCGTGGTCTTCCAAGTTGCGCCTTCAAAGGACGGATTTGAACGTGATGGTGCTGATGTCTTCCTTGAACAAAAGATTAGTTTCACGAGTGCTGCCTTAGGGGATGAAATCCAAGTTAAGACAGTGCAAGGTGACGTGAAGTTGAAGATTCCTGCTGGTACGCAAACAGGTAAGCAATTCCGTTTGCGCGGTAAGGGTGCGCCGCGTCTACGTGGTACAGGCAATGGTGACCAATATGTCACAATCTTTGTTGAAGTGCCAACGTCAATGACTAAGGATCAAAAGAAGGCCTTGGAAGCCTTCCAAGAAGCCATGACTGGTAAAAAGAAGAAAAGTTTCTTTGATAAGTTAGAAGAATTAACAGAATGAAGACGATAAAACGCACGGGTGAACACGTGCGTTTTTTATTGATGATAAAAAAATGAGGTTTTATGTTAAAATAGATGACAAAATTAACGAGGTGAGCATATGATGTCATTAAAAGCACAATTGGCACAGTTTACAACTATTCATACCGACCGTTTGCTGTTGCGGCCGGTTCAGCTGGCGGATGCCCCAGCTATGTTTGATTATTTACAAGATGCCGACACGATGCGCTATATTTCGATACCACCCGTGAAAACACTCAAGGAAGTCATTGAAAACAGCATTCAAAGTTATTTCATGCTGGATCCGATTGGGAAATGGGCAATTGTCTATAACAAAAAAATGGTGGGGACCATTGATTTACGTTTAAACGAAGCGCATCAACAAGCAGAAATTGGTTATGTCTTGAATAAAAACTATTGGGGACAAGGCATCATGCCGGAAGCAGCGGCCGCTCTTTTAGCGATTGGGTTTGACCAGTTACACTTGGTTCGTATCTTTTCTGAGCATGACACCCGTAATCCGAAATCGGGGCGCGTGATGGCAAAAATTGGCATGCACAAAGAAGGCGTTGCCTTAAAAGCACAAATTATCAAAGGCGAGGCCGTTGACATGGTGAGATATGGCATCACAGATGAACAGTACCGAACCCAACAACATTAAAAAAAAGCCAGTCCCGATGCGGACTGGCTTTTTTTGGTTAATCAACATATTTTGTGTCGTCATTGACTTCCCAAGGGGCTGTCATATTAATATGGTCGTAGTATAAGTGACCATGTAAGTGATCGATTTCATGTTGGAAAACGATAGCGGGATAATCACGCAACTTAAGCGTCTTGGTTTCACCTTGTTCGTTTTGATAGCGGACCGTGATACGGTTAGCGCGGGGGACGAAACCAGGGACATCTTCATCAACAGATAAGCAGCCTTCACCAACATCTAGGGCAGCCCGCTTAACAGATTCTGAAATAATGACGGGATTGAAGATCGTGCCTTTGAAATAAGGTTCCGCATCGCGTTCATGGGGATCCTGTGATGGGATCAGCACGGCCGCCATTTGGAGTGATTCGCCAACTTGTGGGGCGGCTAAACCAACCCCTGGACGCAAACCGTATTTTTCGTTTTGCTCCTCATCTTGTGAGATCACCAAGTAGGTCATCATATCTTCCGCTAGTTGCGCGTGTTCTTCACTGAGTGGGAAAGGTACTTTCTCAGCGACTTGTCTGAGAACCGGCTCCCCATCACGTGTGATTTTATCCATTGTAAATCGAATTGTCATGTCTTTTCACCTCCATAATAGTATATCAAACTGGCCAACAGGTTAAAACTCCTAAACGCGTTAGGCAGCGCAGTTTTATACCTATTTTTATTTTTTCGTGCCACCAGCGTCGCCGTTAACGCCTTCTTCGGTACCTGGATTCCACCAATCAACGTGGGCGTTGGTACGTTGGGTACGTAAATTAAACAAATCAACGAGCCGTTGCGGTGCTTGTTGCCAAGTGTAGTGGGTTTTCAATGTTGCGTGGGTGATAATGCGGTATTGTGTTGATGGAAAGAGACAACTAATAATCGTGAGTGTTGGCGCTTTGGTTGGATTAAGGACCGCAATGTCATTTTTATTCACGGTAGTTTGGCCTGTAATCTCATAAACAAAGAGGCCTGTTGCATTAGCTAAAATAACCGGCTCACCATTCAACCAGTTGGATCCCTTCAATTGGCCGTTTTGAACGTAGGGCCAATCGTGATTATTAGATTCTTGCAAAGCACTAAAGCCAGATTGGCCATCGTTGAAATTATGGCCAGCCAAGCCGTAGTTACCTTGACCCATAATAGGTTTTTGGGTACCGAGCGGATCGACTGCTGACCGATTGGCGTAATTGGCACCAGCATCTAAACCTTTATTTGAATAGGCATCGTTATAAATAGGGAGGAGAATAAAGCGGCTGGGGATGGCGACAAAACCTTGTTTTTCTAAGCCCTTTTGTGCTTGGCGCATGACCATTTTGGCAATCTGATCGCGCGAAGTCGCATCGTTTTTTGCTTGGCGCGCTTGTGCCTTTTGCCGCTGTTTTTGGAGCGTATTGAGCGTGTGGTCTTTGAATTGGCCAACATTATTTTGGTAGAGATAGTCTAGCCCCAAGGTGATGCTGGTGACCAAACTCGCCATCATGAGTGCTTGATAAAACCACCGCAAGTATTGTTTTTTAGGACGATGTCGCAAGTAAGCTAACCCAAAAACAAGCAACATCACAAGTCCAAATGTGAGACCCGCCAAGTATAGTGGATGCCAATTCAAAATATTTAAAAGACCTTGTATCATCTGTTGTGCCCTCATGATTAATTTGACTAGGTGTTAAAACTTGTCATCGTGTCGTTCAACACCTCCAAATCATTATACAAAGAAGCGCATTGATTTCATAGGTTTTCACACGACGATACTCGGTCGCGACGCCACTAATTGGTTAGCCGGTAAATCGATTGCAAGGGGATGTATGTTACAATAATTTTAGCTAAGGATCGCTAAAATAGTGGCTGAAGCGGTAAAATAGAGATAATTGATGAAAAATTTGAAAGATTGTAGAAAATAGAGTAATGAGTGAAAATTATACGTTACCAATCGATGGTAGTTGGACAGTTGAAGATATTGTGGCGGTATCTCATTTTATTGACAGCGTGTTAGCTGTTTATGAAACGGGTGTCGCTAAAGCCACGTTACTGGCACGTTATGACGCATTTCGTGAGGTGATGCCAGCGAAAAGTGAACAAAAGCGGTTCGATCGTGATTTTGAACGCCAAACAGGTCACAGCATTTATCAAACCATGAAACTGGCGCAAAACACGACCAAAGATCGGGTACGCGGATGACACTGAGCCAATTCGAAATTCAAGAAATTGACCAAACTGTCCTGTTATGGCTCGATGACGTGCGTCAACAAACCTTAGCGGCAATGACACAAGAATTAAACGTCGGCACCAAAAATAATCCACGTGATTTGGTGACCAATGTTGACCGAGCAAATGAAACGTTTTTAAATACTAAAATTCGCGCCTTTGATCCGGAAGCGCATATTGTCAGTGAAGAGGGCTTTGGCGATCAGCAACTGGATATGCAAGGGCATGTGTGGTTTGTGGATCCCATTGATGGCACGATGAACTTCATCAAAGAAAAATCGGACTTTGCGATTATGATTGGTCTCTATATCGATAATCAGCCCGTTTTGGGGTGGATTCTTGATGTGATGAATAATGTTGTTTATCACGGCGGACCGGAAATTGGGGTCTATGCTAATCAATTACGCGTTAGCGCCCCTAAAAATGAGCCTTTATCTGAAGGCCTAGTCCTATTAAGTGGTGCGCGCTTACTGTATGGCATGTTTGGTTATGATGACATTGCCAAAGCAGCCCTAGGCTTTCGGATTATCGGGGCTGCCGGGCCATCATTTATTCGCGTTATTTTAGGTCAGGCGGTCGGTTATTCCTCTAAAATGATGCCATGGGACTTTGCGGCTGGCCAAGTTTTGGCACAAACACTTGGATTGTCAGTTTCAGATATTGACGGTAAGCCCCTCGATATGTTATCATCTAACATAGTATTAGTGGCTACAAATCGTGCGCATCGTGATATTTTAGCGTTGCATCAAAGCTAGGGCACACCAGTCCCTAGCTTTTACTATGAGAAGAGTAGCATTTAAATTAAAGGAGCACTAGGAAATTGGCAAATCGCGAAGATATTCGTAACATCGCTATCATCGCCCACGTCGATCACGGAAAGACGACGTTGGTTAACGAACTTTTGAAGCAATCAGATACATTGGACTCACGCAAGGAATTGGGTGATCGTGCAATGGATACAAACGACATCGAAAAGGAACGTGGGATCACGATCTTGTCAAAGAACACAGCCGTTAAGGTTGGGGACAAGCAGATCAACATCTTGGATACACCAGGACACGCGGACTTCGGTGGTGAAGTTGAACGTATCATGGGTATGGTTGATGGCGTTTTGTTGGTTGTTGATGCCTTTGAAGGCACAATGCCACAAACACGTTTCGTGTTGAAGAAGGCCTTCGAACAAAACTTGACACCAATCGTTGTTGTCAACAAGGTTGATCGTCCAGGCGCACGTCCAGAAGAAGTTGTTGATGAAGTGTTGGATTTGTTCATTGAACTTGGTGCCGACGAAGAAGATTTGGACTTCCCAGTGATCTTTGCTTCAGCAATGAACGGGACATCATCATTGTCACCAGATGTCGCTGATCAAGAACACACAATGAAGCCAATCTTTGACAAGGTGTTTGAAACAATTCCAGCACCTGTTGATAACTCTGACGAACCTTTGCAATTCCAAGTTGCGATGTTGGATTATAACGACTTCGTTGGTCGTATTGGTATCGGCCGTGTTAAGCGCGGTACGATCAAGATGGGTGATAACGTTGAAGTGTTGAAGCTTGACGGTTCAAAACAATCATTCCGTGTCACAAAGCTTGCTGGTTTCATTGGTCTTGACCAAGTTGAAATCGAAGAAGCTAAGGCCGGTGATTTGATCGCGGTTTCAGGTATGGAAGACATCTCAGTTGGTGAAACTGTTGCTGATCCTGCTCACCCAGAAGCTTTGCCAATCTTGCGTATTGATGAACCAACTTTGCAAATGACTTTCCGTCAAAACGACAGCCCATTTGCTGGTCGTGAAGGTAAGTTCGTGACAGCACGTCAAATCGAAGACCGTTTGCGTCGCGAATTGCACACTGACGTTTCTTTGCGTGTTGAAGATACTGACCAAGCTGGTGCATGGTTAGTTTCAGGACGTGGTGAATTGCATTTGGCAATCTTGATCGAAACAATGCGTCGTGAAGGCTTCGAATTGCAAGCTTCACGTCCACAAGTTATCTATCGTGACATTGATGGCGTGCAATCAGAACCATACGAATCAGTTCAAATTGACACACCTGATGAATATGCCTCAGCAGTTATCGATGCATTGAACCAACGTAAGGGTGAAATGATCAACATGGAATCTGTTGGTAACGGTCAAACACGTTTGACTTATATGGCACCTTCACGTGGTTTGATTGGTTACTCAACTGAATTCATGTCAGCAACACGTGGTTACGGTATCTTCAACCACACATATGCTGAATACCGTCCAGTAGTTCGTAACTGGGAACCAGGCCGTCGTAACGGTGCCTTGGTTTCAATCACACAAGGCACAACTTCTAACTATGCCATCATGGGTGTTGAAGACCGTGGCCAAATGTTCGTTGGTGCCGGTGTTGACGTTTATGAAGGTATGATCGTTGGTATGAACTCACGTGACAACGATATTTCTGTCAACGTGACAAAGTTGAAGCCACAATCAAACGTCCGTTCATCAAACAAGGACCAAACAGCCTCAATCAAGACACCACGTGTCATGAACTTGGAAGCTAGCTTGGAATTCTTGAACGATGATGAATACGTTGAAGTAACACCTGAAAACGTTCGTATCCGTAAGGCAATCTTGAATACGGCTGAACGTGAAAAGGCTGCTAAGCGTCGTAAGGCGTCAAAGTAATTTAATTGATTAAGAACCACTTGTGGTTCTTGTTCATGGAGATATGGCACAATCTGGTACTGCAACGGACTCGAAATCCGTCGAGCCGCGTTTCGCGGTGTGCGGGTTCAAATCCCGCTATCTCCTTAAGGGTATGCCATATACCGTCAGAATATAAAAAAACGTTGATATATCAACGTTTTTTTTATTTTCCATTACGTTAAATAACGGAAGAAAACATCTCACGCGGAGCCAAATTGGAGCCGCGTTCAAATTTTCTTAACCTAATCGCTCAACCTTTTATGGTGCTAGGAATTAGCCCCAAATACTCTTAACTTTGTCTGCTTCTTGAAGTGATACTTGGGAATAATGTCAATACTTTGGAGTGGTTTTTAGATAGCCCCGCGAGGGGCCGGAGCTACCCCGAAAGTTTAATCAAAAAGAATAAACGAGGTCCAGGCAATCATCGCCCGGACCTCGTTTGTTTTCTATAATTTATTTTCGGATTCAATCATGTAAGAATCATAGTTGTCAATTTTCCACTGTAAATAATCACGGGCATCAACAATTTCTTTTACCTTTTCGTTAAGCGTATTAATTGCTTCGCCTAGAATGTCTTTACGGGCTGGAATGGTAGTCGGGTCGTCTTCGAACACGGCGCTGATGTCAAGATTATGGACAGGCTTTTTTGGCACCGAGAGGTACCGCACTCCGAAAATTTTTCAAAACCCGGATTTCAGCTTAAAACGGCGTGATTTCTGGGTGTTTTTGTAGGTGGAACAGGGCCGAGCCCTACCAGTGAGAGAAAACAGGTGGTATAGATTGTGAACCAGCCGGATTTCACAAGTTGTATCGTGCAACAAATAAGCCTTCACAAGGCGAATTTTTGAAATTCACAAGTGACGGCTTATAAACGGCGTCGTACCGGCTAGTGCCGATAACCGGCATTATGTTAAGCAGCAAGTGGTATAGCTGCCGGACGGGTCTTTGTAGATATTCTGGTGGTGTTCCACCAGTAGTCATAGCGGTGCGCTCCTGCAATAATCGCATTGATTGACCAACTTAAGCGACGTGGGTTGAAGAATTCTGATTTGAAAAATGAGTGATAGTTTTCGATGATTGTGTTGTGCTCGGGATGCCCGGTGAGCTGAATGAGTGCATGAGGCCATAAAATGAGACGGTATCTTCGTATTCCTCACTGATGAAGTGGGAACCGTTATCTGAGTGCAAAATGATTGATGTTTCGGCGTTGAGAATCGATTTAGGAATTTGACGCATAGCTGTTTGAAGTGCTCGTTTAGTTAAATCAGATGTCATATCATAGCCAACGACGGCACCAATGACATCACCGGTAAACCAGTCTAGAACGCTGGCTTTATAGAGTTTCTGCTTATCTGGCATCACCAGGTAAGTTACATCAGTTGTGAGAACTTGGTATGGTCGTTCAATGATAATGTCTTTAACCAGATTGTCGCGTTCAACAACTGGACGGCCGCGATTTCCTTTATAAGACTGAGTGATAACAGACTTATATTCAATCTTCTGCATCAAGCGATGAACACGGTGTTCACCGGTATGTATGTCATATTGATCGGCCAATTCCTGCACCATACGCTTAATTCCGTAGGAATTATTGAACTCGTGCGCGTCAACGATTTCTTGAATTTTCTCGATTATCAGAGCGTCTTGTAAATCGTGTTCTGTGGGCGATTTTGGAGCTTTGTGCGAATAAAAAGTGCTTGAGGGCACATTCATGACCGCAAGCAACTTGGTTTGAGAATATTTCGCATTTTCAGACATATCGACGACGGCGCGCTCCGCTAAACTCATCGTCGGTTGGATTTTTTTATCTGTTCACGTGAGTATTTGTCCATTAAAGTGACTGCTTCACGCAAAATTTGGTTATCTTGTTCGAGTTCGGCAATTCTCGCTTCAAGTTCAGAGACTGTTTTCTTGGTAATTTTTTCGCCATTGTCACTCACCGCAGGTGAATACTCACGGACCCAGCGCCGAACGGCGCTTATTGAGATTTTATTTTCACGTGAAATTTGGCTTAATGTTTGTTTTTCATCCCAATGTAGGGCAGCGATAGCTGCCTTCTGTTCAGGGGAATAATAATTTCGTGTAGTCATAATAAAAAGACGCTCCTGCTGGTTTCATTTTACAGGAAATGGTTCTAAAAACCACTCCATGAAACTAGCATAAGCACCATACATATAAAAGAGAAAAGAGACTAGTATGGCAATAGTTAAGGATATATTTGATAAAACACAGGCAATTTCTGGATCAAAAAGTCATGGGAATGTCACACTCTACTTAATGCGTTATAGACAAAAGACAATTAAAGCAGAGAAAAATAGCAAAGTTATTACATTTCCGTCTTTTTACGATGCGAAGTTAGACAATGATTTGCAGGAAGAATTTGTTAAATTATTTCTAAATTCCAGCTCATACTACTCTGATTTAACATATGATTATAGTGTGAACGGGTCTCAAGAGGACGGTGTCGCTGTTGTACATGAGAATGATTTCGAAAATGTTACAAAATTTATAGGAGATTTAAAACAAGGATCCAATGTTTTGGATGATATGTCTCAACTTAATTTGGCAAGAATCAAGGCATATATTGTTAGACTATCGTTTGGCAATGATGACGATTTGTATTTTTTTGGAAGCATTAAAAATTATTCACAGTTACAAAAGAAAAGTGTTGTGCTTCACAAATCAATAAATAAAAGTAAATTAAAAAAGTTTGATATGAATGATACCATAGGTTTTGATTTTTACGTAAATATGTTTTGGTACGATAATGATTTGTATATAGCAAACGCAAATAAATTTGAATCTGTATTCCAAATGTCTCGTTATTATAAGGAAAAAGCAGAAGAAGTATTAAATACAATTGTGAAATCTGATTGCGTTATGGATGATGATATCATTGCCATTAATAATAAATGTAAAGATGATTCCAGAATAGCTAAAAAAGTAATGAAACTTAAGTTTAGAGAAGACCGAATTAAGAGTATTTACGAAAACTTAAATCAAGATATTTTTGATGAAATTACAAATGATTCTGTCTTGAAAGATAAATACGAATTAGTCAAGTATGAGAATGGTAAACTGACAATGGTTGATAATTCTGATTTAAAAAATATTCATGAGTATCTCAACTTTATTGCGGATACAGCTAAAAGGGGTATAGCCTCAAAGCAAACAAGTAGTGAAAATTTTTAATTGAAAAAGAGGGTTCACGATGAGTGGTTGGATGAAATGGTCGATGTATGTGATGTCATATTTACCATTGTACATACTAATTCTTTTACAAAATATGACTGATTTTATCAACATGCTAAAAAATATAAGCCAGTCTAAGTATTCATTTCATGATAATGCGCTCGAATTTTTTGTATTTTGGTTTATTATTATTTTGGTACTTTGGGCACTGATCACGTGGAAAAATATATATTCGAATAAAGTTTCTAGGAATACCAAAATTGGTACTTATGAAGATGCGGGTGAAGGGACCTTAAATTATCTGGCTACGTTTATCGTGCCGCTTATCTCGTTGAAAATAAATGATGGCAATACCATGATTGCAAATCTTTTTTTATTCATATTGTTGGGGAAACTTTATACTATGGGAGACCTTTTATATTTAAACCCAGTGTTCACGATATTTGGTTTTCATATTCTTAGAGATAAAAACACAAAGAAAATTATGCTAAGCAAGTATTCAATAAGTCAATTACATGAAGCAGGGAAGAGTAATTTGAATCAAATTACAGTTTCGATCCTAGGTTCCTCAGAAATTAATATCATCAAAGAAATAGTTAATCAAGAATTTGAAAATGATGAATAAATGTCTTATAATCGCAAGTGAAACTGACAACAGTAACATCTTTCGGTTTTTAGTGTAAGTAACAACACCTTCGGGTGCTTTTTATTTGGACAAAATCATTGTTGAAGAAACTAAAATATCACTAAAACATATTCGAGATGTGATAAAAGTTAATAAGCAACATTTAGCAGAACAAAAGCAACGGCGTAATGAATGGCATGAGTGCTAACGTCAGAAAGTTAAGGATGAGTTTTACGGGAACACGAATATTGATTATCGTAAACATATCGGTTTGTGACTTCTAATCCAACTTGCGTTCTTTCGATGGTATGATTGTTGCTATTGGAGGATTAAAAGATGAAAAAAATCGAAGACTTTTTAGCACGAGAACTGAAATATGTGTGGGGTAAATATAAAACTATAATTATTTTATTTTTTGTTCTAGGCCCTTTTTTGATTCAAATATTATTTAAAGTGCTGAATCAAATATTTGAGAACTCACATACGGATTTGAAATTTTATTTTCCTTCCGATTGGTTAGGATTTTGGGGGAGTTATTTAGGTATCATTCCTTCAGGATTGATAGCGTATGCAGTCTCTAGGTATCAAATAGAAACGGAGAAAGACAATAAAAAAATTGAAGCTGAGCAAAAAAATTTACCGTATCTAATGTTTCATATAGAACAAACGTTTCATTGTATTAAGCAAGACAAAGTTTTTCAATATCGTATTCCTTATTTTATAAAATTTTCGGCATATAATAATTTTTATCCAATACGATCTGTTACAGCGTTTATATATATGAATACGGATGAAGACAAAGAACCTGGTGTTAAAGACAGTGTTTATTTAGGAGACATTATGCCAGGAATCGAGGAGTGGACACCTGTAACTTTTATGTTTGATGAAAATTCTGATGATTTCAAATTCGTTGAATTAATCTTTTATGGAAGATTGATTGATGGTAGAGTAGTAAAAATCAAAGCTAGAAACAATACGGTCTCTCATTTATTCATGGATAAAGATAAAGTTTGGCATTCATATGAACCGGAGCCTCTCGAGATAGTGTTTAACGATCTGGAAAAAGAGGAAATTAGAGAAAAACAATCATGAATTATATGTTGATCAAAGTATGGTTATGTGAGGTTTCATTGAACCCATGAAAGGAGGTGCCGAAACGACATGAAATTAACACCGAAATAGCAGAAGTTTGCGGATGAGTATATCAAGACTGGAAACGCAACGTAGTCAGTGATTGAAGCGGGTTATAGCAAGAAGACAGCAGCGGTTATTACAGCTGAAAACCTAATAAAACTTAATATTAAATCGTACATAGCCGAACACATGGAACGGATTGCATCAAACCATGTCATGGGATATGCAGAAGCTGTTGAACTGCTAACTAGTATAGCTAGAGGTGAGTTAATGGAAACGGTTGTTGTCGGCACCATGAATGGCGCGGAAACAGTCAAAAAAGAAGCTGATATCAAGACGCGCATTGTAGCGTTGAAAGAAATATTCAAACGTTATCCAGACAACGATAAGCTGGTTGAACAGCAAGTACGCAAGATGAAAGCTGATGCTGACATGGCGGAAGCAAGGGTTAAGCTGATGAATGATGACCGCGTATCGCTTGAAACCAAGATTGTGATCGGGGAGTATAACGATGAATAAATCAGTCACGTTAGAATTTCCAAAGACAGAAAAGGTGTTCAATAAGCAGATATTTGATAACTTGACCGACTACGGTTCGCGTATTGATCATGGTACGGTAGTGCTGCATCTGGCAAGTCACACGGTGTTGTGCAAAAGGTTGTGGTTAAGACGTTGCAGTAACGAAGTCAATCACGGCCATTATTAATAGTTTTGCTAATGGCTATAGTAAGACTAAAAATTGAATTCATTAAAAGACCCGATCAGATTGATTTCTGGTCGTTTTTTTATGACTGGTCTAAGATTACAGTAAATGTCTGAGTAGAACAAAATTTATTGATATGTTGAATAATAAGGTATATGATTTGTTTCAAGACAAAACTAGAAAATAAGAGGCGCATCAGATGGAATTACTTGATAAGGATACAGCTGAGAAAATTAAATATCTTCTCAAAGAAAAAAATTATTCACCTATAGTAGAGGAATTGTCACAGAAATTTACAAATGACGAGATTGAAAAAACAAAAGCATCCTTTTTGAAAATCGGTGGTCCATTTGATGGATTTGGTACCATTTATAGAGATGGATTTCCAGAAGCTCAGCTAAACTATCAATATGTCTTTGTTTCAATTATCGAAGATGGAAAAGTTGCTGTAGTTGGGAAAACATCATTTTGGGACACACGTCGTGTTGAGGGGAGTATAGATTCCTCTGAAAAAT
Source organism: Leuconostoc lactis (assembly GCF_007954625.1). NCBI lineage: Bacteria > Bacillati > Bacillota > Bacilli > Lactobacillales > Lactobacillaceae > Leuconostoc > Leuconostoc lactis. Next base: position 1,588,035 of record NZ_CP042420.1, on the reverse strand, counting down.
ACAATTTAGGCGATTTATATAGACCTTATTCAACGAAAAATTCAAATCCTACCGCAAAGGCAATTATTGCTCATTATGATGAAAAAAATGAATTGGTCTCTGATGTGAATGAAAAAATAACCTATGCTGTTATTATTCCAATTGACAACAGCAAATTCCACACGGAGGAATATAAAACACATCAACATAGTGGTGCAGAGCTAGTATTAGATGCGTTTGGCATTCTGAACAGTAACTCGCATGAACTTTGAAAATTGGTAAGTGACTGATAAAAAGTCCGACTTGATTAAATTCTGATCGGATTCTTTTTTTATTTGCTATTCGCTGTGATACGTGTTACAGTTAATGAGTAATAAAGTTTTTGATTTTGATTTCTCTTTTCTTGAAGGACATTCAGTACCAATTATTTAAATTACAAATAAAGATTGGTGAATGCACCAAAGGAGAAACATATAATGGAAACAGGCACAGTAAAGTGGTTTAACGGCGACAAGGGTTTTGGATTTATCACACGTGAAAATGGTGATGATGTCTTTGCTCACTTTTCAGCTATTCAAAGCGACGGTTTCAAAACACTTGATGAAGGTCAATCAGTGACTTTTGATGTTGAGAATAGCGACCGTGGTTTGCAAGCTGCAAACATCGTTAAAGCTTAATAATAGATAGTAAAGACCGACTAGATTAGGTTCTAGTCGGTCTTTTTTGTTGGAAATAGTGAAGTAAAAGATAGGCCATATTATTATCGGTTTTACTGGCTTCTAAAAACATCTATATAATAGGAAGAAAAAATAAAAATAACTCGATTAGTTACACATTTATCGAGTTATTTTTTATATGTACGCCTATGTGATTTGCAGTTTTTTATCTGGAGCCAAGTTAGGAGCCAGCAGTGTTTTTAAGGGGTAAAAAGTGTAAGTATACCAAGGGGTTAGGGGATAGGGGTGTTTTTTATTTGTCTTATTTTGGAGACTTCATTGTCTAGTATGTACGCCCAAAAGGGCTTATATTAGTCATTCAAGTGTTGTGCAGCGTAGTCTGCTTCTTCTGGTGTGAATTTTTCGCCGTCATCAGAAGTTAATTGGTCTCTAATAGCTTCTGTAGACATGTTCAGATTCTTTTGGTAGTTTTTTGCTGTCTCTAAAGCGTTTTTGTTATAATCAGCCTTTAGGTTATCAACGGCATATTGAGCTGCATCTGCCGGGAATTTTTCGCCGTCATCAGAAGTTAATTGGTCATAAATACCAGCTTTAGACATGTGCAACGAATCAGAGTATGTCTTAGCGCTACCTAAGGCTGCTAAATATTCAGCTGATACCTTTGGTTTTTCGGCAACGCTGCTACTTGTGGATGATTGAGCTACTGAAGTTGATGAAGTAGTGTTATTTGATTCAGAAGTCTTACTATCAGATACACTGATAACAGCAAAAATAATTACTGCTGCAGCAATCCCCCAGAACCAAACGCGTTTATAAAGTGGCTTTACTTGCACGTATGTGTTTCCGTTCTCGTCGACAATCTTCTTTGCCATAAAATAATACTCCTTAGCCTTTTAATGTGGTTGCTCAGCACATATTCGTTTAAAAGGGCCTTTTAACGTGTTACCCAGCACGTGCTATTTCAAATAGTAGTGTGTTGTCGTGGTTTTAATTGTTGTCTTAAATGTTATTAAGTGAGCAAGTAGGGAAATATTGAATCTTTAAAAAAGCAAAGTGATTATTTTAAATGATTTTGCTTGCGGCTAGTTGTTTATTTTTAAATAATCCTATGGTTATTTCCGGTTAGGTTATGTTAGAGTCTTTATCAACCCATATGTACGCCCAAACGGGCTTTTTTAGTCGTGGAACTTCTTTAATCCAGCTAGATATAATGAACCACCAACGATCGCGACAATGCCGCCGACCCAACCCATGAAGGGGACGAGGGCAATGGCACCGCCAACAATCAATAAAACACTGGGTGATTTTGTGAGGATTGGTGTATTGTTGAATTGCACCAATCCGACAATACCGAGCACAAAAATTGCGACCTTCAAAGCTAAAAATAGCGCAATCATAACGTTCAACGTATTATCACTTATAGCCGAAGCGCTCAAAACGATCCAGCCCCCCAATAGCAGGATGATACCGCCGGCCAAACCAACAATTCCGTTAATTTCTTTAACTTCATAAAAACTCCCCTAAGAACCTTTTAATGTGGATGTTCAGCACATGTTGTTTTTGCTGAAGCTTTTTAACGGGCGATTGGCATATATGTACGCCCAAATGGGTTTATAATTATGAGTTTTATTGTGTCAATATCGTGTTATACTGCTCTAACCATTTACTTTTTTCTTCGAGCCAAGTGTTTTTGGCAGAATTCATTTCGTCAATTAGAAGTTGTTTGTCAGATTCTGATGTAGTAGGATCTTCTGATGTATATTTATCATGATATATAGTCGTTGCATAGTCTTTAAAAGCTATCAAGTAACTATTTAAAGCATTCGAGTATACTACTAGTTTGTCTTTATCCTCTTTGGTGTAATCCCTATCTGGCTTGTAAGCTAACTGTTTGGCATCATCAGCTAATTTTTGGACGTTTTTTAACGCATTCATTATTCCGTCGATTTGATATGAGGCGCTTGGATTATTACTTGTTGGGTCAAAATCAGCTTTTTTTAAAACTTCATTTTCAATATTTTCATAATTTTCTTTCGGCATAGTAGAAACATCTGCTTTAAGATTAGCTAACGAAGTTTGACTATCGGTGCTAAAATTACTAATCGATGATGATGATGAATATACCCCAGATGAGGCAATTTTTGGGGAATCATCATAACTATTATAACTGTCGGACGAACTAGTCTCTTCAGTAGTTGTTTCTGGCGTGTAATCAGATGAGTTTTTTGTAACAAGACTTACAAAAATGATCAAGCCAGTAAGATTAAAGCCATCACGATAATTCCGTGTTTGTGGCGTACCTTTTTGTTTTTCATTGCATGTATTCTCCCAAAGCCTTTTAATGTGGTTACTCAGCACATATTTCGTCTACAAAGAGCCTTTTAACGTGTTGCTCAGCACGCGTTACTGTTAAAAAGTAGTCAATACTGCAGGGGAATACTCATGTCAGCAAATTTTTGACAAAATGTTACTAAATGAGCAAGTAGATGAAGAATGAATCTTTCAAAAAAACATAAAGTGGTTTTCTATCGTTGTGTATTAAAATTATGATTTGCAAAATATGTATCACACAACAGCTTTATTGAAAAAATTGTTAAAATTTACATATCTAGTTATTTTATACACGCACACTGACATGAAAGAGGATATGTGTAATCTATATTGATTTTACAGATTACGGTGTTTGATATGTACGCCCAAACGGGCATGTATTATTTCGCAACGTTTAATTCCCAACTGTAGCCGTGCTTTTTGTCGCCGTGACCGACCAAGTAGCCCGTGACTTCAGCAGTTTGACCAACACTATAATTCTTGAGATCATTGTTTGGATCATTGATGACAACAACGTAGGCTTTTTGCTTTGTGTTCCGAACGTTGGCTGGCATTTCCTCAACTGGGACATACAGGTAGAGGTCTGTTTCTTCAGCTACTGGTTCAATCACTTGACCCTTGATTGTTGTCTTTGTTGTCGCAACGTCGGCTTTTTGATAATAGGCTAAGTGCTTTTGTTTATCTTGCGCATAGAACGTTTTCAAAAAGGTCACCATATCACCAGACTTTAGCGCCGCTTTTAATTTTGCAACGACAGCGTCGTCAACCGGTTGCTTTGATGTGTTTGATTTTGCTGTTTTATGCACGTTTTGCGCGCTATTAGCCGTTTCTGGTGTTTTAGCGGTTGTCACATAGACAACGATTGCGACAACTGCCAGTAACAACCAAAGCCACGTTTTTTGATTAATGTGCTGGTTTTTCACGAATCCCCAAATCAGAAAAACGATAAAGGCGACAACTGAAATAATAAAGATTAGTCCTGAAAGTGTTGAAATCATATGCTCCCCCAAGCTTTTTTATTGTGATTGCTGATCATATCACTTTTTTATTCGCCACATATTAATTTTATAATTATTGAAAAAACGGTCAATATTTTAGCCGAAAATCATTGTTCTAATGCGTGAATGTATTGTCAGACAGCGTATTTGATGATATTATCGTTTTTGTAAATAAAACGATGGGGAGAAGTTTTATGAAGAAGATTATCGTAATCGCCATAACAGCGATTGTATCACTCGCAATCGGTGTGTTTATCGGGGCAAAAATGATGACACATCGTTTGGATAACGATGCTGACAAGCACGTCGTGAGACACGCTAGTCGATCAGATAAGGCAGTCGTGAAAAACATTAACCAAACACAGAGTAATGACAACTGGAATGTCACACTTAACCGTGTTAAGACTGAAAAGGTGAAGCGGTCAGCATATGATCGTGATATGTTTGATGTCAGTTCTGCAATCAAAGACTTGTTGCCAGAAAAGTTCTATAAGACAACAGTTGAAGCAACACTAGAAAATAAAACGGATCAAGATATCCATGGGAGTCAATTAAATGGGAAGTATACTTTTATTGACGGTAACGGGAATGCGAGATCAGCAGCAGGGGAAACGTTAGATTCCTATACGAATGTCCGACCAGCAGCAATTGAACTATTCCCAGCAAAGTCAAAAACAAAGGTGAAATTTGTCGTTTTGAGTGACAAAGATGATTTCAAGTCTGATGGCATTAAAATTGCACTACCAGACGTTGCTAAAGATGGGTCACAAAACGAATCTTATACTGGCGGCACATTCTACTTCAACAAGTAATCAAATAGCAGCGTGATAACAGTAAAAGCGCCAATCTTACTAGTAAGATTGACGCTTTTTGAATTAAGATGATACTTGGCGCCTGACAAGGCATATATTATTTGCGTTGTCTGGCTAACTATGGTATTCTTATTAAGTTAGCTCAGTGATTTTGCGATCACCATATTTCTTTTATCTAGATTGAAATGTATTCCAGGGGCTGATGTACATAGTAATACAACAGTTAAACGCCGATTTTGGCGTTTTTATTTTGCCATAATGGCAAAATAAGTGAACAAACAAAAAAGCGTTGGTCTCAATAAGAGGCCGACGCTTTTTTAGCTCAAGTTAAGCTATCGCTTAACCAAGACGTGATATTACTTCTTTTCTGACAAAAGCTTAACGATGTCTTGTAAATACTTTTCAGTCTTTGTATCTTCAACTTCAAGAACTTCTGCTTCTTTAGCAGACTTCTTGTTCATTGTGTTGAAGACTTTAACCATCATGAAGATTGCGGCTGCAATGATCAAGAAGTTGATGATAGATTGCAAGAACAAACCATAAGCAACAGTTGCTGTGCCAACTTTAATCGCAAGATTTGAGACATCAATCCCACCAATCAAAATACCAACAAGGGGCATGATGATATCGTTAACCAGTGACTTCACGATCAAACCGAAAGCACCACCGATAACAACGGCAACGGCAAGGTCAACAACGTTCCCTTTAAAAGCGAACTCTTTAAATTCTTTCCACATAATATATTATCTCCTTTTTTCTATTATATCACACAACAAACATCTGTATAAGTCGATAAGGGGCGTTCCAATGTGTACAACAAGCCACAACGGCTAACATTAAAATGATGTTCTGCTAGTATCGGGCTGAATAATACTTATCTATTTCGAGTTAAATGAGAAAATAGTATAATGGAGGCGTTAGTAAAAAACAGCGATAACGCTGTAAAAAATTTTTTTAATTGAAAGGATTTTAACCGTCATTATGTACGCAAAACGCTTTATTCAACTTTTTGTGATGTTTTTAGTCGCAATATTTATCGCCCTGTTTGTTGTTGTTTTCTTTGGGATTCAAGGTTATTTGGCGCAGGCACTCGTGCTAACAGTTGTGGGCTATATTATCTTGGTGATTCCGCTCACAGCATTAACGATTATGAAGCAACGCAAGAAGTTTAGCACGAACACTAATGCAACAGCCGACAATGTGTTTCAAAATGCGCTCAACATGCTGGACAATATTCTTGTTTTATCAACGGTTTCGGCTGATAAGACTATCAGTGCTAGTGTGATTACGTTTAAGCAATCAAGCACAGCTGAGAATGTATTTTATATTGTGACGGATAAGACAACCGCACGTGTGCAAAATATCAAAGCGACGCACACAGCTGCTATCACGACATGGTTTGACAAGCAAACAGGTACTCGCGTGAGTTCAAATGCCGTGGATGCGTTGGTGATTGCTGATGAAGATGTTAAACAGGTGGTTGCTGCCCATCCAGAAATTAAAGCGTTATCTGAAGATTTCAATCATAACGCCATTATTCAATTAACGCTCCGCTCAGCACTAGTTGAATCATTCAAGACTAGTCCGACAGTGGTCGACTTTCAAGCATAACTAAAAACCACGATGCGCGTTGCGCAAAATCGTGGTTTTAATTGTATCATGATGGTAAATAGGCATTGTATTTTGTTTGACAATCATTTTATTCAGTGTCAAGATATAGAGTAAGCAACGGGAGGGAAGACGATGTTAACGAGTTATAAAGAGTTTTGGACGAAAATTTTGACTTGGAATGCGACGGCAACCAGGGCACAATACTGGATCCCAGTGATTATTAACTATTTCTTGGGTGGCCTTTTAGTCAATGTGATTGAAAAATTGCAAGGTCACGAGCTTGGCGATATTTATAATATTGCTGATTTAACGACAAATACGACCGCGCAAGTCATCTATTTATTGGTTTGGGTCGCCACATTAACGTTAAAGGTTCGTCGTTTACACGATACCAATCATAGCGCAGGGTGGATTTTGATTCAGTTCGTACCAATTATTGGCACGATTTGGTTCTTTGTACTCATGGTGTTACCAACGACACCAGAATCACGTTGGGTCATTAATCAATCACGTGTTTAAATGAAAGCGCCGTTCGGCGCTTTTTGTTTTGGGATGAAACTGACGTGGTGACATGGCGCAAGTGACTTGTATCTCATTGAAAAAAGGGCTAGTATAGATATAGCGCTTATTATGATAAAAATGCATAATATTTAGTAGGAACACCTATCAAATCTATCGCCAGGTAGCCACCCGTGAGGGGCGTTATACGCGTGTAGTATAGGTAAAATAAAAAAGGCGGATATATGTTACCAATCAAACAGATTTTACACAAGTTATTACATCATCCAAATACCCTGCCGTGGGTGTTTGTCGGGATCATGGTAGCAGTGATGTCCAGTTATAATACAATCATTCGTTATGGTTTTTCAGAAAAAATGTTGTTGCGTGTGGCGATTATTTATCCATTTGTTGTGATGTTTATCTACTGTTTGCGGACTTATGTATCGTTACCAATTGCCATGAAGTTACATCAATATTTTCCAACAATCCTGACCAAAAACGTCCCAAAACATGTTAGTGTTACGGTACTTGTCATTACTTTTAATGTTTCGGTTATGATGGTGTGGTTTACGGAAATACATCGACAATTATACCCGCATTTCATTTCGGGTTATGTCGGGAATTGGGCCAAAACCTTTTTTGTTGCGATACCGCTATACTTTTTTATCGTTCGTCCGATCACTTTAAAACTGTTTAACAGGTTGAAACAGGCGCATCCAATATCACACATTGTGACGCTGGAAAATCATTAAAAGTCGGCATACGATAAACTGATATCAATTTGATATAAAATTTTGATAAAGGTTTGACAATTTCAGTGGAAATGTGATAAATTATTCTTGTAACGTATTGGTTACGTTAGCCCAGTACATGACGTCCACGTCTGTTGAAACACATAACACACACTTTAACATAAAATTAGCAATATTTTCCCGAGAACAAACGCTATACTTTTAGTCTACTCAATTCGGATAGTGTGCTGGGTTTTATTTTCCATATTAAAAAGCGCCGTGATTAGTATGATACTAGTTGCGGCGCTTTTTTTATAAAAATTATGAGATATTTTAAGCGCGTAAGTTAGAAACCCACATCATAATGCCATATATTACGTGTTGACGTTGTGCCTGTGGTATACTTGAGCGAAGGGGGAGATGACAATGGCAAAAAATAGGAATGATCTACTAACAGTATTGGAACAATTATCACTTAATATAGCGGAACAAGTAGTTGTAGACCGTGCAATTAATCAGCTCAAAACAACTCATGAAAGTGAAGCGCGTGTGTTAGGATCGTTACAAAGTGGTTTTAGGGGACTGGCATTACAGAAAAAACTGTCAGAACAAGGGCTGGCATTTTTCACCGAACTTCAAAAGCCTGATTTTGCTCGAGACAACGCGGTGATGTGGTCGATGTGGCTTGGTAATTTACGTTGAGAACGGGTGTACCAGTATTGAAATGATAGCGCAAATTTCAGCGCTTTTTATTTTGCGATAAAAAAAGCATCATCTGAATTGATGATGCTTGTAGCCTACAAGGCTGAATGACCGGTTTCGACACCGATTTTAAAGCCATGGATAAAATCCGGAATTTCATTGAATAAAAATGATACCACGATGGCTACAAATAGTATCGTTAACCAGGTCTGTTGTTTACGCGTTAGCGTATGAAAGATTGGCCGAAGGGTGATAAATGACCCAATGGCACTGACGATAATGACAAGGCTAATAAAACCAAGTGTAAATTCTAACATAATTCCCCCTAAGTACTTATTTAAAAGTATAATCATGTTAAGCGTTTTAGTCAAACGCTTAACATTGCTAAAGGAACAGAAGTTAGCAGCGCGATAGGTTTGAATTAAACTAGTATTATTTATAGAACTTTAACCATAAAAAATACAGCAGCCCGAGAATAACAACAACAGCTGCCACCCCGTAAATCAGCATAAATAGCCATTGGACTTGGTGGACACCGTATTTGAAAAAGTAGTTCATAATCATCCTTTCAATGATGACACATGCGTTAACATGCTGTGTTGACGTCAACAAACACGTCGAGAGAAATCACGTGATCATTTAACCGATATGTTGTCATTAAAGCATAACATTTATCCGGCTGAATTGCAGGGAAAAGCTTTACCCAGCTTGACATAAGGGTATCTTTTTATAATTTTGATAAAGGTTTGACAATTTGTGGGTTGATATGATAAATTATTCTAGTAACTTATCAGTTACGGTATCCCAACACATACATAATATTTATTATTGATCATTGTTGAAAACAACCAGCGTACTTCTTTGCAATATTTAAGCGTAGACTAACATAATGTTTTTTGTAAAATGCATACTCCAAATTAATGTAAGTGTTGGGATAGGGAGAGAAGGCAAGTCATGATTTACAGCGCATGTAGGTCATGACTTTTTTGTTAATCACTATTTCAAACTAAAAAGACTAGATTCAATCTAGTCTTTTTTCTAATGCACTACTTGTGCCAGATAGTATCTGTGCAATCTCAATGGCAAAGGCTTGTCGACTGATTGGTCGTAATTTTTTAAAATACTGAATGCCGCCTAAGCGTGACAAAATGCGTCCGGGGAAATATGAACTCAAGCGCGTTTTGTCAAAAATAATCCCTGGATAAACAATATAAGTGCGTTCGGGTAACAGTGTGCGCATCCGTGCCTCGACGGCTTTTTTTGTATTGAGGTAGGGTGACATGAAAAATGGCCCACCATTTGCAGAGATAAAAAGTAATTTCGTGTTTGGTGCGGTAAGCAATGCATCAATGAGATATTTGGCTGGCGCATAACTGCTGTTTTGATAATTTTGTTTTTTGATTGGGTTGGGCAACAAGATGCCGACCGCATCAATCACCCAATCAGCATCTTGAATGATTACTGACAAGCTTGGTGTATCGGACAAGTCAATGACGTGATAAGTTGTTTTGTCGTCAGCAGTGGACTGGTGTACATGGCGGGACAAACTATGGACGTCATATTGTGTTGGATCAAGTTGTTGGATGATGCCTTGACCGACAAATCCTGTGCCACCAGCAATAACAACTTTTGTTTTCATCATTGTAATTTCCATATCTTATATTGACCATTAGTGGTGTGAGCAGGTTAAGTCATTATACCTGATAACGCAGTAGGAAAGTGAGCGAGTTGGTGATTCTGATCGGCCAATAATGCATCAAATTATATTGCAATTGAGATGAAAAAGCCTGATAAGTACAATTGTTCGGAATTTCAAAAACATATTGGTAATATTTTCCTGAAAAATAGACATTTATGTGCCCATTTGACTAAAAAGGGCGTATGATGAAAGGGAATGTTAGTCTATATATTACAGAATTTCGGAGGATTGCAAGAAGTATGAGTTTAGTTGATGAATTGGTTGAGGTTGTTGGCAAGAAAAATGTCATCACGAATGCCGGGAAGACGTTACGTTTTCGCAAAGGCTATCGTTCAGGACATGGTGATGCCATAGCAGTGGTTTTCCCAACCAGTCTCATGGCCATGTGGCGTGTATTGAATGTTTTGCATGAGCATAACATTGTGATTATTATGCAAGCAGCCAATACGAGTTTGACCGAAGGATCGGTACCAGCACCTGGTTATGATCGCCCAGCTGTGGTTGTCAACGGCATGAAAATTAAGGATTTGGAACTGATTAATCATGGGGAACAAGTTTTGGCCTTTCCAGGCACAACGCTTTTCCAGTTAGAGAATGCCTTGCGGCCGTTAGATCGTGAACCGCATTCGGTTATCGGCTCATCAAATCTCGGTGCCTCAGTCATTGGCGGCATTAACAACAATTCTGGTGGTGCCCTGATTCGTCGTGGCCCAGCCTATACTGAATTGTCACTTTATGTCTGGATTGATGAAAACGATGAGATGCACTTAGTGAACCATCTTGGTATTGATTTGGGTGATACACCTGAAGAAATTATTACCAATTTGGAAAATCGTAACTTCGATTTAAACCAAGTGCCAGCGACTGAACACCACGGCTCCATGCACAATCATGAACAGGTCGTTCGTGATGTCGATTCTGATCAACCGATTCGTTACAATGCTAATCCAAAAGAATTATTTGAAGTTTCTGGGTCTGCCGGTCACGTTGCCGCATTAGCGGTGCGCCTAGATACCTTTCCCAAAGATGAGACCACTCAGGTCTTTTACATTGGGACCAATAACCCAGATGAACTAGAAGATATTCGGCGTCACATTATGACGCACTTCAAGTCTTTGCCAGTGTCTGGTGAGTATATGCATAAAACGGCTTATGAACTCGCGAAGCAATACGGGAAAGACTCGCTGATTGTGATTGAAAAAATCGGGACTGGCCACTTACCACAGATGTTTGCTATGAAGGCTTGGGGTGAACGTTTATTGAAGCATATCCCATTCTTCAAGCCTTATTTCCCAGATCGGTTATTGCAAACCTTGAGTCATCTTTTCCCTAATCAGTTACCAGAACGGTTAGAAGCGTACCATGATAAGTATGACCACTATTTGCAACTTAAAATGGCTGGGGATGGGATTGCTGAAGCACGTGAGTATTTGGCGTCATTCTTCCCAACTCAGGACGGGGATTATTTTGAAGCGGATGCGAATGAAACCAGTAAGGCAGAAACGCACCGCTACGTGACGGCCGGCGTGGCGATTCGCTATCAAGAACTCAAGCAAGATGCGATCGACATTTTGCCGTTAGATATTGCTTTTGCCAGCAATGAATATCATTGGTTTGAACAGTTACCAGCTGAAATCGAAGAGAAAATTGCCTATAAAATCTACTATGGTCACTTGCTCGATCATGTGATGCATCAGGATTATATCTTGAAGTCTGGGGTCGATGCCCATGCACTCAAACAGGACATGTTAAAAATTTTGGATGCCCGCCATGCGGTATATCCGGCCGAACATAATGTCGGCCACTTGTATCTCGCAGCACCTGCATTGGTGGATCACTATCGTAAAAACGATCCAACTAACAGCTTTAATCCCGGCATTGGGCAACAATCAATGTCTAAGTATTGGGGCGAATATTAATAATGCTAAAAAGGCGCAACTGGATAATCTGGTTGCGCTTTTTTGGTGTCTATTTTTTAGTAAAAAGTGTGGTAAATAATAAAAGCTCAAAATAATCCAACTATTTCTTAGTCAAATTAGTTGCAATGGTGGGGTTTAATTTTGTCAATATTGGTATACTTAACACTTAAAATCACAAGAAAAAATAGTATATAAAAACATTTCTATTGTGATATTTCATCTGTGTTTGATTTATAAAAATTGGAAATTTATTCGTACAAATATTGGTATACCACCATTTGTTAACACTTACATTAAGTGAGTGAAAGTCATTTTATGCCTATTGGCAATGAATAAGATTCAATTGACTATATAGGGAAAGGACGCTACATTATTAAAGCTGTGTGAATGTAATAACATAAAATAGAAAAGAAGGTTATATGAAAATCAACAAATTAGTGATTGTCCTGGCAGTTACAGCAATGACCCTTATGGGTGGGAAAATATTGGCAGATTATGCGGGGTGGACAGGAAGCGCCTCGATGAATCAGATCAAAGGCATTATTGATCAGTTGGATAGTAAGTTAACCGTGCAATCTCAAGCAATCTCAAGTTTGACACACCAAAATAATGAATTCCAGAATCAACTGACGTCTGCTCAGAACGATGTGTCAAATTACAAAACGCAAGTGGTGCAGTTGCAAGGCGACTTGCAAAGAGCAAATGATGATAAACAAAGAGAAATTCAACAAAAGATTGACGAAATTAATCAAAAAATTGCGGAAGGCAACCAGAGAGTGGCGGATAAACAAAAAGAATTAGATGGTATTCAGTCTCAGCTGAATGATGCTAACCAGAAGGCGAACCAAACTCAGGCACAACTACAAACTGCACAAAACGATTTGCGTGATGCAAATACCAAGGGGAATCAGTTACAGGGTCAACTTGATAACGCAATCCAAGATGTGCAGCAACTTGATCAGTATGCGCAAAACGTTTTGAACAAGCACCAGAACTAATAGCGGGATTGCACGCACAGCATCGAGAAATCACGATGGTTTCTCGATACATATGGGGTTAACAACGGGGATAAAAGACGCGAATAAGTACGTCTTTTTTTATTTTGATAAAGGTTTGACAATTCAATAACGCATATGATAAATTATTCTAGTAACGTATCAGTTACGTCATCCCAGCACGTTATAATATTTGCATTGTTCACAACAACCAGCGTACTTCTTTGCATATTTAAGCGTAGACTGACATAATATATTTTTTTATAAATAATACTCCTGATTATTATAGGTGCTGGGATGCTGGGATGCTGGGAGACGCGAGCTATGATTGCCATCAAACGACAATCATGGCTTTTTTGTTGGCATTTTTTAGGGATAAGCGCTAAAAAAATTGCCAACTTAAAACATTAATATAACAACGTTTACACAACAAAAACCGCGCTAAAATAATCAAGATGAAGTGACAAAAATATATTGATTTGTTTATTTGCTTGCTATTCCATTGTGATACGTGTTATAGTAAATGAGTAATAAAGTTTTTGATTTTGATTTCTCTTTTCTTGAAGGACACTCAGTACCAATTATTTAAATTACAAAAAAGATTGGTGAGTACACCAAAGGAGAAACATATAATGGAAACAGGCACAGTAAAATGGTTTAATGGCGACAAGGGTTTTGGATTTATCACACGTGAAAACGGTGATGATGTCTTCGCCCATTTCTCAGCTATTCAAAGCGATGGCTTCAAAACACTTGATGAAGGTCAATCAGTGACTTTCGATGTTGAAAGTGGCGATCGCGGTTTGCAAGCAGCAAACATCGTTAAAGCTTAATAAGGCAAAAAGCTCACTAAGGTGAGCTTTTTTTATTTTCATTTAAAACATTAACAGTTCGATTGAATTGACCACTGATTATTCTTGATAAAGGTTTGACAATTCGGTTATTGATATGCTAAATTATTTTAGTAACGTTATCCCAGCACATACATAATATTTAATGATGGTCATAACAACCATAACCATCGTCCTTCTTTGCATTCTTAATTATAAGCTAACATAATATATTTTTATAAAAATACTCCAGATTATTATTGTAAGTGCTGGGACGTTAGGGGAGACGAGCCATGATTTACTTTTGATGTAAATCATGGCTTTTTTGTAATCAATTCATTAAAAAGTGAGTCACGTTAACCGTCGTTTTAGGTAGCTTCTAAAATCGCATCTTTATATAGAAAAAACCAGCATAAAATGTGCTGGTTTTTTACATCAGAATTTGTAGCAAATTGTAGCAAAAATAACAAAAACCGACGCGAACTCACAACAACCAAAAAACCTTACGTATCAAGGGTTTATGCAACAAAAAACCGCTCTACCAACAATTGTGGTAAAGCGGTGAAAATGCGCTGGGGGGGAGTGTTAATCACTGGTATATCAACGGTTTAATGTCTATTGTAGCCAAAATGTAGCCCTTTAAACCTTATTTAACAAATCAAGCATCTTGTTTGTTTCTTCGGTACGTTTTTTGTTCAGTAGGTGGGCATAGGTGCTTAATGTAATGTTAACATCAGCATGACCTAGCCTTTCACTAACAAATTGAATTGCTAGGTCATTAGCCAAAAGGTAACTAGCATGGGTGTGACGAAGACCGTGGAACGTGATAATTTTGCTATTTATTTTTTCAAGATAGCGTCTTAACTGTTTGTTAGCAGCGTTATCAGTAGGTGGAGTACCGTTATCACTCTCAAATGCAAACTCATTCCCAAACGTCCATTTTTTTGCAATATCCATAAATACCTTTGGCATTACGATGATGCGGTTTGAAGTTTGCGTTTTTGTATTTTTAAATTTTTTATCGTGTATCTGCCACGATTTATTGACGTTTATCACATTGTTTTCAAAATCAAAATCTTCTAGCGTCAAGCCGGCTACCTCTGAAAAACGCATTCCAGAATATATTGCTGTTAATATCATTCTACTCGTCGCAGCTTCATTATCCTTTATTGAAAGTATCAAGTTTTCCATTTCTTCAGCTTCAAGAAACTTTAATTGCTTATCTTTGCTTTTGACTACTGAATATGTTTTGACGTTTCTAGTAAAATCTTTCTTTATAAAATCTTCATCAACAGCATATCTAATAAACGCGCTTGTGATATTTTTTATGTGAGATACAGAAGACAGCACGTGATCAGAACCATAATCATTAATTAATTTTTGAAAATCTTTGGAAGTTAATTCAGATAGCTTTTTTCCGTCCCATTTTTCTTTTAATAATGATAGCGTTCTTTTGTACCACTGCTTTGTAGCAGTTTCCAATTGCGGTTCTTTAAATACGTGGTACCAGTCTTCAAATGCCTCAGTAAATAGATGGTCTTTGACAACTAGGTCTTTATTTTGTTTTTTAAACTCAATATCATTTGCCCAAATGGTAGCGTCTCGTTTAGTTGTGAAACCAGACATCGTTTTACGGATACGAGTTTTACCATTCATGATTGATACGTTCGCCGTCCAAGTCTTACCACGTTTATATATTGACGCCATATAAAAAACCTCCTTTAAAAGGGGGCTTATATCTGTTATAATCTAATAGAACGCCCCGTGCGTTTATGTTATATAGCACACCCTGTTCTTAGTCCGATGGGGTGTGCTTTTTTTATTTACAATGTTTTACTTGCTAAAATTTGTTGCACTTCTGTCAAGGCTTGACCCTTTTTAAAATTTATTCTTTCAGAAGGTTCAACTTGACCAGATATCCATATTTTTACTTCTCCGTCAAGATCAAAGTGACCACTTGTTTCAGTAGAAAATTTTGAAATAGAACGATAGGCAATAGATTTGTATTCAACCTTTTTAGCAGTTAACCCTTGTTTATCAGATAAAATCAATCTTTTATTAGTAAAGACAACTAAGTCACGTACTAATTTAAAGGCATGTTCAATTACTTCATCATCAATTAGTAGCGGTGATATTTCTTCTTTAACACTTTCAATTGACACACCGGAAGCATTGCCAATCAATCCGTTCAACATTCCCATTATTAAATCTCCAAACCATTTTAGCGTGGATAGTGCACGTGTATGTACGCCCATAAGGGCATTAGTTATTGACCTGTTGCAGAACTGGTATAGTTATCCATAATTTTCTGTGATTCAGCCATGTAAACATCTTGAAGCTTTGCTGCGTAACTGTTATAGGTATCTTGTTTACCGTTACCAGTAGTCATCATTACTTTAGCCATTTTTTCTATACCTTCGTTAGAAATTTTGGCAAGTACAGAAACTTCAGCATTGCTTAGTTTTGCCAGACCCTCCATGCCATCTTGATTCGACTTAGCTTTTTCATTGTATGAAGCAATCGACTTCGGCGTTTGAACCTGTATTTTCGTGGTGTAATCAGCAAGTATTTGTTTATCTTGGTCTTCTTCCGATAGTTTTTGTGTTGATGAAGTTGATGAGGCGGATTCCGAAGTCGCTTTGGTTGATGATGTTGCTGAGGTGTCTTTTTTATCAGAACCACCACCTTGACCGCCTCCCAAAACGATCACAACAATAACCACTAACAACCAGAACCAAACGCGTTTATAAAAAGGTTTCTTTTGCACGTACGTTTTCCCATCATCTCCAACGATTTTCTTACTCATATCTCGATATCTCCTAAAGCTTTTTAATGTGAACGCTCGGCACATATATGTACACCGCATCTGCGGTTTAGAATACGACAACGCCGAAGATTGACAGTTCGTGGTCTTCATCGATTAGCATGTCTGGGTACTTTTTGTTTAATGATACGAGGCGTGCGCCGTGTTCATCTCGCATGAACTTCTTGACGAATGCCTGATGATCATAATCAGCAATAACGAACTGGCCATTACGAGCTTCATTAGTCTTTTTAACGAATATGATTTGCTTATCTTCAAATGTTGGTTCCATTGAGTCACCGTTAACAACAACAGCGAAGTCGTGTTCAGGAACAGCGCCGTCATAGTCAACTAATTCAGGTGTGCCATCAAGCAGATATTCACCAGTACCAGCAGATACAGCACCGTATACGCTAACTTGTGTACGTGTTGGTGTAGGAAACTCGATGACGTTATTTTGTTCATTGTATTGTTGCTTTGTAAAATTGTAAACAGCTTGTTGACGGTTGGCATCTAGTGAATCGTACATACTGATAACCTTGTCACGATTACCGTCGTCAGCACTTAAATCCTTATTCATCAAGTCTGTTATTGAAACACCGAATATTTCAGCAATATCGTTAAGCACGCCGATCTTTGGGGTATATTTTCCTTTTTCCCATTCGCTAACAGATGATGAACTCTTGCGTCCTAGCTTGATAGCCAAGTCGATTTGGTCCATTCCGTTTTTCTCGCGTAGGTATCGTAGGTTATTTGCAAACATAATTTTGTCTCCGTTTTTCTATACCTATTATTATACAACGTTTCGGAAAAAATGAAACACATTTCTTGAAGATAATTTCGGAAAAACTGAAATTTGTTGTTGACTTCGGAAAAACCGAATTGTATAATAAGATTATCGAAAGGAGGTGATTCGATGTTAGCAAATAAACAGGCACTTTTCGACATTCGGATTCAAAAGCGTTTAACCCAAAAGGATTTAGCTCTTGCATCCGGATTGTCTGAACGAACAATCAACACTTACGAATCGGATATTGATAATTTACGCAATGCACGATACAAAAATGTTGAGAAAGTCGCAAACGCACTCGGTGTATCAGTGGATGAAATTTTTTTGTCTACCGTTTCGGAAAAACCGAAACAAACCGCATAGAAAAAGCCCGACTAGTGAAGTAGCCGAGCTGTGGAACAATAACAGTTCCATTTTATCACGTAGAACAAGAAAGGAACAGTAACATGAACGAAGTAACAGTATTTAACTTTGAAGCGAACGAGGTTCGCACAGTAATTATTGATAATGAAGCGTGGTTCGTAGGTAAAGACGTAGCGCAAGCCTTAGGGTATCAAGATACACCGAAAGCAATTAAGCAACACGTTGACTCTGATGACCGTTTAACTCTAACTGGGCAAAACGCCCACTTAGAAAATCTACCTAATCGAGGAGTTGTTGGTGTTAATGAATCAGGTGTCTACTCGCTAATCTTTGGTAGCAAGCTAGAAAGCGCTAAACAATTTAAAAAGTGGGTCACGTCTGAAGTCTTGCCAGCCATTCGTAAGCACGGCACTTATATGACCAACGAAAAAGCGGAGGCACTTATCAATCGCCCAAACGACACCTTGGCGGACTTACTTATCCAAGCGGGCGAACAATTGAAAGCGAAAGACGTTCAGATTTCAGAAATGAAACCAAAGGCGCTATTCGCAGATGCCGTAAGCGCAAGCCAAACAAGCATTTTGGTAGGCGAGTTAGCTAAGTTGCTAAAGCAAAACGGCGTTGAAATCGGCGCTAATCGATTGTTTACTTGGCTACGTGAGAGTGGGTATCTAATTCGCCGTAAGGGAACAGACTATAACATGCCAACACAGCGCAGCATGGAACTTGAGTTGTTTGAAATCAAGGAACATAACCACATCAATTCCAATGGCGTGAATGTGACTACTAAAACGCCAAAGGTAACTGGAAAAGGTCAACAGTACTTCATTAACAAGTTTTTGCAAGCAGCATAGGAGAGGTTATGAAAATAAAAAAACCGCCGAAGCGGTCTATTGATTTTAATTCAACAGTTTCATTAGCCAGTAAAACAAGTGAGTAGATCCTTGCCATAAAAAGCCTACGATAGGAGCCCACAAAAGGTAAGACATAAACTCATCAACTATTTTTTGCTTTAAAAATGTTAGGAGTAGCAACAGATAATGAGTAAATATTTTGAATTGATCGGCGTTGGAATGCTTGTCGGATTTTCTCTTGAAATCATCGAAGCGTTCCTCATAAAAGTTGCTATCAAATACAAACAGAGGAGACTGAATTGTTTGATTAGAATTTTGAACTACATTATCGCTCATACTTTGCCAACCCAACAAATCAGACGGAAAAATTATCGTCGGTATCTTAATTTCATTAATAATACTGACAACCGTAACAAATGATGGCCTTACGCTAGCCACTATTTCACCAATTTGTTTTGAAACATTTGCTATTGAAGGCTGTATGGTTTCAAAGGTTCGACGAAATTGAGCAATTGAATCTGCGATACTAATTTGAAATCTACCAATTGATTTCAGGGCTTCGTTGATATTTTCAAAATCAAAATTAACATTTGGTGAATAAATCGTGGAAATGTTTTCCATAAAAATACCTCCTTTCCTAGACTAGGCAAATGAGCCAGTAACTAAAGGATATCACCGCACAAATAATAAAGCATTAGAAAAGGAGGCGCTTATGCCAATGTTTGAAAGCAGGAGCTACCTGCAAAAAGAAATCATTGATAAGAATCATCTCGACATGCACCTAGCAACGTTCTATAAATTTCTCAAACGTGAGAAAAACTTTCCAAAGCCATTCTTTGTGAGTGGCAACCGAAAGAAATGGGACGGCACAGCAATTCAGTATTGGCTTGATAAGAAGTCAGGGAGGTAACACATGGGACTTTGGGTAACTCATGTTTTTGGACTGGTATTCTTTACCATCGCAGTGGCATTTCTTAGCTTCAGTGTTGGCTATCAAATGCGGAAAGACGAGGAACGTCATGAGCGTAAGCGACGCAGTAGAATTTTATAAGCCGGATGCAGCATACCAAAATGTGACTTGGCATCTGGATCTGGTGAGTGAATTAGACTTCACGAAAGAAGCATGTGAGTTCGATTCACATGAAGATGCACAGTCCGCATGGCAAGACAACATCGACCTGATTGAATTGAAGATTAAGCAACTACAAACCATGCTGGATGAAGTAAGTTCACAACCAATTAGAACGGTGGTGGACTGATGAAGAGACTTAGAGAGCTACGGCTTGAAAACGCTGAGACACAGCTTGATCTATCCGTTGAGTTAGACTTCGACGCACAAGAAATATCAAGGTATGAACGTGGGGTTGTCTTGCCAAGTCTAAAGCGATTAATTACGATAGCCGATTACTTCGATGTATCAATTGACTATCTTGTAGGGAGATCAGATGAACGTTAATTACGACCTAATGTTAGCAAACGTCAAAGGCGACCTTGCTAAAGCAGAAATTGAACTGAAATTGTTTAAGACAAACACAAGTATGTCGATTAACGGAAAGTTACGAAAAGACGCAATCCGTGACATGACAAACTGGACACGAACGCTTAAGCGACGTGTTGAGAGTTTAGAAAAGGAGATGAGAGCATGAAATTTACTGAAGAACAGTTCAATAAGTTGGTCGGGTTGCAGGAAAAAGAATACCCAGACAACGTCTATTCTAGTTCGAAAAGCGATTACAACAATATCGACGAAGCGCTTAAAAAATATGATTTAGAGTTGTACCGCTTCATTGAAGACCTCGACTTAGAAAACCAAGCAGTAGCATTGATGAACATCGTAACACGCGAATTGGTGCACGATCGGTTTGTTGAAAAAGAAAAGCAGTACGTGTGGAACTCTAGGAAAACATTGGCGTATAAAGATTTTGACTATCATAAGCGCTTGTTCCGATCGCAAAGCGGTGACGTCGCAGGTGTTTTAAAAGCAAAGTCTGAAAGGGCTCTTGAAGTAGAAAAACTAACTGAAACAGAAATTCGCGAATGGGGCTACGATCCAGAACGTTTTGACAAGGAGGAAGTTAAGTAGTGGCTCAGAGAAGAATGTTC
This sequence comes from Leuconostoc lactis, assembly GCF_007954625.1. Lineage (NCBI taxonomy): Bacteria > Bacillati > Bacillota > Bacilli > Lactobacillales > Lactobacillaceae > Leuconostoc > Leuconostoc lactis. The sequence goes on along the minus strand of NZ_CP042420.1, from coordinate 1,567,337 downwards.
AGCAAGGAAATTACAACGAGCGACACGTTCGTAGACATGCCGATGTCTAGTCAATTGCTTTACTTCCACTTAGGAATGGAAGCGGATGATGAGGGATTTATCGGTAATGCCAGAATGTTGAGTCGAGCATACGGTGCAAACAGCGATGATTTATCACTACTTCGTGCTAAAGGTTTTATCATCATGTTTGATAACGGTGTCAGTGTTGTAAAAGACTGGAATTTAAACAATAAAATTCGCAAAGACCGAATGAAACCAACAATTTATCGTTCTGAAAAAAGTCTTCTAAACGTTGATATAGATGGAGGTTACTTCATTGACAACCAAATGACAACCAACATGCAACCAATTGACAACCAAATGTCCGCACAGGATAGGTTAGGTAAGGATAGGTTAGGTAAGGATAGTAAAGATATATTGTCCGATTCTGACGAACCCGACAGCAAGAGTATTCAAAAATCAGAACGTGATCAAATGTTTGAAACCATTTGGAAACTCTATCCAAAGAAATCTGGTAAAGCAAATGCCAAGAAAGATTTTGATAAGGCAGTTAAATCTGGTATCGATCCTGAATTGATTAAATCAAAACTTGAAGAGTATTTGAAACAGATCAAAGCTAAACAAACACCACAGCAATTCATTAAGCAGGGTTCGACTTGGTTCCACCAATGTGGCTGGGAAGATGAATACGACTTCACACCAGAAGCACGTCAGACAAATGGCTATGGTAGACAGAAACGTGAAGCCGTAGTACCTAAATTCCTGAAAGGCTAAGCCATGGATAAATGGATAGGAGAGTATGTTAAGTCAGCTATCAGTTTAAAGGCACTGGGAGTTCGCACAACGGACGAGGGACGTAGTTATGTACAAATAGATGTCCAAGAGTTAGGCGCACGTCTAAAGGCAAATGGTGGGCTTATAGAGATGATGAAGTATGTAGAGCAAACATCAGATTTTACAATCAAGTCAGTATGGGAAGCGTCACCAGTATCAATTCAGACGTTGATTGATATGAGAACAGAAAAAAACGCCTAACGGGTGCAACCGTCAGACGTAGGTATAAATACTTATCAGGGTAATTTATACCGTAATTCTAACAAGGAAAACGGAGAATAGCAAATGACAAATGATGTAGTTGTTAGCAACCTACAAGTAACAAAGTTAACACCAGCGGTTATTGAAGCACCAAATCTTGATGATTTAGTTGCAAACACGGACAAGATGTTAGCCAAGTATCGTGAATTTCCAGTGTCAGAAGAAAGTTACGATACGGCAAAGCAACAGCGATCAGTGTTGAATGCAACGATCAAGGATATTGCTGACCAACGCAAAAAGATTGAAAAGGAATTATTGGGTAATTGGGCTGAGATTAAGCCAAAGATGATGTTGATTGAAAAGGCTGGTAAAGCAGCATCTGACTTGATGAAGGATCAGATGCTGCCAGTTGAGAATGAACGTAAGGAACGTCGCAAGGCAGTTGTGATGAATGATGTAACGGCACTTGCTAACGATCAAGGTGTTGATTGGGCACGCATTCAATTCAATGAAAAGTGGCTGAATAAGACATATAGCCGAAATGACATGATCAAAGAAGTTGATGCTCAAATTGTTCAGCTGAAAAAAGATGATGAATTGTTAGCGTTGCAGACTAATCAAATCGAGATTGAAGCAACTAGTATCGGTGTAGATGCAACGCCTTATATCTCAATGTTGGGTATGCGAGACTTCGCAGACATCAAAGCGCAGATGCATCGTGATGACGAAATCGAGAAAGCACGAGAAGAGGCACGCATCAATGCCGAACAAGCCCACATTGAAGCATTGGCAAAGTCAGAACAGACACGTAAAGAAAACGCACAACAAGTCGGCGACAAGCTAGTTGATGAAAACGGTGAGGTCATTCAGGCACCGCAACCAGTTGCTGAAAAGACATACGACCGCACACTCTATATTATGGGTGCAACCAGTAGACAACTTAACGGCTTGGCAGACTACATGAAGGCGAACGGGATTGCGTTCAGGGGTGAGAAATGACTGAATTTAGTAATCTGTATGAAGCACTCGCTGAAACACAGAACAATATTGAGCAACCAAAAAAAGATGCTAGTAATCCAATGTTCAAATCCAGCTACGTGACATTGGATGCAGTTATCAATGCAATCGTTAAAGCGCGTAAAGCATCTGGTGCAAAGTTCTTTTTCACAAACGTTGTGGAAGACGACCACATGATCACTCGGATTATTGGTTATGATACAACGCTGGACTTAAAAGGTTCAAAAGTCGCTGACGACCTTGGCAATCGTGGGACAAACTCAGCGCAGGCAGAAGGATCAGCCTTGACGTATGCAAGGCGTTATAGCTTGTCTATGGCATTTGGGATAGCAAGTGATGTCGATGACGATGGCAACGGTGCAAGTGGCTCAAATCGCAAGCCAGCCACACCTAAGACAATCTCACAGGAAAAAGTAACACTACTTGAAAAACTAATCGCAGATACATCGCAACTTAGCGGACAAGACATGATGACATTTACGCTAAAGGCAGCGAACGTTTCGGCACTAAAGTTTGTGACAGAAGAAAACTACAAACCATTACTAGCAAAAGTCACTGAGTGGCATAAGAAAGCAGAGGAAAAAGCAAATGAACCAAGTTAATTTAACAGGACGACTAGCAAAAGATGTTGAAGTGCGTTACACACAATCGGGTAAAGCAGTGGCCAGCGGATCTATTGCGGTTAATCGGCGGTTTAAGTCGGAAGGTCAACCAGATGCAGACTTCATCAACTTCGTTATGTGGGGGAAACCTGCAGAAAACTTTGCGAATTTTACACATAAGGGATCACTTGTCGGTATGGGTGGCGAATGGCAGACACGAAATTATGAAAACAACAGCGGACAACGTGTCTACGTTAATGAATTAAACGCCACAAGTTTTGACCTATTGGAACCGAAAGGTGGGGCAACTAAACAACCGACCCAAATGAATAATGCTGATCCATTTGCAAATAGCGACAACGGCAAAATGGAATTTGATGACTCACAACTACCGTTCTAAGAAGGTAGTGCCATGAAAGAATTTCAGGCATACCCGATCAAGAAAGATGGACGAGACATCACATTCAGGTTTCGTGATGAAGAAGACGCGAATAAATTTCAGTCGACATTCAATCTGTTTAATCAGACATTGATTGAAATACAAGTGAGAGATGACCGTGAAATCACTGCTAAGCAACGACGGTTCATTTACGCAATGTTCAATGACATTTCAAAGTGGTCAGGCGATGCACCGGAATTTGTCAAACAATGGTTCAAGCTATCGTATGAATATTGGCAAGAATTAGATGAGTTTTCGTTACGTGATGTAGAGAAATCAGTAGCGGCCGGATTGATCACGTTCATGTTGGACTTTGTAGCTGATCATAACGTGCCACTAAGTTTTATGCCACTGGATGCACTAGAACCAGAAGAGATAGCGCATTGGGAGTATCGGGCATTGATGGAAGGCTTTGATGTCATTGACGGTTCACGACCAGTTGAGATGGCTCACGGTGAGCATGCAGTCGGTATGGGTCGTGACCGCAACAAAATTAGCAATGTCGATAACACGGTATTCAGTCTAAGCCATATACACCATACGGAATTGCACAAGATCGGGTTAACGGCATTCAAGAGTAAGTACCACGTGAATGGTGTTCACGTCACGGACGAGATTATCCAGCAACTAGAAAGCAGAGGACGACGATTTGGGTCAACAAATAATCGGATATAAAAAAGTCACGCTTGATCTCACGCATTTGAAGCCACTAACTTTGAATAAATATATTGAAGCAGAACGCAAGAGCAAATACATTGCTGCAAAACTAAAACGTATTGGTACAGCTTATGCACGCGGTGTGTTTCTGCAAGCCATGGTAGATGACGTGTTATTCACATGGCCAGCTAAGCTGAAGTTTGATTGGTACTTAGAAGACCGGCGCATTGATCCCGACAACTGGGCATTTACACAAAAGTTTATCTTTGACGGCATGCAGACAGCAAAGCTACGCGGAAAAGCATTTTTAGAAAATGACAATGTTAAAAACGTTGGCGGATTTGATCATGATTTCTATCTTGATAAGTTGAATCCGCGACTTGAAATTTATGAAATGGAGGCAACACATGAAATATGACGTGAGAATTGACGGACACACAATTGAAACGTTCGATACGTTTGAGGGAGCAAATGCACAGGCTGAAAAGCTGAACGGTACACTATCCCTCACGGCGCCAGATAAGAAAGCGATCGTGGTCGGTGACTACGGAAGGGTTGGTGATTGATATGGTAACAAAACGTGCTTTCAGAACCTCATCAAAGAAAGAATTATTGTATTATTACGCAAATTCTGTATACAACACCCATTATGGGCGAGTTATCGCACAGGCCATGATAGACAATGAATACACTTATAGCGAAGTAGCCAGACGAGCAGGTCTAAGTGATCCAACAAACGTCAGGGTGATTGTTAGCGGACAACGACGCGACCCGTACTTTAGTTCGCTTGCCAAGATTGCAATGGCACTCGATTTTACACTAGATAGGTTTACGGATGGTGTGAAATGAAAGTAGTAGACAAGCAGGTATTCATAGTTGGCTATCGTTATTCAGACAACGACCCATGGGAGACGTCGGGTTCAAGTTACTGGAACTTAGAAGATGCCGTAGCTAACGCGAACACGCAGATGTTCCGCATGCCTAAGTTGAAGACGCAAGTGTTTAAGATGGGTCGAGCAACACCAGTGGAGGTGTAGAGGAGAAAGAATTTGCAGTATGACCGTAAACGAACAATTAAAAAAGTTGCGCTGTTCTTCGGTGATCCGACTGCCATCAATCGTTCAAGTGAGTTTAAAGACTTAATTGACTTGGCTCATCTCACACCTAATGACTTGATGTATCATTCGCCCACGATTTCAGATATGCCGAGAGTGACATCGTTTGGTAATCACACAGAAGACGCAACAATTAACTTCATGGAAAAGATGAGCGAGTCGCAAACTGCTAAATGGAAAGTGCAGGTCATCTTGAGAGCAGTCAGGAATATGGACGGCAGGTTTGGTAATCTACTGTACAACAGGCACTTCATGCGGATGAGCTTTGATGAACTGGCAGATTTGACAGGGTATTCAAACGCTAACTTGAGTAAACTACTTAATACTGCATATCTAAAACTAGCGTTGTGGACTGCTGATGAACTAGATTTGATAGTATCAGTAGATAACGAGTATAAACACAGTGAATAAATATACGGTATATTAGTAGCATGCAAGATTAAACAAAGCGGGTTATTGCTCATCCCTAAAAGCATATTTGGGAGCTGGTTAGTAAGACACCGGTACAGAGTGAGCCAGCACCCAAATTTGGTCATATAGCTCAAATGGTAGAGCGCTGGAGTGAAGTCCCAGAGATTGCAGTTCAATTCTGTGTGTGACCATTCGCCTGACGAGGTGGTATAATACGATACAGATTTTATCTGAGTTGCGACTTCATTTGAAAGCGACTCCATACTAGTTAGGTAAACTCTGGGGTGAATGTATGGCCACGCGTCAGGTTCGAGTCCTGATCATTCACATTGCACTGCACCGGTGCATAAAAACGAGACGTGTGGCGGAATAGGTAAAGCAAGACAACTAGAACAATCGAAAGTCTTAAAACTGTGGGGTGCAAATCCTCACCACGTCTTTGGCAGGTTGCGCAAGAGCGCCCCAGAATTTGAGTCGTTTTGGGTTAGAAATATCGGTTACAGGGTGCGACTCCCTGTCCTGTCGTTGCGGAAACGCAAACACAACTTAATGACCAGCTTGCCTGCCGGTCGTACATAACCAAAGAAATTGTGATAAAATAGATTTTAGTCACATTTGATTTTTTTATTTGGAGAACATCATGAATGAAGACGATTTGAGACTTATTAGGCGGTCCACTCGATCGGCAGAAGTAAATACACGACACAAAAAGATGCCAAAAAAACGGGGAACATTGGAGCGTCAAAAGGCGCGTACTGAGCTGTTTGAGAATAAGAATATTAATTACCAAAAACATATGCGTGAGTTTTAGGTAACAAACACTAACACCTTAACGGGTGTTTTTTTATTGGTATAGCTCAACATATAAACATAGATTTATCTTATAATTAAGAAAAACAAATTAGGAGATGAATTATGAGAAATTTATATGATGAGACGGAATATAGATGGAGCTCGAAAGAAATTATGGAAGCAACATATACATGCGGGTATTGTGGATCTAAAATTACTAGTGATGAGGGAATGTATTTGGGCGAGTTGAACTATGGCCAAAATCAAAATGTATTTCCACAAGGTGTTTTTATATGCACTAATTGCAAAATGCCAAGTTTTATTTATAACGATATACAGGTTCCGGGAGTTAATTATGGAAATTCAGTTCATGATATACCCAATAACGTTAATAGTGTTTATGAAGAGGCTAGGAAATCGTTTTCTGTTCAATCCTATACAGGTGTAATTTTACTTTGTAGAAAGTTGCTCATGCATGTGGGTGTTGATTTAGGAGCTGATGAAAATAAAAACTTTGTTTATTATGTAAATTATTTGAAAGATAATCATTATGTTTCACAAAACAGCGGGGAATGGATAGATTCAATTAGAAAGTTTGGTAACGTGGCAACTCACCAAATTGTGGTTAATACTAAAGCAGACGCTGAGAAAATGATTAAATTTTGTGAAATGCTGCTTAAAATGAATTATGAATATCCAGCTCTGATGAATAAAGAAAGTGGCTCAACCAAAGAGACAAATTCTTAATAAACCTAATTAACGTGAGGTCCGATTTGCGAATCTAAAACAGATGCGCATGTTGGACCTTTTGTTTGGAGAAAAATCATGGAAACAGTAAAAAAATCATCATTTGATATAGTTCCGTTAGAGCTGCCTTGTTATAATGTAAATAATAAAATCAAGGTAGGTAATAAAAATATGGATCCAGAAACTAGTAAAGTTGTCGGTCAATTGGCAGCTATCGCCATTAGAAACACTGCAACAATTGTCCATGACAAAATAGCAACATCAAAGGCTCAAAGAAATGACAAAGAAACAATTGCTGAACTGACGGATATTATTCAAGATTTGTTGAGTGATAAGCAAGATTTGCAAATGATATCAGAGTCATTGAAAGATGAATTGGTTTCACAAAAGCTTTCAGATGAAGACTTGAACTTTGTTGCGGAAACGGTTGTACCTACAATAGAGAAAATTGTGCCGAATAATAACGAAAAAATGTTAACTGATATTGACAAAATAAAGCCATTGCTTTCAAGAAATACCTTAAACGTTTTGCAAACACTTGGATTTAATTTTAAACGTGGAATTGGAGAACCACTAACAGATTTATTAAACGGTGTTATTAAAGGTATGAACAATAAGCAGAACGAGGAACTCACGGTTGCTATGCTAAATAGAGACACCGAGTATTTCAAATTGGTTCAAAATGAAGAAGCATTTATACGTTGGCAGAGTTTACAAAAATAAAAAAATATTTGGTAGCGCTAGTTAGTTAAATCTAACGGTAGTTTTTTACTACATAATGCACAACAGTCCGACTTACATTGTAGGTTGGGCTTTTTTGATGAGGTAAAACATGGACGAGAAAACTAAAAAGCGCCTCATTCATATTCGTGACGCGACAAAAGTCAATAAGCAGCACGCAGAAGACTATAAGCGTACGAGCGTAGAAAGACACAGGCGCGCAGAGGCACAGAAGAAAGCAGAAATTTACGACAACCGGAATATTGATTATCGTAAACACGTGAGGTTTTAAGTATGGCATATTTTAAATGGACCAGTGAATATAGGGTGTTAGTCAAAAGGTTGTACGAGCAAGGTATGGACACGCGTCAGGTTATCGATTATTTCTTTGATAATTACGGCTTGAATGTTAGTCGGCGGTCAGTGCAACGATATCGTGGTGTACAAACACAATCAAAGCACAACAAGGTTAAAGATGTGAAACGTGGTACTGAAATCGTCATCAACAAAGACGGTAGCACAACATCATCTACTACTATGCAAATGACTTCTGAACAGGCTAAAGACCCTGACTTTGTATTGAGAGCGCACGGCTTTGATCCAACTGAATGGGATATCGTATCAGCACGCAACAACTTTTGGCAACAGAATAGCCAAGAGAATGGCTTGATTGATTTGTATCAGTCTAAGATTACGGTTAAGCCTAAGTCAGGTGATGAATTAATGCCACAAGATATTGCTAATCTGTTCAAAGCAGACATTAAGCCATACACGGTCAATCAGGTTGCACGAGACACGCACAATTTGGTTGTACCGCTTCCTGATTTGCATTTTGGTATAACTACACTAGAAGATGTTAAAGGTCACTTAGATAGGCTGTTAGAGCTTATCAATAAGGGTTACAAAACGATTGTGATTGAGCAGCTAGGTGATCTATTCCATTCTAGTCAGATGTGGTCATCACAGACTTTGAAAGGCACATTGCTTGATGAAGTTAATATGGTACAAGCCGTTGAGGACGCTAAACAGTTCTTTGACGTGTTGGTCACTGCTGCCCTGAAAAACAGCACAACACTTCACATCAAACAAATGGCTGGCAATCATTCAGGCAACATGGAGTACATGTTCATGGAGTATTTGAAAGCCAAGTACCCACAAGTCGTTGTCAAGAACAATATCCAGTTCCGTGATGCCTATTTATTGGATAACGTGGGTATCATGTTAGCCCATGGTGATTTAGCACCTAAAAACCTACCCATGCTATTTGCAAATGAGTTTGGTGGTGCCTGGTCACTAGCTCACAGTCGTGAAATTCACAAAGGTCACTTCCACAAGGAAAAGACAGTGGATGAGGGAGGCGTGATTAGTCGACAACTTGGAACAGTTAAACCGAATGACAATTATGAAATCATGAACGGTTGGACGTTATCCAAGAAAGAGCTATATGTACTTGAATATGATAGTGACAAGTTAGTTGCCGAGTGGCACGTTTAGGAGAAAAATTATGATTAACACATTATTGATTATTGCGATTGTTTTCGGACTACTTTGGTTATTTGCAGCCGTGTTATTAATTACCTTTGTAATTAGATATATGATGAGAATGAATGATCGTCGCAAGAAGTTTGAAAAAGACTTCGACAAGGAATTTGATAAGATGTCTAAACGATTCAATAATTTCTAATCCAACCCACATCTCTCTAGTAGTATAATTACTGCAAAAGGAGAAAATAATATGGGAATTTTCGAAGAAGAAGATAAAAAATTATTTAGAGAGATAAAACAATCGTATCTGGACGACGGTATACATGTTATTTTGGTTAAAGGGTTCTGTGACGATGATAAAGTTATAGACATTCTTGCTGCAGCAACTCAGATCAATGATAATCCAACAAGGTGCTTATGCTAGTTTCATGGAGTGGTTTTTAGAACCATTTCCTGTAAAATGAAACCAGCAGGAGCGTCTTTTTATTATGACTACACGAAATTATTATTCCCCTGAACAGAAGGCAGCTATCGCTGCCCTACATTGGGATGAAAAACAAACATTAAGCCAAATTTCACGTGAAAATAAAATCTCAATAAGCGCCGTTCGGCGCTGGGTCCGTGAGTATTCACCTGCGGTGAGTGACAATGGCGAAAAAATTACCAAGAAAACAGTCTCTGAACTTGAAGCGAGAATTGCCGAACTCGAACAAGATAACCAAATTTTGCGTGAAGCAGTCACTTTAATGGACAAATACTCACGTGAACAGATAAAAAAATCCAACCGACGATGAGTTTAGCGGAGCGCGCCGTCGTCGATATGTCTGAAAATGCGAAATATTCTCAAACCAAGTTGCTTGCGGTCATGAATGTGCCCTCAAGCACTTTTTATTCGCACAAAGCTCCAAAATCGCCCACAGAACACGATTTACAAGACGCTCTGATAATCGAGAAAATTCAAGAAATCGTTGACGCGCACGAGTTCAATAATTCCTACGGAATTAAGCGTATGGTGCAGGAATTGGCCGATCAATATGACATACATACCGGTGAACACCGTGTTCATCGCTTGATGCAGAAGATTGAATATAAGTCTGTTATCACTCAGTCTTATAAAGGAAATCGCGGCCGTCCAGTTGTTGAACGCGACAATCTGGTTAAAGACATTATCATTGAACGACCATACCAAGTTCTCACAACTGATGTAACTTACCTGGTGATGCCAGATAAGCAGAAACTCTATAAAGCCAGCGTTCTAGACTGGTTTACCGGTGATGTCATTGGTGCCGTCGTTGGCTATGATATGACATCTGATTTAACTAAACGAGCACTTCAAACAGCTATGCGTCAAATTCCTAAATCGATTCTCAACGCCGAAACATCAATCATTTTGCACTCAGATAACGGTTCCCACTTCATCAGTGAGGAATACGAAGATACCGTCTCATTTTATGGCCTCATGCACTCATTCAGCTCACCGGGGCATCCCGAGCACAACACAATCATCGAAAACTATCACTCATTTTTCAAATCAGAATTCTTCAACCCACGTCGCTTAAGTTGGTCAATCAATGCGATTATTGCAGGAGCGCACCGCTATGACTACTGGTGGAACACCACCAGAATATCTACAAAGACCCGTCCGGCAGCTATACCACTTGCTGCTTAACATAATGCCGGTTATCGGCACTAGCCGGTACGACGCCGTTTATAAGCCGTCACTTGTGAATTTCAAAAATTCGCCTTGTGAAGGCTTATTTGTTGCACGATACAACTTGTGAAATCCGGCTGGTTCACAATCTATACCACCTGTTTTCTCTCACTGGTAGGGCTCGGCCCTGTTCCACCTACAAAAACACCCAGAAATCACGCCGTTTTAAGCTGAAATCCGGGTTTTGAAAAATTTTCGGAGTGCGGTACCTCTCGGTGCCAAAAAAGCCTGTCCATAATCTTGACATCAGCGCCGTGTTCGAAGACGACCCGACTACCATTCCAGCCCGTAAAGACATTCTAGGCGAAGCAATTAATACGCTTAACGAAAAGGTAAAAGAAATTGTTGATGCCCGTGATTATTTACAGTGGAAAATTGACAACTATGATTCTTACATGATTGAATCCGAAAATAAATTATAGAAAACAAACGAGGTCCGGGCGATGATTGCCTGGACCTCGTTTATTCTTTTTGATTAAACTTTCGGGGTAGCTCCGGCCCCTCGCGGGGCTATCTAAAAACCACTCCAAAGTATTGACATTATTCCCTGATGTTATTCAACCAGGAATATTCCGATAGGAAGGTTCTGGAAAGCGACGTTAAACGGCAGTTAGTACCATTAGGTATTCAACCGCTATATGATACACACGACAAGTCATTCCATTGGTTTGGTAAAGTGGATGGTATTAGTTTTGATGATGATGAAAAGATGAGAACGCTAAAAGTAACGATTACTTTTAATGTTTATCCGTTTGCCATCGGCAACAATAGCGAGGGTTCTGATATTTGGGATGATGTTTATTTTCCTAATTGGATATTTCAAGACACTGAATTTACAGTTAAGGGTACACAATCAATTACGCTGTACAACATCGGTTCACGGTCGGTTAAAAGCAAGATTAAGGTAAATGGAACGATTGAAGTTAGTGGAGACTTTGGCAGTTTTGAACTATCAAACGGAACATACGATAGTACACAATTGGTTTTGGGTGTTGGTAATAATGTATTAACGCTATCCGGAAACGGCACAATCAAATTTGTGTTTTATCGTGAGGAGATGATTTAATGTACAAAATTATTGCTTATGATAAGCCGACTGATACAGTAGGCACTGTTGTATACGATCCAACTATTGATAAACACATTTCAGGCGGAAAGTTAAACCTTAAAGAGTCAGAAATTGACGATTTGCAATTAACGGTGAATCAAGATAACTATTTATTCGGCAATGTTGTTCCGTTACAGACTGTTATTGATGTATTTCAAGATAACAATCGCATATTTCGTGGCAGGGCGTTAGATATTACAAGAGAGATGAAAGACAGCGGACAATTTCTGCAGTCTTTTTCTTTTGAGTCAATTCAGAACTATCTGCAAGACACCTCTCAACGATGGGCTAAGATTCAAAACACAACACCCAAACAATTCTTTCAAAGTTTGATCGATACACATAATAACCAAGTTCCGGTATATAAACAATTTACAGTTCGTAATGTAACGGTTACTAATTCAACAGATAACGTTTATCGCTATATTGATGACGGCTCAACAACATGGGACACAATAAAGGATAAATTAGTCAGTCGTTTAGGTGGTTATATTGTTGTTGAATACGTCAATGGGGTTAATTACATTGATTATTTGCAAGACGTTGGTACAACACACGAAAACGATACCCCGATTAAGATAGCGACTAACATGCAATCAGCCAGTGTCAAGATTGACCCCACAGAAGTCATCACACAGTTAGTACCGCTTGGCGCAAATATTCAAAGCACTAACGGTGATGAGACGAATACTAGTACACCGCGAATCGACATTACGAGCGTGAATGGCGGTAAAGACTACATTGATATACCGACATTACAGAGCGAGTTCGGAATTGTTCGTAAATCTGTGACTTGGGAAGATGTGAATACACCAGCTATATTGCTGACGAAGGCTAAACAATGGGTGTCAGCACAAGTTAGTGCTACTGAAAGTTGGGCGATTAGTGCATTAGAATTGACGGACTTTGAAACATTCAACGTTTCTGATAAGTATTTATTTATCAACGAATTTGTGGCTACGGAACAATTATTAAGGATTACGGCTAAAGAAATTGATTTCAACGATTGGACTAAATCGAGTCTAACCATTGCTGATAAAGAAATATCTTTAAGTCGATACCAACTTGAAAATAAAAATGCCGCTAAAAAAGTCTCAACCTTGAACTCAAAAATTGTTAGTTATGGTGCAAAAATTAATCAATTAAATTCACAAGCAGAGGAAATGGAGAAAACAATCAACGATCAGACTTCGTTGATTGAAAATATTAAAAAAGATGTTGACGATGCTAATTTGAGTGGTATAACTCAAAAATTAAATGATTTGAGTGAGAGTGTCAACGACTTAGGAACACAAATATCTAATTTAAATTATGTACCGTTATCTGATTACACTGCATATCAGGATAGTCAGAAGACTTTAACTGATGATTTTGAGAAAAGAATAAAAATGCTAGAAAATAAGGAGATTAACACAAATGGTTGATAGAGATACAGTAGATTATCGTGATACAAGTAGTTTTGATGATAGCTCATTGCAAGACGTTCAGACAATTAAGTCTGCAATATTACACAAGCAGTACGGGAAAGATGTTAGAAGTGCGCTTGCTCAATTACCAGATTCATTAATTAAACTTTTTGGAGATACAGGGGGAAACAACAATGCGGAGGTTGAAGAAGCGAGAGGCGGCTTTGAGACTCTCGGATTACACGAACAAGCCCAGAATGCCGGCATTGATAAAGTTACTGTTGAAGTCAAAAATGCAAGAACTGATTCAAGTAGCCAAACATATCCAACGTTAAAAGAGCGAATGGATAATCAGGAAAATTATTTGAATAGCAATATTAATAGTAAGTTAGCTCAAATAAGTGCTGTTCCTGAAACGTTTGCTAATCTTGCTGCATTACAATCAAAATACCCAACAGGGAAGACTGGGCTATTTGTGACAGCCGACAACGGTCACAAGTTTATTTGGGCTAATGGAAGTTGGCAAGATGCAGGTGTTTATCAATCGGTTGGTATTTCAAATGACACAATTGTGTCAAAAAACGTTAATTACATAACACCGCGCGACATCAGAGATACTTATGCGAATGACAAAAACATTTCTGGTTGGAACCGGCCGTCATCATTCACATCGCTCAACCATACTATTATGTTCACAGGAAGTGCTGGGAACAGCGGAATTTTAATTCCAGTTGACTTACCAGACGGTGTTACTTATGCTGACGATTTAACAATTAATTTTAGTTATATGACGTCTCGTGTTGATTCTCCAGCTGCTACTTTCGGGTGGATGATAGCAAAAGATGATGGGTCATTTTTTAACGGTAAGACAGTAAAATTTGTCAATACGACACAAACAACAACTATGAAAAAAGTGACTGCACGGTTTAATTTGAAATCATTAACTTATGCTGACATTCCAAGTCACTTTAATATTCTTATTGCTATTGGCGGAGACTACACTGTAACAATTAAAGATTTATATCTAAACAAAAACGGCGTTAATATTCCGTTTTCAGAGCAAATCAAGTCATTAGATATTGAGAATACAACTAACGGAGACAACAATATCATTCCTAGCGCCGTTAATTGGGGACCAATCAGAAAGACGGTTTTGTCTGACGGAACCCTTTTGTTGAACAATGACTACGACGGTGTAACAGTGACTTCGCTAAATCAAGGTATTAGATTTAACACTTTTTGGGATGGTTTAAATGATTTATACGTCACTGTGAAAATGACAGGAAGTCCTATTTCTAAAATTGGTATCAGTCTAATTAACATGACAACTGGAGCAATCACAAGTCTTAAAACAAATGAATTCATGGTATCACAAGGGGTTTATGAGAACACTAATGATAATAAGATTTTTGTTGTAAAAAAGTCTAAATTGGTGTCGATGGGATTTAACACGAGCAATACGTGGATTTTGGTCAGTTCATCTGGTAATAGTTGGTTTCACATCAAAGACATCACAGCGTCATCGTCTATGGGATTCTCAAAAACACGAGATACAACCAATTCCATTTTAGAGAATACAACTGTTCGCCAAGAAGCATCATTTGGTCAATCGCCTAAGTTGTTGGAGTTGTCAACAACTACAACAAATAGTAATTATGCTGGTCTTGAACTAGGAACACCTAGCGATGCGCCGTTATTTACTAAAGATGTCTATCTTAAAGATGTAACAATTTATTCACCAATTGATACGACTGTTGATTTACGTGTTGGAAGCATAGATCAGAATAGTCTTTTTGTTAATAATACTTGGAATATCCCCGGTTTATCAGTAAAGGCTGGACTTAATAAAATTCGATATGAAAAGAACAAATTAGTTATCTCTGCTGGTCAAAGAATGTTTATCAAATTGAACAATGTTGGACTGTATACGCCAACTGCTGACGTTCCACTATTCAGCAAGGCACTTATCAGAGATACAACTCACGTGCTTAATGATGGAGCGTATAGCGGAAATCAATTCTATGAAAGCGATAAGATTATTCCATTCAGTTATACCGTTGTAGAAAAAAGTTTGAGCGATAGAGCAAACGAAGTTGACGCTAAAATTCAAAGTATATCTGAAAGTGTCGATACTATTGTTCCTTTCATGGACAACATTTTTATTAAATCAGCGTCAGGTAAGAAGTTTTTCTTAAAGGTTGATGAGAATGGGAACTTGACAACGAAGACAACAATTCCGTCTCACGTAGTGGCCTTTGGTAATTCATTGACTTATAACTGGGGTAACTTTGGCCTTGCTGCAAGTAATCCTAATTCGGATTGGTTCGCTCACATTAAGAATTATGTAACCAATGTAAATCCTAACGCAACATTTAACCGATTTGGACTGGGACAGTGGGAAAACGCGACAACAACAGCTGACAGAAACACTGTATTTACTAAGGACTTAGCTCCACAATTAACCTCTGACACCGACTTAGTTATTATTCAGCTCGGTGACAACATCAATACACCAGAAAAGAATGCAACATTTAAAAATGATGCAGGACAGTTGATCAAAAATATTAGACTATCATCACCAAATGCAACGATCGTTTGGATTGGACTTTGGTATCAAACTTTTGGTAATTTGATTGGCGACATTAAGAATGCGACTGATACAAATAACGCTATTTTTGTTGACATTAGTGCAATTCCTCGTATGAGCGGTACGACTAGTTATTTGGGAGCTGTTCAAACTGACGCTGACGGAAACACTCGTGTTATTGATAATACCGGTCGTTCTTCTCACCCAGGGGACTTAGGTCATCAATTGATTGCTGACGCAGTCACACGTAAGTTACAATTTTAAGACAGGAGTGATAAATGGAACGAACTTTAATTTTGATCGGCGAAATGGGTGGTGCTGGCGCGGTTGTATTCGGGGTATTTTTCTACCTATTCAAAAGCACGTTTAAACAAATGATTGAGCCTTTGTCTAAGTCGATTGACCGCCTTAGCTTTAACGTCGAGGCGCAGACTACGGCTATCAAGGAGCAAAAACTCAAGCTTGAAACACTCGAAACACGTGTAGACAGTCACGAGACACGCATTGTGGTCATTGAACATGATCGCATCACGGGAGGAAGAAAATGAAACAATCTAATAAGCTGAAACACTTGGCGATTACTGCAACAGCGGTAGTCGCTTTTATTATGGGCGCAGGTAGCGTATCAGCCAATACATTGGGTATTGATGTTGCTAGTTATCAAGGTACAACGACAAGCTATTTCAGCCAGTTTAAGAGCTATGGCGATAAGTTCACTATGGTTAAATTAGGTGGACGTGGCGGTGGTGAGGGTAGTCATTATGTGAACCCTAAAGCCTACGCACAAATTCATAACGCTGATGCCGTTGGTATGCAAACCGGTGGTTATTTCTGGGGTGAATTTGGTGATTCAGTTAGTGAAGCGAGTTATCACGCAAAATTAGCAGTACAAGACGCGCAGAACGCCGGATTAGCTAAGGGTAGCTACATTGCCTTGGACTATGAAGAAGGTGCAGGTGCTAACAAGGCTAACAACACCACAGCTATCTTGACGTTCATGGATCAGATTTACGCTGCTGGTTATAAGCCAATGTTGTACTCTGGCTATTACTATATGAACGCTAATATAGACTTATCCAGAGTGAATGCACGTTATCCCAATGCCCTATGGGTAGCTTGGTATCTAACAACAGCTAACCAAGCAACGCCACCTATGCAATACTTCCCAAATATGAGCAACGTCAAGATGTGGCAGTATGGTGATAACCATTTTGGTGTTGATGGTAACGTTATGGTAGTTGGTTCATTGGATAACAACACACCAGCTGAAGATGTAGCTAAGCCAACTAACCGACCAACTGATGAACAACCAGCAGCAACCGCTGATAAGACGCAATATGCGACATTTAGCGGCGTTTATGTAGCGGACGTATGGAAGAAGTGGCAGGGCAAGTATTACGGTGTCAACAAAGACATGGGCATTCCTGTCATCGACTACAATAACTACATGCCTGTTGGTGCTATTACTTTGACCGACAAGTACGGCCACAAGCTACGTAATCAAACGATCCAAGGCAACAACGGACGTATGGAATACTTCACGCTTGACAACAAGTATAAGGTGCTAAGCCAAACGGCTACGGCAGTTGAAGTGCAAATGAACGGCGAACCAGTGTGGATGATGAAGTCGTTTGCAACAATCAAATAAGGAGATCACATGCAAGTAAATAGTATTTCAGATGTTATTATCGCAATCGCTTTGCCAGCTATTCCAATCATTGGTGGTTGGATTGGTAAAGTCATTACTGGTAATAGCAAAGCCACAACGTTGATTAATGTTCTATCACCACTTGCTAAGGCTGCAATCGTAGCTATGCAAAAGTTAGGTGTGACGCAATATTTAGAGGGCGAAGCAAAGAAGTCTGGTGCCGTTGATATCGTTAAAAAAGCGCTATTAACATTAGGACTTTCAAATGCGAATGAAACTCTAATCAAGAACGCTATTGAAAAAGAATACGCTCTATTGATTAATGAGTTGAATCAGACATACCCACAAATGACATCTGAACAAGCTAAAGCGCAAGAGACAGCTGCACAACAAGCTAGTGAAGTAGCCAAGGCTGATGAATTGGCCAAAGCACAAAAGGCATTAGCTGATGCACAAGCAAAGGTCAACGCCTTACAAAATTGAATATATTAAAACCCGCCCGACTGGATTATCTGGTTGGGTGTTTTTTATTTTCTAAGCTTTTAACGTAATCATGAGCTCTAGCATAATTTATAATAAAGAAAGAATACGCGATTTACTTTTCTTAAAAAAGAAAATATAGCAAATTAGTAAAAATAATTGATTTATTTTACTATAAAGGTTATAGTTATTGTTGATAATAATTAAACAGAGAGGAAAATATAATGGTATTACAAGGTTTAAGTAAACTTCCTGTTAAAGTAACGACTAAGCAAGCATTGACATTGTATCAAAAAGTAGCAAATCTTAGCGCAAAGTTGGGAAGGCTAAACTCAGAGTTTTCACATTCAATGATTGATATGAACCTAATTGAATTATTAGCGTTAAACGAGTCAGTTCAATCTACTCGTGTCGAGGGTACACAAGTTACTTTTGCGGATATGATCGATGAAAGTTCAAAATCTAAAAAAAGTAGTAATGTTTTAGAGGTTGAAAACTATCATAAAGCCTTAGAATTAGGCATCGATTTGATTAAGGCTGGAAATCCGATTTCTACTAGATTAATTCAACAAATACATTCTGTATTGATGGATGGTGCAGTTAGGGGTACTAATTCCGCTAAGGGGGAATATAGAAAAATTCAAAATTTTATTGGTCCAGATAATAAAATAGAGCATGCGGTATATATTCCCGTTCCAGCTAATGAAATAGCAGAGTATATGACAAATTTAGAATATTTTATCAACGGGGAACATCATAATAGTTTCGACAATCTAAAAGATCTTGATTCAGATGAAATTATTTTAGATGAAAATACCAATGTTTTGATAAAAACAGCAATTTTACATGCTCAATTTGAATCTATACACCCTTTTCTTGATGGAAATGGACGCGTTGGTAGAATGTTGATTGTCTTAAATACAATGGGGAATGATTTGTTAAGTAATCCAGTTTTCTTTGTTAGTGAAGAGATTGAAAAAGAAAAAATAAAATATTATAATTTATTGAACGGAATACGTGGAAATGATCCTGACTGGTTTTCATGGATAGACTTTTTTATTGAAGCGAGTGATCGAATGGCAGAGCGTCTGTTGAATAAACTTACAAAGATCAGTCAACTAATAACTAGTGGATTGTCAAAAATAAAAGCATCTGGGAGAGTAACAGATTCTATACAAAATACATTTATCATGACAATTAAAGAACCTTTTGTAAATGCAGCTAAAATGTCTGATTTACTTAATATATCTGTGGTAACAGCTAGAAATAATTTAGAATATCTTTCGGAAATAGGTCTGCTTGACTTTGATAAATCTAAAAAGAGAAATAAAACCTATGTTAATTATGGGGTCATAAGGGCTGTCAGTGAGTGATATATTTCACTAGCGATGGACTATTTTCATTTACGTTGGATAAGAATATCATATAAAAAATAACCATGGGTAATAACTTAAAAGGGAATAATGTCAATACTTTGGAGTGGTTTTTAGATAGCCCCGCGAGGGGCCGGAGCTACCCCGAAAGTTTAATCAAAAAGAATAAACGAGGTCCAGGCAATCATCGCCCGGACCTCGTTTGTTTTCTATAATTTATTTTCGGATTCAATCATGTAAGAATCATAGTTGTCAATTTTCCACTGTAAATAATCACGGGCATCAACAATTTCTTTTACCTTTTCGTTAAGCGTATTAATTGCTTCGCCTAGAATGTCTTTACGGGCTGGAATGGTAGTCGGGTCGTCTTCGAACACGGCGCTGATGTCAAGATTATGGACAGGCTTTTTTGGCACCGAGAGGTACCGCACTCCGAAAATTTTTCAAAACCCGGATTTCAGCTTAAAACGGCGTGATTTCTGGGTGTTTTTGTAGGTGGAACAGGGCCGAGCCCTACCAGTGAGAGAAAACAGGTGGTATAGATTGTGAACCAGCCGGATTTCACAAGTTGTATCGTGCAACAAATAAGCCTTCACAAGGCGAATTTTTGAAATTCACAAGTGACGGCTTATAAACGGCGTCGTACCGGCTAGTGCCGATAACCGGCATTATGTTAAGCAGCAAGTGGTATAGCTGCCGGACGGGTCTTTGTAGATATTCTGGTGGTGTTCCACCAGTAGTCATAGCGGTGCGCTCCTGCAATAATCGCATTGATTGACCAACTTAAGCGACGTGGGTTGAAGAATTCTGATTTGAAAAATGAGTGATAGTTTTCGATGATTGTGTTGTGCTCGGGATGCCCCGGTGAGCTGAATGAGTGCATGAGGCCATAAAATGAGACGGTATCTTCGTATTCCTCACTGATGAAGTGGGAACCGTTATCTGAGTGCAAAATGATTGATGTTTCGGCGTTGAGAATCGATTTAGGAATTTGACGCATAGCTGTTTGAAGTGCTCGTTTAGTTAAATCAGATGTCATATCATAGCCAACGACGGCACCAATGACATCACCGGTAAACCAGTCTAGAACGCTGGCTTTATAGAGTTTCTGCTTATCTGGCATCACCAGGTAAGTTACATCAGTTGTGAGAACTTGGTATGGTCGTTCAATGATAATGTCTTTAACCAGATTGTCGCGTTCAACAACTGGACGGCCGCGATTTCCTTTATAAGACTGAGTGATAACAGACTTATATTCAATCTTCTGCATCAAGCGATGAACACGGTGTTCACCGGTATGTATGTCATATTGATCGGCCAATTCCTGCACCATACGCTTAATTCCGTAGGAATTATTGAACTCGTGCGCGTCAACGATTTCTTGAATTTTCTCGATTATCAGAGCGTCTTGTAAATCGTGTTCTGTGGGCGATTTTGGAGCTTTGTGCGAATAAAAAGTGCTTGAGGGCACATTCATGACCGCAAGCAACTTGGTTTGAGAATATTTCGCATTTTCAGACATATCGACGACGGCGCGCTCCGCTAAACTCATCGTCGGTTGGATTTTTTTATCTGTTCACGTGAGTATTTGTCCATTAAAGTGACTGCTTCACGCAAAATTTGGTTATCTTGTTCGAGTTCGGCAATTCTCGCTTCAAGTTCAGAGACTGTTTTCTTGGTAATTTTTTCGCCATTGTCACTCACCGCAGGTGAATACTCACGGACCCAGCGCCGAACGGCGCTTATTGAGATTTTATTTTCACGTGAAATTTGGCTTAATGTTTGTTTTTCATCCCAATGTAGGGCAGCGATAGCTGCCTTCTGTTCAGGGGAATAATAATTTCGTGTAGTCATAATAAAAAGACGCTCCTGCTGGTTTCATTTTACAGGAAATGGTTCTAAAAACCACTCCATGAAACTAGCATAAGCACCAAACACCCAACCGGATTAATTTCTGGTTGGGTGTTTTTTTTGTTGAAAATAAATATATTTTGAAAAAAACACAATAGTGTGGTAAATTTATTTATAGCGTATCTACGCTGACCCAGTGTTTAATCATAGTTTTCTCTACAATAAGAAAACTCATTATCCCTTTCCTTGGAACATGTTTGAAGATATGTTCTATAAATTCTCCACATTTATGATTAAGCACTGGGTTTTTGGATAAATATAAACGACCTATATCTGATGTAGGTCGTTTTTTATTAACGATAAAAAACTGACCGTTAATTCGGTTGTGTTGGATGGTTTCTGAATTTTGTTTTGGTACACATTTGCTACAAATGGTTGTCAGCGCCTTGATAACAGTGAATGAACACTCCCTGGTTGGGTCTTTTTTTGTGTAGCCATTGTAGCCATTTTGTAGCCATAAACTATAAAAATAGTGAATTTAAATGAATTTAATTATACTCTTGTGAACACTCAAAACCCTGACGTATCAAGGGTTTTCACAATTAAAAACCGCTCTACCAACAATTGTGGTAAAGCGGTGAAAATGCGCTGGGGGGGAGTCGAACCCTCGACCTGCCGGGTAGAAACCGGCTGCTCTATCCAGCTGAGCTACCAGCGCAATACAATTAATATCATAGCATAAATGACGCGATTGATAAAGAATGAATGCGCCTATTTTGTTCATTAGAAATTCATAGTATACTATATACAATGAAGACATGGAGAAGTAACTCATGAGAAAAGCATTTATTGCCCTTGGCGTGATCGTCGTTGTGCTATTATCCGCATTGTTTATCGCAAATCAGCAACCCAAGTACGCTGGTGTTTCGATGCCAAAGTCGGACTATAAACAATTACAACGCTCGCAGCGTGAAATTAAAGATTTCGTACAAACGTTGGATCGGTTTGATTATAATAAGCCAAAGACAATGACTGCCATTGAAAACGCCGGCAATGTGATTATTAAAGATAATAGCGAGAACTTGAGTAGTGCTGATGCACAAGCCTTACGCGATGCTTTCTATGGCGATCAGGGCATTATCACGATTGTGCATGCCGCGCAAAAGGGTCACTACAACATTGATGGTAGTGTGGCGTCACGATTTCATGATAAGTTTGATACAATTATAACGCTATCGGTGAATGCCTTGAATAAGAGTTCAGCGCAACGGGCAGATATCGTCAAACAAATGAAAACAGATCTTAATATTGAATCAGCTATCTATAAAATTGGTGCAAGAAACGACGAGTAAGAACGACTTGTTGCGTATGGAGAAGTGGAATGGTTAAAAGAGAAGATGCTCGTGTTTTAAGAACCAAAAAAGCGATTGAAGAAGCAACGGTAAGCTTAATTACGAGCCAACCGGATTTTTCAATCACCACACTTTTGAGCCGTGCGCAAGTGACGCGGGGTACTTTTTATAAGTACTACAAAAATAAGGAACATTTGATTTCAGAAGTGAATAATAACTTATTGGTCGAATTTACCCAACATATTCAAGGTCAATTCCGTGTCGCTAAAATGATTCAGGCGATTAGTGCCCGCGCTGCCTTTTATAATGCGGTGTTGAATTTGCATAGTGATGGGATTTATTTTGCCACCTTGATGTCACGTATGCGAACGCAAATGTTGACGCAACTCGGCAACCTTGAAGATGAGGCGTATCATCGGCAAATGGTCTATCAGTGGGAAGCGGTCATCGGCGCCTTTTGGGCCTTAATCTCAAAATGGTTGTTAGATAATATGGATTTAGATCAAGTCGCGCTCTTGCAGGAATTCACGGATATTTTGCGCGTGAATACCACTGCGGTAAGTCAAACTGGTTTAAATTTGTTTGATTTTGACATGACCAATTGAGATTGTGATGCCCGTTCTTGACGAAATGTTTAAGATTTGTTATAATTGAAAAGTTGTTAGCAGAGCTACAACCACTCAGAACAGGTTGAAGTACGTGTCGGACTAGAGCCGGCCCGCCTGGGATGGTGAGTCTAAGTATAAGGAGAATTCAATAATGGCATACGCAGTTATTGTTACAGGCGGCAAGCAATATAAGGTCGCTGAAGGCGACACAATCTTCGTCGAAAAGTTGGATGCAGCTGAAGGTGAAAAGGTAACTTTTGACCAAGTTGTTTTGGTTGATGGCAAGGTTGGAACACCTTTCGTTGACGGTGCTAAGGTTACTGGTACTGTTGAAAAGCAAGGTAAGCAAAAGAAGGTTATCACTTTCAAGTACAAGGCCAAGAAGAACATGCATTCTAAGCAAGGCCACCGCCAACCATATACACGCGTGAAGATTGATTCAATCGCGTAATCATTACTTGTAAAGGAGAAATAGACTTATGTTGATGAATCAAGAAAACTTACAAATGTTCGCGCACCACAAGGGTGGCGGATCTTCAGCCAACGGTCGTGATTCAGCTGGTCGTCGTCTAGGAACTAAGGTTGCTGACGGACAAGCTTTGAAGGCTGGCTCAATCATTTATCGCCAACGTGGTACACACATCTATCCAGGTGTGAACGTTAAAAAGGGTGGCGATGACACATTGTTTGCTTTGACAGACGGTGTTGTTAAGTTCGAACGTAAGGGTCGTGACAAGCGCCAAGTATCTGTTTACACACGTGAACAATACAACGAAATCTTGGCAGCTGCTAAGTAATTTCGATTAAAAGACACAACCAATTAAGGTTGTGTCTTTTTTATGAGCTTAAATTAATAATTATGAGATTGTGTTATAATAGAAGCATCGATTAAATAAAAAGGATGTGTTGCGATATGACGAACTATTTTGAATCACGCATTGCTAAATTACAAAAACTCTTAAAAAAGCTCGATCTCGATGGGTTGGTGGTCTATCAAGGCGCCAACACAAAGTATTTGACAGGGTTTGACGGTGGCACTGGCGATGGTGTGGTCGTGGTTGGTCCCAATCGGGCACGTCTGATTACTGATGCCCGCTATGAAGAAGACTATAAGGATCGTTTGCCTGAAGGGGTCGATTTTATGGTCACACGGGCGTATTATGAAGCAGCCGCTCAAACAGCGGTTGAATTTGGCATTAAGCGGTTGGGCTTTGAGGCCAGCATGCCTTATGCTGTTTATGATGTGATGGATGAACTCCTACCAGCTGATATCAGCTTTGATGCCGTACCAGAAGCGATTGAAGCACTTCGTGAAGTGAAAGATGAAGCTGAATTGGCTGCGCTACGCCGTGCAGCAGATGCCTCAATTAAGGCCTTTAATGATTTGATGGCTTTCATTAAGCCTGGTATGACAGAACGTCAAGTGGCGAATGAATTGGATCGTTTGCAAAAGTTTTATGGCGCAGAAAAAGCGTCATTTGATACGATTGTGGCATCTGGTTATCGTGCGGCCTTGCCTCATGGGGAAGCCACTGATAAAGTGATTGCACCTGGTGAATTGGTGACGATTGACTTTGGTTACTATGTTGATGATTACACATCAGATATTACACGGACCATTGCGATTGGCGAAGTGGATGAAGAATTGCAAAAAATTTATCATATTGTCAAGCAAGCGAATGAAAATGCCATTGATGTGATTAAGCCAGGTATTTCTGGTAGTGAAGTTGACCGTGTCGCGCGTGAATACATTACTGAACATGGTTATGGCGAAGCCTACAACCACTCAACAGGTCATGGTGTGGGCTTAGACATTCATGAAGGGCCAGCGCTAAGTGCGCGTTCAAGTGATGAAATGCAAGCTGGTCACTTACTCACGATTGAACCAGGAATTTACTTAGCTGGTAAGGGTGGCGTGCGGATCGAAGACGATGTGATTGTGACACCAACTGGTTATGAAAACTTAACGGCAAGTTTGCCTAAGGACTTGCTAGTGATTGAGGCATAATATGGCAAGTCGGCGATTAGATTTTTTGGTTTTCTATCGTGGTAACTTGGCAACGGGTTTTGACTACGTTTATCTTAAGCGCCATGAAGGGCATGCCTTTTTACAAATTGCAGATAAGACGCAACCTGTTAAAAATATTACAGATCCAGACTTTGATTTTTACAATCCGCATTTTAATGCGGCTGGTGAGCCATTTAATTGGCGTTACCGCGAAGACTGGTTGGATATGACTGCACAGTGGGATGATATTGCTGAGACTGCTTGGCAATATCTTGAGACATGGATGACGGCTTACCGTGGCCCTGCTTATCCGGATCCGAGCTTAAATGATGAGTGGGGGGTTAGGTTTAAAGCCCCTGGTGCGCAGGAACGGATTATTTGGGGGTTAAACGCCTTTCCAGCAAATTTGCAAGATTTTTCAGATTATTTGTATCAATTGGCGCATTAAGACGTTGCTCAACGCAACGTCTTTTTGCCCATTGTGGTAGAAGAGGGACGAGATGAATTTCTTTACGGCTGATACCCATTTTTTTCATCGTGACTTACTGTATGGGGGCTTTTTTGCGCCACGAGAGCAATTTGTGACCGTTGACCAAATGAATGAAACCATTGTTGCTAATTGGAATGCGCGGGTAAAATCAACCGATACGGTGTATCATTTAGGTGATATCATGCTGGCAGTTGATCGACCAGCGAAGCAAATGATGGCGGAAATGTTGGTCTATTTGCAACGGCTTAATGGCCGGCTGGTGCTGATCAAAGGTAATCACGACACGTCAGCGTTTTTGAAATATTTATTGGCGCATAATGACATAGACGACAAGGGACGGCCAAAATTTAGCGTCCATGAAGTCGGTACGCGCATGAAATTTGCCCACTACGAAGTCTTTTTAACACATTATCCGTTGTTATTTGGTTTGACTAAGAATAAGATCAACTTACATGGTCATATTCATCATGCTAGCATCCACCATAAAGAAAATATTAACGTCGGGATTGATTCACCCGATCGTGATTATTTACCGACAGACAGTGTGCCTTTTGGCGCACCGTTAAGTGAGGCAGAAGTGGTCGCGATTATTTTAGGTAAACGACGCGATTATTTACAACGACAATAACATCATGACAGAGAGTAGAAAGGAGACCGATGGCAACTGAAACCATTCATTTATTACACACCAATGATGTGCATTCGCACCTTGAAAATTGGCCGCGGATTCAGCGTTTTTTGTTAGACGCACAAGCAGCTCCAACGACGCACTATACGTTTGATATTGGGGATGCCATCGATCGCCTACATCCGCTCACTGATGCCACGATGGGTCAAGGAAATGTCGCACTAATGAATCAAGTGCATTATGATGGCGTGACAATTGGCAATAATGAGGGCTTAGTTTTACCGCATGAGGCGATGGCAACGTTGTATCAAGACGCCAATTTTGATGTAATTTTGAGCAATTTAAAAGCCTCACCAGCAGGCGAACAGCCATCGTGGGCGAAGCCATATAAAATCATGACCACGCCGGCTGGGACACGGGTGGGGGTCTTTGCCTTAACAGCACCGTATACGTTAACTTATCCAATGCTTGGTTGGTATCCGCAGGCTGTTGACGAAACGATTCAGGCATTGTTGCCGACATTGCGGGCACAGGCCGATGTGGTCGTGTTATTATCGCATTTAGGGTTGCCGACCGATGAAAAAATTGGGGCAAAATACCCTATTGACGTTGTGATTGGTGCGCATACCCATCATTTGCTGCCACATGGTAAAATGGTTAATGGGACTTTGTTGGCAGCAGCAGGTCGCTATGGGAACCATGTTGGCGATATTACCTTGACGTTGCGCAATCATCAGATTGTGTCCCAACAAGCGCAGGTAACACCGACTTATGAAATGGCAGAGGCTGATGATGATTATTCAGCGGTGCACGGTTGGTTACAGACGGGGCAATCACTGTTAAAACAGCGCGTTGTGACCCGTTTGCCACGTGATATTTCAGCTGATGAGCAGAGTTATGATGCGTTGCGTGCACTAAAAGCGTATTTTAATGTACCAATTGCAATGGTCTCAACCGGTATGTTTGTGGATGAGTTACCAGCAGGTGAGCTGAGTGACTATGAACTACTTGAAAGTATGCCACATGCCATCAACCCTATGGTGATGACACTGTCGGGTGACGAGATTAGTCAGTTAGTGACGACCATTAGCGACCAGCAGGCCGAACTGGCGATGTTACCGGTCAAAGGCAGTGGTTTTCGTGGTAAGGTGTTTGGGTATATGCGATTTAGTGGATTAGATCGTGATCGGCACGGTCAAATTTGGCTTGATGGCCATAAACTTGACCCCGCGCGACAATATCAAATTGCAACACTTGATCACTATAAATGGGTCCCTTTTTTTCCAGTGATTCAACAAGCATCAGTAACCATTGCGCAAGACTTATTGTTACGTGAACTCATGGGGCAGTATTATCAAGCAAAATATGCGCATGTTTAAAAATATGAAAGGCGGTTGACAACATGGATCGCGATACTTTGAAAGAACGGACTTTACTACAACAGGCAGAACGTAAACAGGCGTATGCCATTACCCGAGAAGGGGATGAAATTGAAATTGACCGCTTAACACTTGAACTGGTGGAAGATTTTAAGTCGGCATTCGACCTTGATATGCTTGCGGTGCGTTACACGCCATTGTTGGCGCAATATGACTATATTGTCGGTGATATTTCTGCTGAACAATTACGTTTGAAGGGTTTTTATCGCAATGATAAAAACGTTGCCAATGATGATAAAATTGAAGCCCTACAAGATTATCTTTATGAATATGTGAACTTTGGGGCACCGTACTTTGTGCTAGAAAATGTCAATCCACGACCGCTAGAACAAGAAGCGCGACCTAAAAATGCGAATCGCTCACGCCGCAACCAGCGTCGTAAATCGAATTCAGAAAAGGAAAAGCGGGTTACAAAACCGCCGATTGCTCACAAAACGGCCAAGTCAAATAATAAAAAGCCCGGGAAACGCGCTTTCGTCATTAAACAAAAATAACAGCCGACAAGGCTGTTATTTTTTGATTAAAAAGACACATAAAAAGCCGCAACCGAAGTTGCGACTTGATATAGCTCGTGAGAGAATCGAACTCTCGATTCCGCCGTGAAAGGGCAGCGTCTTAGCCACTTGACCAACGAGCCATGGTCAGTAATGTCTGATCTGTATCAGACAACTATATTAGTATACCAACTCGAAAAAAAGTTGTCAACAGGTTAATCAGAAAAAATGTCAACAAATTAAAAAACCTAGACGTTAAGTCTAGGTTTTGGTATTTAATCAAGTGGGACATCAACAGCCCAACCTTCAGGGCCTTTCTCATCGCCATATTGAATCGCTGTGAGGCGGTCATACAACTTTTGCGTCCATGGTCCAACTTCTGTTTCTGAATAGAAGACGTGCTTTTTACCGTTGTGTGTAATTGAACCAACCGGTGAGATGACAGCGGCTGTCCCCATGGCACCAGCTTCTGCAAATTGATCTAAATCATTGATTGAAATCGTTGTTTCTTCCGCCTTAAGGCCAAGTTCTTCAGCCACAGCCAACAATGAATACTTGGTAACTGATGGCAAGATTGAAGGGGACTTTGGTGTTAAGAAACGCCCATCTTTGGTAATGCCAAAGAAGTTAGCTGACCCGAGTTCTTCAATATTTTCATGCAAACGTGGGTCAAGGTAGACCACATCAGAGTAACCAGCTGCATGCGCTTCATGACCAGCAATCATAGAAGCACCGTAGTTACCACCAGCCTTAGCTGCCCCTGTGCCGCCATGGGCGGCACGATCATAATGATTTGTCACATAAGCAGTTGGCGTTAAACCACCCTTATAGTAGGCACCTACTGGTGTGGCGTAAACTTCAAAGACATAATTGTCAGCAGGATGCACCCCAACCACTGGGCCACCACCGAATTCGAAGGGACGCAGATAAAGCGTCGCACCTGTGCCATAAGGTGGAATAAAGTCTTGGTTTGCCTTGGTCACTTCACGTAATCCACGGAGGAATAATTCTTCAGGTACGGGGGCCATCATCAAACGAGCAGCTGAATCTTGGAATCGCTTGGCATTACGATCAGGGCGGAATAGATTAGCACCACCATCTTTACGCCGATAAACCTTGAGGCCTTCAAAAATATTTTGGCCATAATGAAGGCCCGTGGCTGCTTCATTGACTGGCAAATTTGAGTCGGTTTCTAGGCCGCCTTCACTCCACTTGCCGTCTTTATAGTAGGCACGGAAACGGTAGGGCAGGTCATGGTAGGCGAAACCAAGTTCAGACCAGTTGAAATCAGAGGGTTGTGCTTTCTTTTGTGACATAATCTATTCTTCTTTCTGATAAAATTATAATAATTCTACTATAACGCGTCATTAAAAATTAAACAACATCTAAATGTAAATCATTTTCATGCGTTTTACCCATTTTCTTCAGGCTATAATACATGACCATGCAGGCAACCACTGGGATAACGATCCCAAAGACGACCAACAATAAGAGGCCCGTCGGATTGGTTGAAGCCAGTGCCAATGGGGCAATGAAGCCGTTTAAACCAAGACCGGCGATGGCAAATGGCACTTTCAAATGGAAAACCCCAACCGCCACCATGGCAGACAAGCCGGCAATAAAGGCGGGGCCAAACATTAACAATGGGCTCTTCAATAGGTTTGGAAATTGGACTTTTGGTGTCACAATCGTTTGGGCAAAATTGGCCCCAAGATCATTTTGTGTCCAACCCATGGCCGTATAAACAACGAAACCAGCTGTGGTGCCAATCATGGCAGCGCCACCGGAAAGCGGATCGAGCATGACGGCAATGGCCAATGCTGCTGAAGAAGCGGGTGTCATTAAGAAGAGGAACCAAACGACAGCGACAACAAAGGCGCCAAGGAATGGATTCACTTTCATGGTTGAAGCCAGTGATTCAGAAACCCAGTTCAAGAACGGCGTTGTAACGGCGGCTGTCCCGAGACCAAAGAACGTACCAGCTAGTGTTGCCGCCAAAGGGACCAGCATCATGTCGAGTGGTGTTTTACCAGTTAGCCAGTTGCCAACCAAGACGGCTAAAATCGCCGCAAGGACCGCCGAGATGGGTTGTCCTGATGTCATCACTAACGAACCAGCTGGCTGATTGGCTAACCAACCAGTTGCGGTATGGGTGCCAGGCACAACTGTTGTCGTGAAGTAAACTGCGTTTGAGCCGACTGTTGCCGCAATCAGCGCAGCACCAGTCGTTAAGATGTTGGCGCGCATCATAATGGCAATACCTACACCTAGGGCGGGGGCTAACATTTTTTGCCCCATCAGGCCGGCTTGGATAAGTGGTGTGTAATGGAATAAATTGCCTAAGGAAGCCATCAGGAGGCCCATGCCAAGCACCGCTAAAATTGCATTAGAAATGCCAGTAGAAACGTCAAACACCACGTCTCTAAATGTCTGTGGTTTGACCTTTTTGTCGGTCAGTGATATGGCGTCTTCGGCCATTGTTGGGGTTGCATTTGCAGTTAGATCCATGTGATT
This sequence comes from Leuconostoc lactis, assembly GCF_007954625.1. NCBI lineage: Bacteria > Bacillati > Bacillota > Bacilli > Lactobacillales > Lactobacillaceae > Leuconostoc > Leuconostoc lactis. Next base: position 1,536,620 of record NZ_CP042420.1, on the reverse strand, counting down.
CTCCTCCGTGGTGGACTGTTGACGTGCTCGCCAACGTAACAGTAGTACAGTGCCATTAAATCAAAAAGAAAAGAGGCGCTAGTGGGGTACTAGCGCCTCTTGAAAATGTTGTCAACAACAATTCCGCGCCAGTCGAGAAACCTTCTCGACTGGTAGCGAAAACAGACCAGCGAGAAGTCACATAATAATGACGGCGTTGATCTTAATGACGATTGTGAAGTTGTCAGTTGCTGATAAGTACATCGTTTTATTTCCTTTGATTTGTTGTTTTAAATTATGGCACGAAGATAATTAAATGTCAACATTTTAATTTAAAACTCATTAAAATCACGCGAACCGTTAGAAAATAATGCGTTATGATAGCACTAGAAAACAGATTGGAGAAAATCAGATGTTACTTCTAGCAGTGAAAGCCATTAGTGAAGAAGATCGTGCGTTTTTGGCTGAACACGATATTGACGTTGTGACGCCAGACACGATTACTGATGCACAAATTTCCGATGTTGTGATTAGCTATGCTTGGGATAATCGCATTGGCGATAAGATACTGGCTCAGCCAGATTCAAAATTGAAATGGATTCAGACCCAATCGGCCGGCGTGGACTATTTACCCTTACAAACCCTTAAAGAACGCGGCATTATGGTGACCAATGCGAGTGGTCTGAAAGCCGAACCCATTGCACAAACGGTGTTGAGTTACATTTTATATTTTGCCCGTGGTTTAAATGTGTACGCGACCCGACAACACTGGGAACCGTTTACCGATCAGTATATGGTTAGTGAACTGCCGGTCTTAGTTTTTGGAACGGGTCGCATTGGGCAGCAAATTGCAGCGCAAATTAAAGGATTTGGGGGCACTGTTTATGGTGTCAACACGACAGGCCGTGCTGTGCCAGGCTTTGATGAAGTTTATCCGATTACAAATTATCAAGAGGGGCTTTCAAAAGCTCGCGTTGTTGTGGATGGGCTGCCAGGCACAAAAGACACAGAAAACTTCTTTGATGAATACTTTTTTGAACAAGTGAATGAATTGTTCCTCTTTGTTAACATTGGCCGTGGTACGACTTTAGATCAAGACGCCTTGTTAGCGGCAATTGATGATTCGCGTGTGCGCTTTGCGGCCCTTGATGTCACGACCCCTGAACCTTTGCCAACACACCATCCCTTGTTTGAACGACCACAGATTTTGTTAACGCAGCATACCAGTTGGGGTGAACATGAAAACTATGGCCGGACAGGTGGTCTCTTTCGGTTATTTAAGAAAAATATCCCAGGTTTTGTTGCTGATGGCAGCCTAACTTATAATGTTGTGAATTTAGATAAGGGGTATTAACCGTTGCAAAAAGCCAAGATGTTATCATCTTGGCTTTTTTTGTTGGCTGACGCTTTACAATTGTTTACATATTTTAATCATTTAGCTGACTTGGTGTTGACATGGTCTTGTTACGATTAAACCATTAGGAAAGGTAGGGATTTGTATGATTGAGTTGAAACGACTACAAAAAGTCTATGATCAGCAGCAAGAAGCGGTGATTAAAGATGTCACGGTGTCGATTATGCCAGGTGAGTTTTTTGTGATGGTTGGCCCATCTGGGTCGGGTAAATCAACCCTTTTAAGAATGATTGCTGGCTTAGAACCCATTACTGATGGTGATTTAATCATTGATGGGGAGCGTATGAATGATTTGCCACCAAAGGCCCGTCATTTGTCCATGGTGTTTCAAAACTATGCGCTTTATCCCAATATGACCGTCGCTGATAACATTACTTTTGGATTAAAAGCCCGGAAGGTAGACAGCGCTACCCAGCTTCAACGGCTATCCGATGCCTTAGAGATGGTCAATATGACCGATTATGCGTATCGCTATCCGCGTGAATTGTCCGGTGGTCAGCGTCAACGCGTGGCCTTAGCGCGGAGTATTGTATCCGGCGCAGAGATCATTTTAATGGACGAACCGCTCTCCAACCTAGATGCCCAATTACGAGAAAGTATGCGTTATGACATTAAAGCCTTGCAACGTAAACTCGGCATCACGGTGGTCTACGTTACCCATGATCAGACCGAAGCCATGACGATGGGAGATCGGGTGATGATTTTAAATGATGGGGTGGTGCAACAAATTGGTACGCCGATGCAGCTTTATCAACTACCAGCCAATACGTTTGTGGCCCAGTTCTTTGGGACACCAAAAATGAATGTGCTACCTGGCGTGACGGACTGGCAAAATCACGGGGTTGTCATTGATACGTCCTACGATCCGGATGCTTTGGTTGGCATTCGACCAGAAGCAGCCCGACTCACACCTGAAAATGCGGATGATTTAGCGATTGATTTCTGGGTCACAACGGTGACACAAATCGGGTCGGAAACCTTATTGTTTGGGACAATTAACGGCCGAGAAGAATCCTTGCAATTTAAAATTGCTGGCCAACATGATCTGACGGCGCAACAATTTATCACGCTGTATGTCCCACGATCAGCATTGCACTATTTTGATTTGGCTGGCAAAATGCTCGCCACGGTGGGGGTGTGATATGGCACAAGTAACACCGGCAATTTATCACCAAGTAGGCACCAAGCAACGCTGGCGCCAAGCGCTGAGAACGCATTTGGTGGCCCTGGGTTTTCTCACACCGTCTCTTATTTTTCTTGGCGTCTTTATTTTTTATCCGCTGGTTAAAACCGTTTATTATAGCTTCTTTTTAACCAACGCGTTAGGAGAGCCGGTTAAATTTGTTGGTTTTGCAAATTATACGACGATTCTTAAAGATCCGGTCTTTTTGACAAGTTTAGGCGTGACTTTAATATTTGTGGTTGCCGTGACTAGCTTGACCACGATTTGTGCGTTAGCTTTAGCAAATTTGGCTCGTAAGCATTTGCGCGGGACGGTCATTTTTAGAACTTTATTTGCGTCAACGATGGGTGTTTCAGTGTCCGTGGCGTCAGTTTTATGGTTGTTCTTCTTTCAACCAACGACTGGCGTATCTGATATGATCCTAAACGCCTTACATTTACCGCCGATTCACTGGCTGACTGGTAACGTCTGGGCATTGGTTGCTGTGATTTTGACGGTTGTGTGGATGAATGTCGGGTTTGCTTTCTTGGCTATTTCTGGTGCATTAGAAAATGTGCCAACCCATTTATACGAAACGGCTGAAATTGAAGGGATTACACCTTGGCTTAAGTTTCGCTATATTACGCTCCCTCACATTAGTCCCACTTTGTTTTTTGTGGCCACGGTGACGATGATTAATGCCTTTCAGACGTTTGGACAAGTGGATTTATTGACCAAAGGCGGCCCAAATAATCATACGAATTTGATTGTTTATCAGATTTATCGGGATGCTTTTGTGAACCTCAATATTGGCAAAGCCTCGACGGAATCGATTATTTTAGCGCTTTTGATTGCGCTGGTGACCATGGCGCAATTCAAACTCACAGAAAAGCGGGTGATGTATCAATGATTATACCAACACAAGAAAAAATCTGGCGTTATACGCTCTTACTATGCCTGTCATTCTTGATTTTTGCGCCGGTACTGGTGGGCGTTTGGGTTTCGTTACTGCCAAATACAGCGATTTTAAACGGCCAATATTTTTCAACCGCGTTGTCTTTTGATAATTATCGCCAAGCGCTGACACAAACACCGATTTTGCGGTATTTATTCAATTCATTTGTGGTGGCGAGTTTGGTCATGGTGGGGCAGGTTGTTTTTTCAGCACTAGCCGCTTACGCATTTGTCTTTATCCCATTTAAAGGTAAAAATGTTATCTTTTATGCTTTTATTGCAACGATGATGCTCCCGTTTGAAGCACAATTAATTCCAAACTTTCAAACGTTACGTTGGCTTGGGTTTTTAAATCATTATGCCGCATTGGCATTGCCATTTTTTGCCACCGCGTTTGGCACATTTTTATTGCGACAGGCGTTTATGCAGGTTCCCATGGCGTTACGTGAATCAGCGTTAGTCGAAGGTATTGGCCATGCTCAATTTTTATACCGCGCCGTCTTACCTTACGCCAAAACGAGTTTGCTGACCTTGGCAGCGTATTCATTTTTGACGACTTGGAATATGTATCTTTGGCCACTGATCACCAGTTATAGTGATAACGTCCGCACGGTACAAATCGGCCTACGCCAGTTACAAGCGACTGAGGCGGTTAATTCTTGGGGCCTCATCATGGCTAGCGCCATTTTAATGATGCTCCCAAGTTTGGCAGTCTTGTTAGTATCACAAAAAGCCTTTAAATCAGGATTAATTGACGGGGCGGTGAAATCATGATGAAAAAAGTGACCACCATTATAATCGTATGTCTGACGATACTGGCTGTGATTGTCATCGGCATTACCCATGGCAAAACACCAACAGCCAGTGCTAATCAACGCACAACCATTGTTTTCTGGCATTCGATGGGTGGCAAACCGGCCGCTGCTTTGAAGCAATTAGTGGCCAAATATAATGCGTCACAAAGCAAATACACGGTCGTACCGGAATATCAAGGTGCCTATACAGAGTCCTTGCCAAAATATTTAAACGTGGCGCAATCTTCAGCAGCACCAGCGATTGTGCAAGCCCAAGAAATTGCCACAAGTACGATGTTAGCCACGAAAAGCACGATACCTATGAATCAGTTATTAACCGCGCAAACAACGGATCAAATTGAAGATAATATTGCGCGCTACTATACTGTCAATCAGCAGCTGCAAGCCATGCCTTTTAATTCATCAACGCCAGTTTTGTATTATAATAAAGGTCTCGTCAAGCAGTTAGGCTTAACACCTTTGCCACAAGATCCCAGCTATACGGACGTCTTGAATTTGGCCAAAGCAATTACTGACAAGACGGGTGGCCAAACCAAGGGGATGACGATTGAAGCGTACGGTTGGTTATTTGAAGAATTAACCGCTAACCAAAATCAACTGTTGGCCAATCATGACAATGGTCGCGCAGCTGGCCAGTATGCGACAAAAATTAATCTTAATACGCCGGCAGCGAAGCGTTTAATGCAATTTATGACGCAAGCTATTCAGGATAAGTCATTTGTGAATTACGGGTCCGGTGACATTGCCGAAGCGAACCAACAGACAGCGTTTTTAGCAGGCAAGTTGGGGATTTTCATGCAATCGTCAGCGTCAACTGGTGACTTGCAAGCCAATGCTAAGTTTAAACTCGGTGTGACGTATTTGCCACATGCTGATGGTGTGCCACGCAACGGGCTCGCGTTAGGTGGGGCGGCGTTGTGGGCAAATAAGAACCAACCCGCAACAGTCAAACAAGGCACGGCGGACTTCTTGAAATTCATGGCATCGGCCGAATCACAAGCCCAATGGCGTTTGGCAACAGGGTATCTTGCCGTGAACAAGCACGCCAAAGATTTGCCGCAGATCACCACCGCGGTCGCTAAAGATCCTAATTTGGGTGTTGCGACGCAACAACTCGCAACCAGTCAAAAAAATCCAGTAACAGCTGGGCCGTTGGTGCCAATTATGCCAATTGCTCGGACTAATATGGAAACGGCGATGCAATCCATTGCCAACGGGGCGCCGATTGATAAAAGTCTTCAAGTGGCTGAAGATGCGACTAATCAAGCGCTGGCAGCTTATAATGCTGCAAATCATTTAAAAAAGTGAGGAAGACGCATGATAAAAATTGCGCATCGCGGTATATCTGCTCAAGCACCCGAAAATACGCGGGCCGCGTTTGAACTGATGTTACCCCTTGGGGTCAATTGGTTAGAAACTGATATTGATATGACGTCTGATGGTCATCTGGTGTTGATTCATGATAGTAAAGTCGATCGCACTTCAAATGGCAATGGGACGGTCAATCACAATTCACTGATGGGGTTACAAAAGCTTGATTTTGGACAATGGTTTGCGCCAGCATTTACTGGAGAACGCATCGTCACGTTGGATTGGCTAATTGATTTTATCAATGAACATCACATCAATGTGAACTTTGAGCTCAAGACGAATGTCCGCGGTGAGCAGCAGAATTTTTATCTTATGCGTTTGCATCAAGCTATTCATCGCATTAATCGTGAAAATCAGATTATTGTGTCGAGTTTTGATGTGAAATTACTTAAAAAATTTCATGAACTAATGCCAAAAATTGCGATTGGACTGTTACTGGCAGAGCCAATTTCAGATAACACGGTCGCGCTCGCACGTTCGGTTGGTGCCACCTACGTCCATCCTGATGTTAATGGCCTCACTGAAGCGGCCGTTCAACTGTTATTAGCTAATCAGTTGGGTGTCAATGTATGGACAGTTAACGATGAAGCGATGGCACAGCGGTTAGCTGATTGGGGCGCTTATGCCATATTTACCGATTTTCCAAAGACGATGTAAATCGTCTTTTTTGATTGCAAATTATTTGCTGCACAAGGTAATATTTGCGGTGACATGTGATAAAATTAAGGGCATATTAATTGTCGGAGGCTGGATGTGGCTAAATTGGGAGAGCGGCGTGCCGCACGGGTTGCAGCAAACTATAAGCGGGTGATTAACAGTTTGGATAATCACTGGCATGTGTTAGACGATACACGTGTGGCGGTGGTGAAAGAAGTATTAGCATGGCTTGGGCATCCAGACCAAAAACTCAAGATCATCCACATTGCCGGCACGAATGGCAAGAGTTCTACAGGTGCTATGCTGGGGGCTATTTTACAGGCTAATGGCTATTCTTATGGCCATTTTTCGAGTCCTTACATTCTGTCAGATCGTGAGCAAATCACCGTTGATGATGAGATGATTTCAAAAAGTGATTTTCTCCGTCATTATCAAGATCTGGTGGCTTGTTTTAAACGCCATGGGGTATCTGCCGATCATTTGACGTATTTTGAGTATTTTACCGTCATTTCACTGTTGCATTTTGTCGATAATGCAGTCGATTTTGTTATTTTTGAAGCAGGTTTGGGCGGATTAAGAGATGCAACGAATGCGATTGCCACCCCGATGTTGACTGTTTTTACTAAAATTAGTGTTGATCACCAGCTCACGATTGGCCGTAGTCTCCAAGATATCGCTGAAAACGAAGCGGCCATTATCAAACCAGGGACCGTGGTGATTGATTATGCCGGCCAAGACTTGACTGTGCATCGTGTTTTAAAGGCGCAGGCTGAGGCGGTTGGCGCTAAGTGGTTTGAGCATACACCAGATCAAATTATTATTGCCAACACGACGCCAGCCGGTGTGGATCTTATTATTAATGGCACACCAGGTTATTTTTTAAGTATGCCTGGGGCGTTTCAGGTACATAATTTTGGGATTGTCTTACAAATTAAAGCCGCTTTGAAAACAATGGGGTATACGTTTACTACTGAGAAAACGCAGGCCGGCTTAGCCAACGTGAGCTTGATTGGTCGGATGAACTATCACCCAGAAAAAAACATTTTATTTGATGCCGCCCATAATGTTGACGGGATCACCGGTTTGGTGGCGGCGTTAAATGCTTGGCATTTGAAAATCAAACCCACGTTAATTTTAGGGGTCTTAAAAGATAAAGACTACCATGAAATGTTGGATGAAATTATTCCAGTTGTCCAGCGGGTGATCACCGTCACGCCGAAAAATAAATCGCGGGCTTTGTCAGCGGAAGAATTGGCTGCTACCATTATTATGACCTACCCGAAAGTCGAAGTTGAGATTGCCAATGATGCTTCGGCTGCGATTTCATTGGCCATGCGGGTCCGTGAATCATCACAGGCATTGATTGTGGTGACGGGATCCTTTTATACGCTAAGCGCCCTGCAAAAAGATGAGCGCATTTAAGCTGTGAGCAGCGTTTTTGAGATTTATCTCGAAATATGGTATGATAGTATGTGTTGACTTACATTAAATAAGGAGAAATCTTCATGACGCAATCGTCTCCGCAACCGCTTTTCTGGGACGAAGTTGTGGCTAATGCACAAAAAGGCCATGACTCGTCTGAAAAGCGACCATTCTTCAGTTTGGCACCAATGGAGGCCGTGACGGATACGATTTTCCGTCGTGTGGTTGAAAAAGCTGGTGCCCCTGATGTTTACTTTACAGAATTTACGAACGCAAGTTCAATGATTCATCCCAAAGCAAAGTTTTCCGTGCAAGGGCGTTTGGCCGTCGCTGAAAACGAAACACAACCAGTGGCGCAAATTTGGGGCTCACGACCAGAAGATATTGCTGGGGCAGCAAAATTATTGCCCGACATGGGTTATCGAGCAGTTGATTTGAACATGGGTTGTCCTGATCCAACTGTCGTTAAAAACGGTGCTGGGTCAGATTTGATTCGCCACCAAGATTTGGCAGCACAACTCGTCTCGGCTGCCAAAGAATCTGGGCTACCAGTGTCAGTTAAGACACGTCTCGGCTTTTATGATCCCATGGAATTCCGTGACTGGTTGCCCGTGATTTTGCAGCAAGATGTTGCGGTGTTGACGGTTCACTTGCGTTCGCGCAAAGAAATGTCAAAAGCACCCGCACATTTTGAATTAATTGATGAAATCGTGGCGATGCGTGATGCCATTGCGCCAAACACATTGCTCCAAATCAATGGTGATATCAAGTCACGTGCCGAAGGGGAAGCGTTAGCTAAAGCCCATCCAGGCGTTGACGGGATTATGATCGGTCGTGGTATTTTTGAAAACCCTTATGCGTTTGAAAAAAGTCCGCGCCAACATACTTTGGAAGAATCAATTGCCTTGTTAAAGTTGCAATTAGACTTATTTGATGAGGTAAATGCTACGGTAACGCCCAAGCATTTTGAAGCTTTGAAGCGTTACTTTAAGATTTATTTGCGTGGCTTTGCGCATGCGTCAGCTTTGCGACAAATGTTGATGGAAACTCATGCGACTGATGAAGTGCGTGAGGTGTTAGATCGCGAATTGGCGCGTGTCTATGCGGCTGTTGCTGCTGATCAGCACATTTATCGTGATAATGCAGCAGCTAGTGCCGAAATGGCAGCAGCCAATGCGGCAAAACTAGCACGTGAAGCAGCAGAAAAATAATTGAATCGTTAAACTGGTTGAGTAAACACTCAAGGCGAACGTTTGTGGGGGAGCAACGTTAGTTTTTTGTGTTTGCTCTTTTTGTTATCTGATAAAACCAGTACAATCATGTAGAAAGGATGTATTGCAGCACGCAATACAGCAAGGGAATATGACATTTTATTTAGATTTATTTTTAATGTTAGCCGCAGCCATTATCATGGGCTTAGGGGCACAACGCATCGGGATGCCGATTGTTGTTGGCCAATTGTTAGCGGGCGTGGTACTGGGGCCGAGTTTGTTGAACATTGTTCAGATTTCGCATAGTATTGAATTTATGGCTGAAATCGGGGTTATGATTTTGATGTTTATTGTCGGACTGGAAACCGATATCAAGCAATTAAAAGCAAACATCAAGCCGTCACTGATGGTAGCCGTTTTAGGCGCCGTCTTCCCGATGGTGGTCTTTTACTTCCTCGCCCAAGCGTATCATTTTGATACGAAACAAGCGATATTTTGGGGTGTGGTGTTTGCCGCGACATCAGTCTCAATTACGGCGGAAGTCTTAAATGAATATCGCCAACTCAAAACAAGAGCCGGGGTGACCATTCTTGGTGCAGCCGTAGCGGATGATATTTTAGCAGTTGCGAGCTTGTCTGGCTTCATTGCGATTTTCGGTGGTCAAGCTGATCATCAGCAACCACTTTGGCTCCAAGGTCTATTAGCAATTGGCTTTTTCGTGGGGTTATATGTTGTGAGTCGCTATGTGTTGCCAACATTTGTACGGGTGGCAACGACCATGAGTTTGCCAGCTATGAGTGGTTTGGTTGGGATGTTGCTGGCTTTGGGCGCCGGCACAGTTGCTGAGTTTGCTGGTATTTCTGCTGTGGTTGGGTCATTCTTTATCGGGGTGGCCATTGCCAACCTACCACAAGCTCACAAGATGATGTCTGAGATGGTGCCGATTGGGTACGGCCTATTTATTCCAATCTTTTTTGCAAGTATCGGCTTAAAGATTTCATTTGACGGATTTGGTGATAAGTGGGGGCTGCTACTCGTGATGTCATTAGCCGCTATTTTGACAAAGTGGGTCGGTTCTGGATTAGGTGCCAAAATGACCGGTATGAGTTATTATGATGCCAATGTCATTGGTTTGGGGATGGTGTCACGTGGTGAAATGGCCTTGATTGTGGCTAATATCGGCTTGCAAGCTCACGTTATTGGTCAGGATGCGTATTCTGAATTGGCAATTATTATCCTAGTCACGACGATTTTTGCACCAATCGCGCTGAGAAAAGTCCTTGTGAAATAATTAAAAAAACGTTGCGCCTGTTCTGGGGGCAACTTTTTTTGTATAATAAAGCTTATGGAACTCACAAGTAAAACAATTGAACAATTACTCACTGCCCATCATTTGTTAGTCGCTAAGCCGGATAGCGATCAAACATTTGATTTTTTACATTATGATACCCGTCAAGTCAAAGACCAGACGTTATTTGTTGTCAAAGGGGCATTTCGGGTAGAGTATTTGGCGCAAGCCGCTGGCGTGACTGGTTTAGTCACGGAAGAACTGCTACCGGTTGATTTGCCACAATGGCAAGTCACGGATGTCCAAAAGGCGTTGTCAGTCTTATCGATGGCCTTTTTTGACTATCCACAAAACGACTTGTGGATTGGCGCCTTTACGGGGACAAAAGGCAAAACAACCGCGGCGTACATGGCCTTTCAAATCTTACAGCACATGACGCATCAGCATACAGCGCTGTTTTCAACGGTTGATCGCATTACTGGCAATCAACCAGCTGATAAGAAAAAGTCAGATTTGACCACACCGGAATCTTATGAACTCTTCAAAGATATGCGCCGCGCTGTTGATAATGATATGACGCATTTGGTTATGGAGGTCAGCTCACAGGCTTATCTCAAACAACGTGTCTACGGCCTAGAATTTCAAGTTGGTGCCTTTTTGAACATTTCACCTGATCACATTGGACCAAATGAACATCCCAGCTTTGAAGACTATTTAGCGCATAAAATGATGTTGCTAGATCATGCTGAACAGGTTATTGTTAATGCAGCAAGTGATCAGTTATCGGCCGTGTTAGCACACGCCAAAACGCATCATGATCACGTCTATACTTATAGTCAAGCCGATCAAGGTGGCGCGTACACGTATCAGTCTCTTGAAAGTGCGATTCATGAGAGTCGTTTCACGGTTGCTGAGAGTGATTTGGCTGAGATGAACGGGACTTATCGTTTGAATTTGCCAGGTGATTTTAATGAATCAAACGCTTTAGCGGCGTTGATGATGACTGCCTTGGCGGGTGCCCAGCATGCTGATATGGTGGCTGGTTTAGATACGGTCTTTATTCCTGGTCGTATGTTGAGCTTACCGATTCCAGATCATGGGGTTGCATTTGTCGACTACGCCCACAACTACGCGTCGATGCGGGCACTGCTACAATTTGCGCAGAGTCAATATCCTGATGGTAAAGTTTCAGTGGTGATTGGCGCACCAGGCAATAAAGGTGTGTCACGCCGTGCTGACTTTGGTCGGGTGGTGTCAGAGTTTGCGGATACGGTCTTTTTGACGGCTGATGATCCACAATTTGAATCGCCAATGGCCATTGCCAAAGAAATTGCGGCCCACATTACCAATCCTGATGTGACGGTACATTTTGAAATGGATCGTATCCAAGCCATTCAACAGGCGATTGCACAGGCCAACCCGCATGATATCGTGATTGTTGCCGGAAAAGGTGAGGACCCGTATCAAAAGATTAACGGTGTTGACGAACCCTATATTGGCGACTATGCGGTTGTCCAAAACGTTTTAAATGCGAATAATGCCTAAAAAACACGCCCGTATCAGGCGTGTTTTTTTAATGAGATATCACATATTGTCTTCTTTGACATAAATGTGATATCATTAATATATGAAAAAGATTGACGAAGAAAAAACTCATAAATCAGGTCGTATTCCATTGCGGATTGCGCCAGAATTGCATGAAATATTAGCGGAACAGGCGGCGCAAGAAGGTCGTTCCCTGAATAGTTATTTGACGAAGTTGCTCGAAGCAGGCGCGCAACCAGAAACTTTTGAGGAGCGGCAAATTGTCGGTCAAATTATTTCAGGGGAAAACTTTGATTTGTTTAATCGATTAGTCTTGGTGTCGGGTATTTATTATCGTTATTTGATAGATAATGCTGCGACGGCTAAAGTGGATCGGCAATATGTTGTGATTGAAGCGACTGGCAATATTTTAACGTTGCGTGAATTAAAGCCAGTCATTGCTGTTTACGAATCTTAATACACGGGGGAGAAAGATGCTATTTTTTAAAATTGTGCCACAAAACAACGCAGGTTTAGTTGAAACGCTTGGTAAGTATCGCACGCGGAAAGAAGCTGGGCTTCACTTTTATGTGCCATTTGTCCAACGCATTCGAAATGTCAGTTTGGCCATGCGGCCATTGCGATTACCAGATTATTCAGTCATTACGGCGGATAATGCTGATATTAAAGCCAGTGTCACGTTGAACTACCATGTCACGGATGCGGTGAAATATATGTATGAAAATACGGATTCGGTTGAATCGATGGCGCAACTTGTGCGTGGTCACTTGCGTGATATCATTGGTCGAATGGAATTGAATGAAGCTTTGGGATCTACGACCAAAATTAACGTTCAGCTCGCCTCAGCAATTGGTGATTTAACGAACACGTACGGCATTAATGTTGATCGTATCAACATTGATGAATTACGACCATCAGCTTCCATCCAAGAAGCGATGGATAAGCAGTTAACGGCTGATCGTGAACGGGTGGCAACCATTGCGAAAGCCGAAGGTGAGGCACGCTCTATCGAACTCACAACTAAGGCTAAAAATGACGCGTTGATGGCGACGGCGAAAGCAGAAGCTGATGCCACTAAAACACGTGCGGATGCCGAACGTTACCGAATCGATACGGTGCAAGCTGGTTTGGCGGGGGCGGATGACAAGTACTTCCAAAACCAATCTATTAACGCTTTCGCGACGTTAGCTAATTCACCCACGAATTTGGTCGTTGTGGATAGTAAGAAAATGGCAACGCTTGGCCAATTACCGGTGGCTGGCAAGTTGTTTGATAAAGGCCTAAAATAAAAGCGCTGTTAATCCAGCGCTTTTTTGCGTGACATCAGCAGGGGTTGTGAGAATATGTTACAATTTTTTCAGTGAGTGACGGGTATTTTAGCTGCGGTCACAAGAATTAAAGGCATGCACACGCTTTGCTGTGCTTGGTAAGGAAAATGTTTAAAGAAAAAAATGTGCTGGTCGTCGTCACAGGCAGTGTATCAGCTTATAAGGCTGCTAGTTTTGTCCGTTTACTCGTGAAGGATCAGTCCCATGTACGGGTTGCGATGACGCAATCAGCACAAGAATTTATTACCAGTAAAACACTTGCCATTCTATCTGGGCATGACGTGCTAACTGATTTATTTGTTGGCCATACGACTGAGGTGGTGCATATTGACTGGGCTAAGTGGGCGGATATCATTTTCGTCGTCCCCGCCACAGCAAACATGATTGGTAAGTTGGCTAACGGGTTGGCTGATGATGCACCAACCGCAACCATTATGGCCTCAACAGCTAAAAAGATTATTGCACCGGCCATGAATGACGTGATGTTAACCAATCCCGCGGTTGTCCGCAATTTGGCAACACTTGCGGCCGATGGTTGGTTGGTGATTGAACCAGCCGAGGGCTTTTTGGCAGAAGGGTATGCCGCCAAAGGGCGCTTGCCAGAGCCAGAAGCCATTTTGGCAGAAGCGGCCATCCGACTCCGCGCCCAAACAGGCCATCTGCGTGGCAAAAAGATTGTGATTACGGCTGGTGGGACGCGTGAAGCGCTAGATCCGGTGCGTTTTTTAACCAATAAATCAAGTGGTAAAATGGGCTATGCGTTAGCCCAAGCTGCCGCCGAAAATGGGGCCGAGGTTACGCTCATCACCACGGTTGATCGCCAGACTATTTTTGGCGTCACCAAGGTCATGGTTGATTCAACTCAAGCGATGTATGAGGCCGTGATGGCGGCTTTTCCGACCGCAGATATTTTTATTGGGGCTGCAGCAGTGTCAGACTTTAAGCCTGCCACACTGGCCCAAGATAAAATCAAGAAGCAAGGGGATGGCGGTTTGACGATAACCCTTGTCCAAAATCCTGATATCTTGAAAATGGCGGGGCAGCAAAAATCAGCCCACCAGTTGGTTGTTGGCTTTGCGGCCGAGACCCAAGATGTGATTGCCTATGGGCAAGCCAAGTTGAAAAAGAAGCAGGCAGATATGTTGATCGTCAATGATGTCAGTTCGCCAAACATTGGCTTTTCATCGGATGATAATGTGATTACGATCTTAACGCCAAATCAGCCAGCAGAAACTTTACCCCAAGCAGATAAATTAACCTTGGCGCGTGAGATTATGCAACGGATTAGCACGTTGAAATAGCGGCGTTTTTGTGGTAAAATATGGTGTTACACATCGATTACAGGAGGAAAATGTGACTAGGACAGTTGAAAATCGCAATGCGCATTGTCCTTGCAATTGCGCTGTTGACTTATAAAGCAACAGCCAATACGTCACAGCTGACAAACATGGCAGACGAAGAAGAAAACAAGGCCTCTAAATATCATATTGGCGACATTTTACTCGCACCAGCTTATGGTAATTTGGAAAAGCCATTTACTGGACAAGTTGAAAAAGTTTATGAAAATTCATTGTTGGTTGAAATTACGGAAAATGATCCGGCTGACCAACCCACTGTTAACGAAATGAATCATCGTGCAGTGGTTCGAATGGATGAAATTGAAGTGATTAAGCATGCCCCAGTACCAAAAACTGCTGAGGCTGACGTTGAAGAATAAAGATGTTTCGGTAATTCATTACCAGCGAGTCTGAGTGGGTGTGAGTCAGATAATGAAGGAAACGGCGCGTATTTGGAGTCAAACAATTAGATATTGAGTGGCGAAAGCTATTAGAGTGGTACCGCGGGTGAAAACTCGTCTCTTGTGATACATCAAGAGACGAGTTTTTATTTTGCAGGCAAAAAATACGGTATAATAAAAACTAATATAAAAAAGGATATGGACACATGGCAGATAACACACAAGTTGTCTCAGCACTTGCAGCAGTGTTGACAGATTTAACAGCATCAGAAATTGCTGAAAAATTAGAAGCACCAAAATCATCAGAATTAGGTGATGTCGCATTTCCAACGTTTACGTTGGCCAAAGTTTTGCGACAAGCGCCACAACAAATCGCCGCTAATATTGTGGCAGAAATTGACCAAACTGGTTTTGAAAAGGTTGTCGCAACTGGCCCTTATGTCAATTTCTTTTTGGATAAAGTGGCAACATCTCGTGAGACCTTGCAAACGATTTTGACATTAAAGGCAGACTACGGTAACAACACCGACGGTCAAGGTGAAAATGTCACGATTGACATGTCATCACCGAACATTGCCAAGCCAATGTCAATGGGCCACTTGCGTTCGACTGTGATTGGGAACGCTTTGGCCAATATCACAGCCAAAAACGGTTACCAACCCATCAAAATCAACCATTTGGGTGATTGGGGCACACAGTTTGGTAAGTTGATTTATGCTTACAAGACTTGGGGATCAGAAGATGAAGTGAAAGCTGATCCGATTGCGACGTTGTTGCGTTATTACGTTGAATTCCACGACAAGGCCAAGGAAGATGACAGTTTGAACGATGCTGGTCGGGCTTGGTTTAAAAAGCTTGAAGATGGTGACGAAGAAGCGTTGGCATTATGGGCATGGTTCCGTGAAGAATCACTGAAAGAATTTACAGAAATCTATGATCGCTTAGACATTGGGTTTGATTCATTCAACGGTGAAGCATTCTACAATGACAAAATGGACACAGTTGTGGACCAGTTGACGGAAAAGGACTTGTTGGTCACGTCGCAAGGGGCGCAAATTGTTGATTTGTCAGATATCAACCCGAACTTGACACCTGCCATGATTAAGCGCACAGATGGGGCGACTTTGTACATGACCCGTGATTTGGCGGCGGCAGTTTACCGTAAGGATACGTATGATTTTGCCAAGTCTTTGTATGTTGTGGGTGGTGAACAACGGGAACATTTCGTTCAAATGAAGGCTGTGTTGTCATTGATGGGCTTTGAGTGGGCCGATGATGTTGAACACATTTCCTTTGGCTTGATCACCTTTAACGGTAAGAAAATGTCAACGCGTAAGGGTGATGTTGTCTTGTTGAAGGACGTCTTAAATGACGCCCATGATTTGGCTTTGAAGCAAATCCAAGAAAAGAACCCAACTCTTGAAAATAAGGAAGAGGTTGCCGAACAAGTTGGTGCGGGTGCCGTCGTCTTCCACGATTTGATGAATGACCGTACCAACAACTTTGACTTTAACTTGGAAGAAGTGGTGCGCTTTGAAGGTGATACGGGACCATACGTGCAATATACCAATGCCCGTGCTAAGTCAATTTTGCGTAAGGCGCCTGTTTCAGTTAGCTTGGATGCGGTGACGCTTGATGACCCAATGACTTGGGATATTATCACGACGTTGAACAGCTTCCCTGCTACGGTGCAACGTGCTTGGCAACAACGCGAAGCTAGCATCATTGCCAAGTATGCTTTGACGCTATCACGCGCCTTTAATAAGTACTATGCCAACTCAAAGATTTTGACGGATGATGACCAATTGCAAGCACGTTTAGCCTTGGTTGAAGCCGTTACAATTGTGTTGACAGAAAGCTTGCGTTTGCTTGGTGTGAAAGCGCCAGAAGAAATGTAACCAGGTGTTGCGTGGCCGCTGCTTAAAGTAGTAGCATTTATTCTCATGTAGGAGAAAAATATGATTTCAAAACAACAACGGCAGGCCTTAATCCTTGAGATTATTCAAAATCAAGTGATTACAAGCCAAGAAGATTTACTCAGTGAGTTATTGAAAAATCAAGTTGAGACGACGCAAACAACAATTTCTCGTGATATTCGAGCATTAGGAATTGTCCGCATTAAAGATATTGACGGCCAACTACGCTATCAACAACTATCATCAGATGATGAGCAAACTGGTAATCCGGTGACAGCAAATGCTGTGGATTCAGCAATTGCTGAATATGCCATTTTTGTCAAGCGCGTGCAATTTATGACGATTATTAAGACGACAGATTCTAGTGGTAATGCTGTTGCAGGGATTATTGACGATGCCCATTTGTCAGAAGTTGTCGCAACGTTGGCCGGTTTTGACACCATTTATGTCACCAGTCCAGATGAAGCAAGCGCGGAAGTGCTGACGGCTCGCTGGTCAGCTTTGATAGGTTAAGGTATGAAGGCGTTGAAGCAATTGATTCAGAAAATGCGTGATAAGATCAGGCCGGTTGCCCAGCGTTGGCAGTTGTGGCGATTGCTGGTGGTTATCTTTTTGACCGGTTTTCTACTAATGAGTGTGTATCTAGTGGTCCTCGCGAAAACTGCCCGCGTGCAGAACCTGCAAGCTACGCTGGCGCAAACCACGTCAGTGTATGATGATGCGGGTGATAAAGCGGGTGAATTGTATTCGCAAAAAGGGACTTATGTCAGTTATGATAGTATTTCGCAAAATATGCGTGATGCGGTCATATCGAGTGAAGATCGTAATTTTTACAAAGAACATGGCTTTTCCATTAAAGGCATTTTGCGGGCGGTGGTTCTCAACTTGAAAAATAAGTTGACGGGCTCGTCAGCAATCGCCGGTGGTGGCTCAACCTTAACACAACAGTTGGTGAAGAATGCCTACTTGACGCAAGAACAAACGATGACGCGTAAAGCCAAGGAAATTTTCTTGTCGATGCAGGTTGAGCAAGTGTATACCAAAAATCAGATTCTCACCATGTATCTGAATAATGCTTGGTTTGGTCATGGTGTTTGGGGTGTTGAAGATGCCGCGCAAAAGTATTTTGGAGTGCATGCCCGTGATTTAACCACGTCTCAAGCAGCAACCTTAACGGCCATGTTGCCAAGTCCGGCATTGTATAATCCGATTGATCACCCACAAGCCGCGCTCGACCGGCGGAATGTGGTACTTGGCACAATGGTTGCCAATAAAAAGTTATCGGCCTCTGAGTATAAGTTGGCCAAAGCCGCGCCGATGACGTTACGCGATACGTATAATAGTCAAAATAATTATCGTTATCCGTGGTTCTTTGATGCCGTCATCAATGAAGCGATTCAAACGTATGGGTTGACCGAAACAGACGTCATGAACCGTGGCTATAAGATTTATACAACGTTGAACCAGCAAGATCAGAAGCATTTGCAAACGGATTTTGATAATCCAGCGATGTTTAATTACAATACTGACGCGCAGGCGGCTAGTGTGATTCTGAATGCCAAAACTGGTGGCGTGCGCGCGCTCGTTGGTGCGCGAGAAGAGACGCATACCTTCCGCGGCTTTAATTATGCCACGCAGTCAAAGCTTTCGCCAGGTTCGGCCATTAAGCCGATTGCCGTTTATGCGCCAGCTTTAGAACGCGGTTACAGCATCGATACCATGCTACCAAACACGACGCGGACCTTTGGGACGAACCATTATTCGGTGCATAATGCCTTAGATGTGCAAACAGCAGACGTACCGATGTATTCAGCCCTGGCGCACTCGTATAACGTGCCGGCTGTTTACTTACTTAATAAAATTGGTGTTAATGCTGGGTATGTCAGTGCCAGAAAGTTTGGCTTGCCGTTAACCGAGAAAGATAAAAATCTCTCATTGGCATTGGGCGGCTTAACGAACGGTGTGTCACCCATTCAAATGGCACAAGCTTACACCGCTTTTGCCAATGATGGGGTGATGAGTGATGCGCACTTCATTACTAAGATTGTCGATGCCACAGGTAAAGTGATTGTCTCACAGCCAAAAGCAAAGCAAACACGTGTCATCAGCTCACGTGTTGCTGACAATATGACGCGGATGATGCTTGGAACTTACACCAACGGGACGGGTCTTGGCGCCGCGCCACGCGGCTTTACCATTGCAGGTAAAACAGGGACCACTGAAAATTCCAATGATACGCAAAATGCCCAATCATCGAAGGACTCATGGGCGCTGGCCTACACGAAAGATGTGGTGTCTGCCTATTGGATGGGCTTAGATACGAAGAATAAAGATAATAGTTTACCTTTGGGCCTAACCGCAACAATGGGTCCATTGGTGAAATACTCACTCCAACAAGTTTTGCCTAATACGCCAGAGACGGACTTCTCAGTCACCAATCCAAATAGCGCGTCAAATAATAACAATCAGGCGAGTCAAGGGATTGATTGGGGCCGTTTGGGATCGGATTTCTCAAATGGGGTCAATCAAGCAGTTAATGGTGCTGGCAAAGCTTGGCAAGCAGTTAAAGGCCTCTTTGGTGGCCAATAATCACGTGACGTAAAAAATTAAAAATAAGAGGATAATAATATGACAGTTAACATTTATGACAACGCCAACGAAATGGCAAATGTTTTAAAGACAACCCCACAATATACAGCCTGGCAAGCAGCATTTGATGCGATCCAAGCTGATGCAGAAGCGAAGGCATTGTTTGATCAATTCCAAGACATCCAAATGGCTGTGCAACAAATGATGCAAACGCAACAACAACCAACAGTGGAACAAGAAAAAGAGTGGAATGCTGTTGCTGAAAAAGTACAAAAAAATGACACAATCACGGCATTGTTGTCGGCTGAACAAGCTTTGAATACATTGTTGACTGAGTTAAATCATATTGTCACAAAGCCAGTAGCGGATGCTTACGCAGCTTTGCGTCGCTAAATTACAGCATAGTACGTGATGACAGCGTACTGTGTTATGAAAGAGGAAAATGATGTTAAAGAAGTTTTTTGAGTTTTTCAAAGAATGGCTTGTGCCAATTGGTACAGCGTTAATTATTGTCATCTTGATTCGCACGTTTCTATTTACTTTTGTTCACGTCAGTGGCCCATCAATGACGCCTAATTTGCAAAACAACGAGTTAGTGATTTTGAATAAGATTGCTAAGTATCAACGAGGCGATGTGGTTGTTTTTGATGCGCGTCAGGAAGATCCAAGAATTCGGCCTGGTGAAAAAGATTACGTGAAGCGTATTATTGGTGTTCCTGGGGATACCATCTCTTATAAGGACTCAAATCTTTACGTTAACGGTAAGCAAGTTAACCAAGACTATATTGGGATTAATGAACGGACCGAAGGCACAGAGATGTCATTTGGTAAGAACTGGTCATTAGCGAGTCTTTCAGCAAGTGATTTGTGGCAAAAGAAGGATCGTAACAAGGTGAAAGTGCCAGCCGGAGAATATTTCGTAATGGGTGATCATCGCTCAGTTTCTAATGACGGCCGTTACTTTGGTTTCGTTGATGCTAAGCATATTGAAGGTAAGGTGATTGTCCCATTCTGGAACTCAAATCAAACAGCTAAAGCAAACGTCAACCAACAAAATAAGCATTTCTTTGCAAAATAGCATTTGCAACTGAGCCAAAAAAATGCTACTATATGTGAAACGATAAAACCTTTAATTAAGTCCAGAGAGACTTGCAAGGCATTTAGATACTCGGGGTCGTAGTCTATACTATTGACCGTAATTTTCTAGAACCGCGTAAGTCTGCCGACTTACGCGGTTTTTGTATAAAGAGGGGTATTATGCGAAATTTTCTGAATATAAATGCACTCGATCGTGGTGATGTGTTAAAGTTGGTGCAACGGGCATTGGCCTTAAAAGCTGGTGCAACGCCAAACCAGGTACCATTCACCGTTGCCAATCTTTTTTTTGAAAATTCAACCCGAACGCATACAAGTTTTCAGATGGCTGAAAACAAGCTGGGCTATCATCAAATTGTGCTTGATCCACAAACCAGTTCGATGTCAAAAGGGGAAAGTTTAGCAGATACCCTCAAAACCCTCAAAGCGATCGGCATTGATGTTGCGGTAGTCCGGCATGCCGTCAATGATTGGTATGTGCCAGTGCTTGAAGCAGCTGGCCATCCCATCCCACAATTAGTCAACGCGGGTGATGGGAGTGGACAACATCCTTCTCAAAGTTTGCTTGACTTGGTGACCATTTATGAACAATTTGGTCATTTTGATGGGTTGCATATCCGAATTGTTGGCGATTTGTTACATTCACGGGTGGCACGCTCCAATGCGGAAATCCTACATCAATTAGGTGCCAACGTCACATTCTCAGGACCGGACAGTTGGTTACCTGATGATTTTCAACAATTTGGTCACTTCGTCGCCATTGATGAAGATTGGGACAAACAGGATGTGGTCATGTTTCTCCGCGTTCAGCATGAACGGATTACCCAAACGGAAAACTTAAGTTTTTCAGCTAGACAGTATCACGAACAATATGGCTTAAATCAGGCGCGTTATGCACGTTTGAAAGCGACTGCGATTGTGATGCATCCAGCCCCAGTCAATCGCGATGTCGAAATCGCAGACGACTTGGTGGAAGCCCCAAAATCTCGCATCTTTGAGCAAATGACGAACGGTGTTTATGCCAGAATGGCAATCTTAGAATATACAATGGAGACTGAACATGCAGCTGATTAAAAACGCAAACCTGCTCGTAGACGGTGAGCTTAAGCAACACGATGTCTTGATCGATGGTCAAAAAATTGCGCAAGTCGCCGAAACAATCACAGCCCCTACGGCAGAGGTATTTGATGCCAATGGCGCTTTTCTGACCAATGGCTTGGTGGACGTGCATGTGCATTTCCGTGAACCAGGCTTTACGTATAAAGAAACGATTGCTTCTGGTTCGGCAGCAGCGGCTCGCGGCGGTTTTACAACCGTTGTTGCCATGCCAAATCTCAATCCAGTACCGGATAGTCCTGAACGGGTTGCCCAACAGGTTGCGTTAAATGCCAAAAACGGGGTTGTCCATGTCGAACAATATGGCGCTATTTCAGCTGGATTAACGGACCAGACGGTTTCAGATATTGCAGGCATGTCAGCCGCTGGGGCAGTTGCCTTCAGTAATGATGGGAAAGGGGTGCAAACAGCCGATACGATGCTGCAAGCCATGACGGCAGCAGCTAGCGTCAATAAGCCATTGGTTGCGCACTTAGAAGATGATTCCTTACTCCATGGTGGCGTGATGAATGCTGGCGAAACGGCCAATAAATTGCAATTACCAGGTATTACAGGATTAGCCGAAAGCGCACAGCTTGCACGTGATCTTGTCCTAGCGCAAGCAACTGGGGTGCATTACCACGTGGCTCATATTTCAACGAAAACGTCTGTTGAACTCGTGCGTTTAGCGAAGGCACAAGGCGTGCATGTGACGGCTGAAGTATCACCACACCATCTTTTATTAGCTGATTCAGATATTACTGGGGATAACGCCTTGTTCAAGATGAATCCACCGCTACGTTCGCAAGCCGATCGTGAAGCGGTGTTAGCAGGTTTGCTGGACGGCACGATTGACATGGTAGCGACTGACCATGCGCCACACGGGACGGCAGAAAAGGCACAATCCTTTAAAACAGCCCCATTCGGCATTACGGGCATTGAAACGAGCTTCCAATTGCTTTATACGCATTTGGTGAAATCAGGGGTAATGACGTTGGAAACGTTGATCCACCGCATGTTGATTGCGCCGGCTACGACCTTTGGTTTGCAAGCGCCAACCCAAATTGCTGCTGGCGAAACGGCCGATTTGGTCTTGTTTGATTTAGCAGCACGGGACACGATTGCTGAAGCAGACTTTAAATCACTCGGTATAAACACGCCGTTTGTGGGTTGGCCAGTTTATGGTCGCACAATGGCGACTTGGGTTGCTGGTGACCTTGTGTATCAAGCATGACACTGCAGAACGTAAATTACAGTAAGGATAAGGGACAAATGAAAAAGCGATATTTAGTACTTGAAAATGGATCGATCTATGAAGGTGAAGCCTTTGGGGCTGAGACAGACGTGATGGCCGAACTGGTATTTAACACCGGTATGTCAGGCTATCAAGAATCAATCACAGATTTATCCTATCGTGGTGAAATGATTGTCTTCACTTATCCTTTAATTGGTAATTACGGCATCAACCGTGATGACTTTGAAAGTTTACGGCCAGCAGCCTCAGCCATTGTTGTACATGAAATTGCCCGTCGCCCAAGTAACTGGCGACAAATGATGAGTTTGACGGAATGGGCTGAACGCATGGGGATGCCAGGGATTACTGGCGTTGATACGCGTGCTTTGACGCGTGAATTGCGTGACCAAGGCGCCATGAAGGCGGCTTTGGTTGATGAAGTGACGGATGATGTGTTTGCGCAATTGCGTGATTTTGAAACATCAGCAGATTTGGTTGCCGAAGCGACGACGAAGACGCAATATCAAAATCCAACGGATGGTGTGTCAATCGCCTTGATTGATTTTGGTTTGAAGAACTCGATTTTGCGCGCTTTAGCAAAACGTGGCGCTAACGTGATGGTCTTTCCAGCAGATGTTTCAGCCGAAACGGTGCTAGCAGCGAATCCAGACGGCGTACTTTTGTCAAATGGCCCTGGTAACCCTGAAGATGCTGCGTATGCCATTCCAACCATTCAAACGTTACAAGAGCAGTTGCCATTGATGGGGATTTGCCTCGGTCATCAGTTATTTGCGCTGGCTAACGGCGCCCAAACTTATAAAATGAAATTTGGCCATCGTGGCTTTAACCACGCTGTGCGCCATTTGACCCATGAACGTTTGGACTTTACCTCACAAAACCACGGCTATGCCGTGGATCGTGATAGCTTGGGGGACACCAACCTCGAAGTAACCCATGAAGAAATCAACGATTTAACAGTTGAAGGCTTGCGCCTCAAGAACCACCACGCTTTCTCAGTTCAATTCCATCCTGATGCTGCCCCAGGGCCACACGATGCGGAATATTTATTCGATGATTTTTTGAACATGATTGCTGAAGCACAAAAGGAGACAACACAAAATGCCTAAGCGTACAGACATTAACAAAGTATTGGTGATTGGTTCTGGCCCAATTGTGATTGGACAAGCTGCTGAATTTGATTATTCAGGGACGCAAGCAGCCTTGAGCTTGAAGGAAGAAGGCTACCAAGTCATTTTGGTGAACTCAAACCCCGCCACAATTATGACGGATGCAGAAATCGCTGATAAGGTTTATGTTGAACCAATTTCAATTGATTTCATCGAACGTATTTTGCGTAAGGAGCGACCAGATGCCATTCTACCAACACTTGGTGGCCAAACTGGCTTGAACATGGCCAAGGATTTGTCTGAAGCAGGTATCTTGGATGATTTGCATATCGAATTGCTAGGGACAAAGCTCACGGCTATTGAAGAAGCGGAAGACCGTGAAGCGTTTAAGGATTTGATGGAACGTTTGAATGAACCGATTCCTGAATCAACGATTGCGACTACTTTGGAACAAGCCTTGGCATTTGCCGACACGCATGGCTATCCAGTGATTGTTCGTCCTGCCTATACCTTAGGTGGTACGGGTGGTGGGATTGCAACCACGCATGACGAGTTAGTCGAAATTGCCGCCAATGGTTTGGAATTGTCACCTGTGACGCAAGTGTTGATTGAACGTTCAATTGCGGGCTATAAAGAAATTGAATTTGAAGTGATGCGTGATGCCAATGATAATGCGCTGGTCGTGGCATCCATGGAAAACTTTGATCCTGTTGGTATCCACACGGGTGATTCAATTGTGACGGCACCAGTGCAAACTTTGTCAGATCGTGAAGTGCAAATGATGCGTGATTCAGCCTTGAAAATCATCCGCGCCTTGAAAATTGAAGGTGGCGTGAATATTCAAATGGCGTTGGATCCAAAGTCTTATAAGTATTACATTATTGAAGTCAACCCACGTGTTTCACGGTCATCAGCGTTGGCTTCCAAAGCAACAGGTTATCCAATTGCTAAAATGGCTGCCAAAATTGCGGTTGGGTTGACGTTAGATGAAATTATTAACCCTGTCACTGGCACGACTAAGGCCGAATTTGAACCAGCATTAGACTATGTGGTCTTTAAAATTCCACGTTGGCCATTTGATAAGTTTGCCACAGCGGATCGCCGTTTAGGCACGCAAATGAAGGCCACTGGTGAAGTCATGGCAATTGGTCGTAACATGGAAGAAGCCATGTTAAAAGCCGTGCGATCGCTTGAAATCGGTGCAACAGGCTTAAATGACATCACATATGATGATATGACAGATGAAGCGTTGCTTGATGCTTTGATGC
Organism: Leuconostoc lactis; assembly: GCF_007954625.1. Classification (NCBI taxonomy): domain Bacteria; kingdom Bacillati; phylum Bacillota; class Bacilli; order Lactobacillales; family Lactobacillaceae; genus Leuconostoc; species Leuconostoc lactis. The sequence goes on along the minus strand of NZ_CP042420.1, from coordinate 1,511,412 downwards.
CTGCACGTGATGATCGTTTGTTCATGATTGCTGACTTGTTGCGTCGTGGTGTCAGCATCGAAACAATTCATGATAAAACACAAATCGATGAATTCTTCCTGGATAAGGTGTCACACATCATTGAAATCGAACGTGATTTGGCAGCGCATGTTGGTGATTTAGATTACCTACACTACGCGAAGAAAAATGGTTTTGCAGATGAAACCATTGCAGGTCTCTGGCAAAAATCAACGGCAGAAATTCGTCAACTACGCCAAGAAGCCGGCATTATCCCAGTTTATAAGATGGTGGATACGGTGGCAGCTGAATTTGAGTCACAAACGCCTTATTTCTATGCCACTTATGAACGTGAAAATGAATCCGTGAAGTCGGATAAGCCATCTGTTATCGTACTCGGTTCAGGACCAATTCGTATCGGGCAAGGCGTGGAATTTGATTACGCGACCGTGCATGCCGTTAAGGCGATCCAACGGGCCGGTTACGAAGCCATTATCATGAACTCGAACCCTGAAACGGTCTCAACAGATTTTTCAATCTCAGACAAGTTATACTTTGAGCCTTTGACGCTTGAAGATGTTTTGAATGTGATTGACTTAGAACAACCTTTGGGTGTTGTGGTGCAGTTTGGTGGTCAAACAGCGATCAATTTGGCACAACCCTTGTTTGAAAATGGTGTCCATATTCTAGGCACAACCGTTGAAGACTTGAATCGTGCCGAAGATCGTGAAGCCTTTGATCAAGTCATTAAACAATTACAATTGCCACAACCCATTGGTAAAACAGCTACCACAGTTGCAGAGGCCTTAGCAGCGGCCCAAGAGATTGGCTATCCGGTGTTGATTCGCCCATCTTATGTGTTAGGTGGTCGGGCAATGGAGATTGTCTCATCAGATGATGAATTACAAGACTATATGCAACGTGCTGTGAAGGTGTCAAATGACCACCCCGTTTTGATTGATTCTTACTTGGTAGGACAAGAAGCAGAAGTGGACGTTCTGTCAGATGGTGAAACCGCAGTTATTCCAGGTATCATGGAGCATATCGAACGTGCAGGTGTTCATTCAGGCGATTCAATGTCAGTGTACCCACCACAGTACTTGTCACAAAAAGTCCAAGATGAAATGACGCAAGCAGCCATTAATTTGGCAAAGGCCATGGGGACGATTGGGTTGATGAACGTACAGTTCGTGATTCATGAAGACACGGCTTACGTGATTGAAGTGAACCCACGAGCTTCACGTACGGTGCCATTCATTTCAAAGGTGACTCACATCCCATTGGCACAACTGGCTACTCGTGTGATGTTGGGTGAAAAGTTGGCAGATATGGGCTTTGAAACGGGTTTGGTGCCAGCTGATGATATGGTCCATGTGAAAGCACCAATCTTCTCATTTACGAAATTACCAGACGTTGATTCACTACTTGGGCCAGAAATGAAGTCAACTGGTGAAGTCATGGGCTCAGATGCAACTTTGCCAAAAGCTTTGTATAAAGCCTTTGTGGCCTCAAACATTAAAGTACCACAATATGGCAATGTTCTCTTTACAGTCGCTGATGACGATAAGGAAGAAGCGTTAACATTAGCCCGTCGTTTCAACGACCTTGGATTTGCCTTGTTTGCAACGGCCGGGACAGGTGCTTATCTTGCTAGTCAAGACATGCCTGTTGAAACGTTGGATAAAATTGCTGAATCTGACAACAATTCAGTCGAAGCCCTGCGTGCACAAAAGCTCCAAGTCGTGATTAACACGACACAAGCCGATGACCGAGCTGAATCAGACGGGCGTTTGATTCGAAATGCGGCCATCGAAAACGCTGTCCCACTCTTTACGGCATTAGATACCGTTAGTGCTTTCTTGGATGTCCTGGAAAGTCGTAGTTTTACAGTCAATGAAATGAAATAATACCTGCAGTACTAATAAAATTGTCCAGTGAGACAAATTAGGAGAAGAAAATGACACAGCAACGCTTAGCAGTAAAGTTACCAGGCTTAGACTTGAAAAATCCGATTATGAATTCAGCAGGGGCTGTATATTTTGGCCTGGAAGATATGTACGGGATTGAAAAAACAGGTGCCTTGGTGACAAAGACGATTACCATGGCGCAACGTGCAGGGAATCCACAACCTTGGGTTATTAACATCACCAGTGGGGTGATGAACTCTGTTGGTTTGGCTAATCCAGGTGTTGAGCAGGTCATGGCTGATTTATTGCCAAAAATTACGGCAAAATATGCCGGTGAACTCCCAGTGATGGCATCTATTGCAGGTGAATCCGTTCAAGAGTATCGTGATTTAGCAAAGTTGTTATCTACAACGGGGCATATCACGGCCATTGAGGTGAACCTATCATGTCCAAACGTGGATCGTGGGGGTATGGCCTTTGGGGTGGATGCACAAGCTGCAGCAGAAGTGATTACGGCGGTAAAAACTGTGACGGATTTGCCAATATATGCCAAGTTGTCACCTAATGTGACGGATATCAAACCGATTGCTAAAGCGGTTGAAGCAGCGGGTGCTGACGGCATTGTCTTGATTAACACGGTAGTAGGGATGCGCTTTGACTTGAATACCCGTGCGCCACAATTAGCACGTGGTACAGGTGGTATGTCTGGGGCAGCGATTCATCCGATCGCAGTCCGGTTTGTATATGAAGTTGCCCAAACTGTGACAATTCCAGTGATTGGAGTTGGTGGGATTCGCACAGTCGATGACGCCTTAGAAATGCTGATGGCTGGTGCGAGTGCTGTCCAAGTCGGTTCCGTGTTGGCCGAAAAACCAGACACGATGTTAGACATCATTGCAGCGCTGCCTGAAGCCCTCGATCGCTATGGTTTTGACGATGTGCAAGCCGTGACGAACACGTTTAAAAACTCACAGAACTGAAGTTGAAAGGAATGCTGATGACTGCACCTGTTTTTATTGCCTTAGATTTTCCGGATGCTGCCAGTGCGCAAGCGTTTTTGGTACCATTTCGTGACTTACCCGAACAACCAGCTGTGAAGGTTGGGATGGAACTGTTTTACGCAGCCGGACCAGAATTTGTGCGTGAATTACGCCAACAAGGCTTTACCGTCTTTTTAGATCTTAAACTTTACGATATTCCAAATACCGTTGGGCATGCTGTGGCACGCCTTGCGCAACTGGACGTGCAATATTTGACCGTTCATGCCGCTGGTGGGACCAAAATGTTGGCGCAGGCGGTTGCTAATAAAGGCGCCAACATGAAAATTCTGGCAGTCACACAACTCACCTCATTTTCAGAAGCGGAGATGCAAGCAACGCAGCAAACGCCATTATCAATGGCTGATAGTGTGCAGCATTTGGCGAAGTTGGCCTATGCCGCTGGGGTGGATGGCACGATTAGTGCGCCAGGGGAAGCTGGACTCATTCGGGCTGTGACGGCTGATGATTTCCTACGCATTACACCTGGCATTCGTTTGGCCGGTGATGCCGCTGATGACCAAGCACGCATTACAACACCAGCCGTTGCCCGCGAGTCAGGTGCCACGGGTCTGGTTGTCGGTCGTTCAATTACAAAAGCACAAACGCCAGTTGTTGCTTACCAACGCGTTATGGCAGAATGGGGAAATGAAGCATGACAGAATATGCAACACAAGTCGCAAATGATTTATTAAAGATTGGGGCCGTGAAGTTTTCACCGGAAGCTCCCTTTACTTGGGCCTCTGGTATTAAAAGCCCAATTTATACGGATAACCGAATGACGATTGGCTTTCCTGAAGTTCGTCAAAATATTTTTAAGGGTTTGGCAGAACTCATTACGACCCATTATGGGGATGTTGAAATCATCGGTGGTGTCGCCACGGCTGGTATCCCACACGCGGCTTGGGTAGCCGAAACGTTGAACAAGCCCATGATTTATGTCCGCTCAAAGCCAAAAGATCACGGTGCCGGTCGGCAAACAGAAGGGGCTGACGTGGCTGGTAAAAAAGTGGTCCTCATTGATGATTTAATTTCAACTGGTGGGTCAGTTTTAGGTGCTGTTGAAGCGGTTCGCAAGTCAGGCGCTGACGTATTGGGTGTTGTCTCAATCTTTTCATATGAATTGCCCGCTGGCGTGGCTAACTTTGCACAAGCCGGATTAACATTTCAATCCTTGACAACCTATTCACAACTCATTGATGCTGCCATTGCGCGAGGCGATTTGAACGCCTCGCAATTGGCAACGTTAAAAGCATGGCAACAATCACCAGCTGATTGGCAAGCTTAAACAAGTAAAAAAAGCTGAACGACGAGAGTCGTTCAGCTTTTTTGATTAATAAATGGCATCGCGGTATAAGCCAATGACTTTACCAAGAATGGTGACACTATCTAAAATAATGGGTGCCATAGCGTCATTTTCAGGTTGTAACCGGAAATGATCGGCTTCACGGAAGAAACGCTTAACGGTGGCTTCGTCATCGTCATTCATTGCGACAACCACATCACCATTATCAGCGTTATCTTGCTTACGCACAATGACTTTGTCACCGTCTAAGATACCGATGTTCACCATTGAGTTCCCGCGGACGTTGAGCATAAACATATCGCCATCAAACTGCATCAAGTTATCTGGAATTGGGAAAAACTCAGTCGCTTCTTCTTCAACCGCGAGAATGGGCGTACCGGCTGTTACTTGACCAAGAACAGGAATGCGACCAGGTGTGGTTGACACACCTAACGCTTCTAGTCCTAAATCCGTTACTTCAATCGCACGGGCGCGTGGTTTTGAAGCATCTTTTAATAAGTAGCCTTTCTTCACTAGGCGTTCGATGTGCCCGTGGATTGTAGAAGAAGACGAGAGACCGACTGCTTCACCAACTTCGCGAACCGTTGGCGGATAACCGTTATTGGTTTGCGCTTCATGAATAAAGCGCAACACTTGGAGTTGTTTGCTTTCTTGAATTTTGATTGCCATGATGGGTATATTCCTTAATGATAAGTGATTTAATATGACTTCATTATAGCGAAAGTGGGAACAGAAATCAAACGTTTGTTCGTTTTTCGGCAATAACGTCCTATAAATAGGGGGAATCTTTAACAAAAATTTGAAAACGACGACCACGGATGACGGTGTGATGGCTAAAAAATGTGACAATAAGATATTTTACGGGCTGTATTCATCTGGCTAATCGTCCTGTCGACCTGAATTTTGTGTTATAATGGTTGGTAGACAATTTTATTAAGGGGTTATTTAACCATGAACACAGGACTTTCAATCTTGATTTTCGTTATTGGCTTGGTTATCGGCTTGATCGCAGGTTTCTTCCTTGCACGTAACGCCATGAAGAATTATCTTGCCAAAAACCCACCGATTTCAGAAGAAATGATGAAATCAATGATGATGTCAATGGGACAAAAGCCATCACAAAAGAAGTTGGCACAAATGATGGCACAAATGAAGCAACAAAGCGAACGTGCACAAAAAAAATAAGCCAGAAGGCTTATTTTTTTTCGCGTTTTGGATCAACATAGACAAAATCAGGATTGATTTCTTGGTCTAAGCGATCAAACGCATCTTGAATCATTTGTGTATATTTGGTAATGTTTTCTTTGTCCAACTTATCCTTGCGATCAACCACAATCGGTTCCCCGAAATTAATCGTCGTATTGTTGCGCTTGAAAAGTTGACTAAACTTAACTGGGCCTTGATACACAGCCGGTACAATGGCTTTACCAGACATCTTGGCAATTAAGATGGTGCCAGATTTGAGTTCCGCACTGTGGCGTGAACCAGAAGGGAACATGATCAGTGACCGGTTACCAGATTTCAATTCACGCACTGGGACTTTAATCACACTGGGCCCAACGTTTTCACGATCCACAGGGAACGCACCAGCGGATCGGATGAGCCAAGCAAGTGGGGGGAACTTAAACAATTCAATTTTTGCCATAAAAATGAAGTGCTTGGGATAGGCGGCTACGGCATACCAAACGGGATCCCACCAAGAACGGTGAGGGCCAACAAGGATATAATTATCGTTGACGGGGAGACGATCACGGTGCATATATTTAATGCGACCGTTAATTGTCCAAATCAAGCCAACGACAATGCCGTGGAGTACGTCATAAAATTTCATGCTAATTCACCTCATAAACTGTCCTAACTATTTTACACGATATCGCGAGAAAAAAACAATGATTGAACCAATTCTTAAACAAGGTGAACGACTTGATGGTTTACCAGCACAAAACATTCGTATTATTCAAAATCCAGATATGTTCGCCTATTCGCTCGATGCCATTTTATTGGCTTATTTTGCTGGCGTGAAAGGCAAAGGCAGCGGCTTGACTGTCGATCTCGGTGCTGGCACTGGGGCAGTTGGCTTGTTTTATGCCCCAAAGGTGACGGGGCCAATCACCTTAGTTGAGATTCAACCCGAACTCGCTGAAATGGCGCAACGTAGTGTGGCACTCAATGGCTTGCAAGATCGTGTGTCGGTGGTACAAGCAGATATGAAAGCCATTTTTGATGTCATTCAACCAGGATCAGCCGAAACGGTGCTATCTAATCCCCCTTATTTTCCCTTAAATGACACGACGAAGACTAATAACGACCAACATTATGAGATTGCTCGGCACGAGGTCACGATTGATTTGCCTGGTTTGGCGCAGGTTGCCAATAAATTACTTAAAAACAACGGCAAGTTCTATATGGTGCACCGGCCAGATCGGTTGGCTGACATTTTTGCTACCTTTGCGCAGCGCAAGTTGATGATTAAACGCGTGCAGTTTGTTTATGGCAAGGCTGATCGAGAAGCCAATATGGTACTCGTCGAAGCCATCAAAGCTGGGAAACCAGGTGGTGTGCGGATTATGCCACCCATTGTGGCCTATACCGCCGATAATGATTACACAGAGACGGTTAAGACGATTTTGTACGGACAAGCGTGGCCAAAATGAAACCCTACTTTTTTTATGTGCTTTATACAGCGGATGGCTACTTTTATGGTGGCTTTACCGATGATGTGCAGCGGCGGTTAGCCACGCACGAAAAAGGGCAAGGCGCGAAATTCACCCGAGTTAAATCACGACATCCGTTGCAACTCATTTATTCGGAAAGTTTTGCCACGAAAGGCGATGCGTTACGTGCCGAAGCGGCTTTTAAACGGTTAACCCGCGCTAAAAAAGAAGCTTTCCTAGTGACACGTGGTGTTTCAGCCACAATTTGGGAAAAATAGCTTGATTTATATCTGAAACACTGTATAATATTAACTGTTGTCAAAAGCAACAAATACACACGGCAAACGAGTTCACATAGGTGCAGCAATGTCAGTGTGAATGTCGAATTTGTCGGCGGAAAAAACCTAGGAGGCCACATCATGGCAGTTATTTCAATGAAAGAACTCCTCGAAGCAGGAGTACACTTCGGTCACCAAACACGTCGTTGGGACCCAAAGATGGATGAATTTATCTTTACAGAACGTAATGGTATTCACATCATCGATTTGCAAAAGACAGTTAAGTTAGTTGATGAAGCTTACAACTTCATGCGTAACGCATCAGCTGATGGCGCAACTTTCTTGTTCGTTGGGACAAAGAAGCAAGCTTCAGACGCAATTGCTGAAGAAGCAACACGCGCTGGTCAATACTACATCAACCACCGTTGGTTGGGTGGTACTTTGACAAACTGGAACACAATCAAGACACGTATCCAACGTTTGAAGGATTTGGAAGCAATGGCCGAAGACGGCACATTTGACCAATTGCCTAAGAAGGAAGTTGTGTTGTTGAACAAGCAACGCGAAAAGTTGAACAAGTTCTTGGGTGGTATCAAGGACATGCCTGGTTTGCCAGACGTTTTGTTCGTTGTTGATCCTAAGAAGGAAGAAATCGCCGTTAAGGAAGCTAACATGTTGAACATTCCTGTTGTGGCAATGATCGACACAAACGCTAACCCTGAAGTGGTTGACGTTAAGATTCCTGCAAACGATGACGCTATTCGTGCCGTTCGTTTGATCACTTCAAAGATGGCTGATGCTATTATCGAAGGTCGTCAAGGTCAAGATTCAGCACCTGAAGATGCATTCGTTGAAGGCGATGAAACAACAGAATCAATCGAAGAAATTGTTAGCATTGTCGAAGAAGGCAACAACTAATCAGTAAGATTTAAATGACATTTGCCGTTCCTGCGGACCTGTTTGGGACGCGGAAACGGCATTTTTATTTGTTCGAAACCAGAACAAATCATGCTATAATAAACTTATAAACATTTTTAGAGGAGCAATATAATGGCAATTACTGCTGCACAAGTAAAAGAACTACGTGATAAGACATCTGTTGGTATGATGGATGCGAAGAAGGCTTTGGTTGAAGCTGACGGTGACCTTGACAAGGCAATCGACTTGCTCCGTGAAAAGGGTATGGCTAAGGCCGCTAAGAAGGGCGACCGTATTGCTGCTGAAGGTATGACTTACGTTGCCGTTAAGGGTAACAAGGCTGCCATCATCGAATTGAACTCAGAAACTGACTTCGTGGCTGGTAACGCTGAATTCAACGATTTGTTGAAGACTGTTGCTAACACAATCGTTGAAAACTCACCAGCAGACGTTGAAGCTGCTTTGGCTTTGGAAGTTGAAGCTGGTCAAACTTTGAACGAAAAGATCATCGGTACAACACAAATTACTGGTGAAAAGATCACTTTGCGTCGTTTCACAGTTGTTGAAAAGGCAGATTCAGAAAACTTCGGTGCTTATTCTCACTTGGCAGGTTCAATTTCAGCATTGGTTGTTGTTGAAGGTGCCTCTGAAGAAGCTGCTAAGGACATCGCAATGCACGTTGCTGCCATTGCACCACAATACGTATCAGACGCTGATGTACCTGCTGAAGTTGTTGAAAAGGAAAAGGCTGTTCAATTAGCTTCTGAAGACTTGGCTGGTAAGCCTGACAACATCAAGGAAAAGATGGTTGAAGGTCGTATCAAGAAGTTCTTGGCTGAAATTTCATTGTTGGATCAAGCGTTCGTTAAGAATGGTGATCAAACTGTTGCCGAATTTATTGCATCACAAAATGGTTCAGTAAAGTCATTTGTCCGTTACCAAGTTGGTGATGGTATCGAAAAGAAAGTGACTGATTTGGCCGAAGAAGTTGCTAAGCAATTGGGTTAATTGCTTATAAAAGTGCGTTATTTTCATATAACGCACTTTTTTTGCGGGAAATTTTGGTATAATGGACTAGATAATGAAAATGAGGTAAATCATGACTGATATTAAATACAAACGTGTATTGATGAAACTTTCGGGCGAAGCATTAGCTGGCGACAAAGGGCAAGGCATCGACCTTGCCGTAGTTTCTGAAATTGCGCAAGATTTGAAAGAAGTACACGATCTTGGCACACAAATCGCCATTGTTGTCGGCGGTGGTAACCTTTGGCGTGGTGAACCCGCATCAAAAGTTGGGATGGAACGTTCTCGTGCCGATTACACGGGGATGCTTGGCACAACCATGAATGCTTTGGTGTTACAAGATGCCTTGGAACGTGCTGGCGTTGATACACGTGTACAAACAGCCATTACGATGCAACAAATTGCCGAACCTTATATTCGTGGGCGCGCGATTCGTCACCTTGAAAAAGGTCGGATTGTGATTTTTGCAGCCGGAACAGGTTCACCTTACTTCTCAACAGATACAACGGCAGCTTTGCGTGCTAATGAAATTAACGCGGATGCCATTTTGATGGGTAAGAACGGTGTGGACGGCGTCTATGATTCTGATCCAAACAAGAATGCGGATGCCGTTAAATTTACTGAATTAACACACTTAGATATTTTGCAAAAAGGTTTGAAAGTGATGGACTCAACCGCAAGCTCACTTTCAATGGATAATAACATGCCACTTGTGGTCTTTAACCTGAACACCCCTGGCAATTTGAAGCGTGTCGTATTGGGTGAAAATATTGGAACAACAGTTACAGGAGGAAAATAATGGCTTTTGATATAACAGATGCAAAGGCGCGTATGCAAGGCGCACAAGATGCATTACAACGTGAACTTGGTAGTATCCGGACAGGACGTGCGAACCCACGTATTTTGGATCGCATTGAAGTGGAATATTATGGGGCAATGACACCCTTGAATCAAGTGGCGTCAATCTCAGTACCAGAAGCACGTATCTTGTTGATCACACCATTTGATAAGTCAGTGCTTGACGAAATCATTCGGGCAATTAACATGTCTGATCTTGGACTAAATCCAGCTTCAGATGGGAATATTGTGCGTTTGGCGATTCCACAAATGACAGAAGAAGGTCGTAAGGAATTAGCTAAGCAAGTGAAAGCTGAAGCTGAAAAGGCGAAAGTTTCAGTTCGTAATGTGCGTCGTGATGCAATGGATAGCGTGAAAAAGGACAAGGAATTGCCTGAAGACGTTGCCCGTAAAGCTGAAGATGCTATCCAAAAGTTGACGGATGACAACATTAAGGCAATTGATGCGATTGCAGCCGAAAAAGAAAAAGAATTGCTAACAATCTAACACACGTTAGTATTTTTCTTAAGTAGTGTGTGATAAACACATGACACAAAAAGACTTGGTAACACACCAAGTCTTTTTGTTTAAATGATTGGAGAGGTGATGAGCAGGTCTTGGCAATATTGGCGACTGGGGTTGAATTTTCGTGAAGGCGCCTACCGGTTGGACTTTTGGTGGATGCGGGCCATTAATGTGGTTCTGGAACTCATGCTATTAGCGATACCTGTCATCTTTTTTCAGTCATGGTATTGGGGATTTCAAAGTCTTGCGATATTTTCTGTTATCAAACTGGTACCAGATATGGCTTTGCTGACACGTCGACTAAGAGATACTGGTCTGGCACTCAACCAAATAATGTTTGTGATGCTAAGTCCATCCTTATTGTGGATTGGTGTACAGGTTGTCGCAGAATTTGGGCTCATTTTTTTGCTACCGATTGTGGTATTGGGCTATTTTGGTTGGTTTGTTTTTATGGTCTCTCGACGATCAGCGTATTGGACACCACAACTTAATCAAAAACAAAAACTGGCCTATGGTTTTGGTTTTGTTGGCCTAATCATGTTGACTATGACGTTCACCGGCTACCTGATGGTAGCGGGGCAAACGACAATCAATCGTCTCTTACAGCCTGTTTTATCTGATCCGAAAACAGCTACCGCTGGTTCAGTAGCTGATACGGCTGCATCAAAATCGGCATCATCAAGTGCTACGCAACATAACACATCGGCAGCATCGTCATCAGTACCCGAAAAACCAGTGACGCGAAAGGCTGATGATAAGCAGACAACGGCTTATCGGCAATTGCCGACGATGACGATTGGGGATGCGAGTTTTGGTTTTATGACGGTGAATGGGCAGTGGCAACAAGATCCCACAACCTTACAATGGTGGCAACTCGCGCAAAATATTGTGATTGATACCCGCGATCGTGGTCAGGGATTTGGGGTCGATACGGCGAGTTTTACCTTTAAAGCGATTAGTAGTCAAAGTCACTTTCAATTAACGACCCAGGGTGAGATGTCTGGTACACGCTACGATGGGACTTATCAGTCACCGACCGCAACGCAACCAGATGCGATGAGTTATTTGGAATGGCGGATGCCAGATCATCAATTGCGCGCAGTGTATGTCATTGCGCCGACGATAGCATTACGTAATTTGGTCGTTGATCAAATTATTCAATCATATCATGTGTAGGACTTGACGTTTTGTGCATGACAAGGCATAATAAAAGATAATAACGTTGGTAAACGATGAGACCATGTGGCGATGGTTGAGGGCATCAACGCTTCGAGTGTCTGCTTCGGCAGGAAATCAGGTGGAACCGCGCGCAAGCGTCCTGATGTCAATTGATTTTGGCATCGGGACGTTTTTTGTTTGGATGCAGAAAGGACGGATTGTGATGGCACCAGCAAGAGAATTTGAAGCTTATTTTGATGATCCCGATATCCCTGAACAACACTTGGCGCAGTTGCAACGCGTGCGTCAGTTTGTCCATGAGATTTATCCGGACATTACGGAACGGGTTGCCTATGCCATGCCAGGTTTTTATCCAGTAGAAGGCAAAAAAGCAACCGAAACACTGCTCTTTGTAATGGCACAAAAAAATTGGTTGGGCATCTACGCGTTGCCAGAATTTAATGTGACCTATCAAGACTTTTTAACTGCTGAGCACCTGCAAATGGGTAAAGGGTCAATTCAAGTCCCTTATGATTATCCAGCCGATAAATTACGCACGTTGGTTGGAAAAATTATACTGTATAATTTGAAACGGTTTCATTTCAATGTGCCAGCCACCACGTTACAATTTGCCTAACTTGATGGTGCGAATAAGTAGCCGTCAGGGCGTCAAAAATAAGGAGTAAAACATGACAAATAAATTATCAATGCAAGATATTATTTTAACGTTGCAACAATACTGGGCGAAGCAAGGCGCAAACCTGATGCAAGCCTATGATAATGAAGTGGGGGCCGGTACCCAATCCCCATATACGTTCCTACGCGCTAATGGGCCAGAACCTTGGAACGCGGCTTACGTACAACCTTCTCGTCGACCAGCCGATGGCCGTTATGGGGATAACCCAAATCGTTTGTTCCAACACCACCAATTCCAAGTGGTAATGAAGCCCAGTCCAGTTAATATCCAAGAACTTTACTTGGGGTCATTGGAAGCCTTGGGCATTAAGCCACTAGAACATGATATTCGCTTTGTTGAAGATAACTGGGAAAATCCTTCAATGGGTGCGGCTGGTATTGGTTGGGAAGTTTGGCTTGATGGCATGGAAGTCACGCAATTTACTTATTTCCAACAAGTTGGTGGGATTGAAGTCGATTCTGTCACGGCTGAAGTAACGTATGGTTTGGAACGTTTGGCTTCTTATATTCAAGATGTCCCAACTGTCTATGATTTAGAATGGGGCAATGGCGTCCTTTATGGTGATATTTTCAAGGAACCTGAATTTGAACATTCAACTTACGCCTTTGAAGCGTCAGATCAAGACATGCTCTTGCGTCATTTTGACGAATATGAAGCCGAAGCGACACGTTTGTTAGGCCTTGGCTTAGTACACCCAGCCTATGACTATATTTTGAAGTCATCACATACCTTTAATTTGTTGGATGCCCGTGGCACTGTGTCTGTGACGGAACGTGCAGGGTACCTTCACCGTATTCGAACAATGGCCCGCCAAGTGTCAAAGGTTTTCATCGAAGAACGTGCTAAGTTAGGCTTCCCCTTGTTGAAAGACGAAGCCTTGCGGGAGAAGTATCTGGGTGAAAATGGTAAATATACGGTGGATGAAACAGTCTAACGGATCGCAATAGACTTGACGGTCATTCGTCAGGTTGATGTGGGTTACAAACTAAAATTGGAGAAATCAAGATGTCAACATTTTTACTAGAAATTGGATTGGAAGAAGTGCCGGCGCATTTGGTCACCCCATCAGAAGCGCAACTGGTAACGCGGACTGCAGCCTTTTTAGCCGAACATCGCTTAGCTGTAGGGGAAATTAAGGCTTATTCAACGCCTCGTCGTTTAGCCGTACAATTATTAGATGTCGCTGCTGAATCAGAAACTTTGTCAGAAGAAAAGCGTGGGCCTTCAATTGACCGTGCAAAAGATGAACAAGGGAACTGGACAAAGGCAGCCCAAGGGTTTGCGCGCGGCCAAGGGGCAACGCCCGAAGACTTTGAAGAACGTGATGGCTATGTCTGGCTAACAAAGACAACGCCTGGTGTGCCAGCGGCAGAAATTTTAGCACAAATTGGCGATGAAGTTGTCGCACAAATGAAGTTCTCAACGTACATGAAGTGGGCCAACAACGCTTTCTTATATGTGCGACCAATTCGTTGGTTGGTCGCCTTACTGGATGACAAGGTGCTGGATTTCAGTATTTTAGATGTTCAAACAGACCGGATTACGCGGGGTCACCGCTTCTTGTCAAACGAACAAGTGACAATTCCGACTGCTGAGGATTATGTTGAAACCTTAAGAGCTGCGCATGTGTTGGTTGATGCTGACGAACGTCGGGCAACAATCAGTCAACAGTTGGCAGCCATTGCGCAAGAAAATGGCTGGGTGTTGCAACTTGATTCTGACAAGTCACAAGACTTATTGGAAGAAGTCAACAACATTGTTGAATGGCCAACGGCCTTTGCGGGTAGCTTTGATGACAAGTATTTGGCCGTACCAGATGATGTGTTGATGACTTCAATGCGTGAACACCAACGTTTCTTTTACGTGACTGATCAATCAGGTCAACTCTTGCCACACTTCCTATCAGTTCGTAATGGGAATGATGAACATTTGGGTAACGTGATTGCTGGTAATGAAAAGGTATTGGTAGCACGTTTGGAAGATGCTGAATTTTTCTATCATGAAGACCAACAAAAGACCATTGCGGATTATATGGCAAAAGTTGAAAAATTGGTTTTCCACGAAAAAATTGGGACTGTTTACGAACATATGCAACGTGTCGGCCTTTTGGCAGCCGAATTAGCGGATAAGTTAGGTTTCGATGACACGAAGAAAGCCGATTTGGCACGTGCAGCTGACATTTATAAGTTTGATTTGATGACAGGTATGGTCGGTGAATTCGACGAATTGCAAGGTATTATGGGTGAGCACTATGCGCAACTGTTCGGTGAAAACACTGCAGTTGCAACAGCCGTACGCGAACATTACATGCCAACGTCTGCTGCCGGTGAAGTAGCTCAATCAGATATTGGTGCTGTCTTAGCGATCGCTGACAAATTAGATACTTTGGTGACATTTTTTGCCGCCGATCTTGTCCCATCAGGGTCAAATGACCCTTATGGTTTACGGCGTGCAGCGACAGGGATTGTCCGTACATTACAAGCCAAGCAGTGGCGAATTGCGTTAGCACCATTGCTTGAAAGCTTTATTGCCAAAACAGGTGACGTATCAAGCCATGCTGATACTGCAGCAATCCGTGCCTTTATTTTAGATCGTGTCCGAAAGTTAGCCCTTGATGCTGGCACACGTCAAGATCTTGTAGCAGCCGGTACTGCTAATGTCGTGAACTTGGATGTTGTGTATGTGGCACAACGAGTACAAACACTAGCCCAACATGCTGATGATGCGAACTTCCGTGATGTCATTGCGTCATTGACACGTGTGTCACGCTTGGCTGTGAAGTATTACACGGATGCGACAGTTGATCCTGCTTTGTTTGAAAATGAAGCTGAAGTGGCGTTGTATGCGGCAACGCAATCACTTGATTTGCACACGCTAGTGCTAGCAGGCAGTGAAGCTGTTTACCAAGCATTGGCCAACTTACAAGCCCCAATTGCGGCTTACTTTGATGAGACAATGGTCAATGTTGACGACGAAGCCGTTAAAAATAATCGTTATGCACAACTACATCTGATTAACCGCTTGATTTCAGGATTGGGTGATTTAGAAAAAATCGTCATTAAGTAATCGTTGGTTGCGGTAATAGACTGAAAGATAGAGGCGACAATTAATATGTTAAATATTGCTTATGTTGGTTTTGGTAAAAGTACGAATCGTTACCATTTACCGTATTTAAAGTTACGTTTGGATAAATTCCGCGTTGGTCGTGTTGTGACGCCAACACTTGGCAAGCGGCCGGCTGATCAAGCTTACTGGGAAGCAACTGGGACGATTTTTTCAACCGATATACAAGATATTTTAGACGACGACACGATTGATTTAGTGGTGGTCGTCACGCCATCTAGCAGTCATTTCACTGTTGCCAAGCAGTTGTTAGCCGCTGGCAAGAACGTGTTGGTTGATAAGCCAATGGCAGCTAATCTCGCTGAGGCACAAACATTAGTCCAACTGGCACGTGAGCAACAGTTATTTTTGATGCCGTACCAATCGCGACGCTATGACAGTGATTTTTTAACCGTACAACATATTTTGAATCATGGTTATTTGGGGCGTTTGGTTGAGTTGGAAGTCCACATGGACCATTATCGACCTTCAGATGGAGTGGTCTCAGGACCTACGATTGATGGGTCACTCTTTGGTCACGGGGTCCATTTAGTTGATCAAGTGGTGAGTTTACTCGGAGCACCACAAGCTGCAACCTATGATTTACGAGCAACGCGTGAATTAGGGGCAGACGTCGATGATCAAATTGAAGTGAATTTATTCTATGAGGATGCCGTAAAAGCGACGGTACAAACCACCGAATTAGCGATGGTACAACACCCAAAGTGGCAATTACGTGGGACAAAAGGCACGTTTATCAAGTATAATGTTGATGAACAGGAAAATGATTTAAAAGCCGGCGTGATGCCAGGCACACCAGGATTTGGCCTTGATGCGCCACAAAATTATGGACAACTGGTTTATGTGAATCAAAGTGGTGATCGCATTGAAAAGCAGATACCAAGTGTACCAGGCGATTATGGGCGCATTTATGACAGTGTTTTTGACACGCTGACACATGGCGCACCCAAATTGGTGAGTGATGAACAAATGTTAACGGTGATGACAATCTTGTCGGCGGCTGATTTTAATCATAGTCCGAGTGTTGTAAAATTTTAATCACGTCCTAACACATTAAGTTTGGCAATTTGCTAAACTTTTTTCATTTTGTCACATAAAAATGGTGGGACGACAAATACTGGAGAAGAGATGACGAATAGAACAAAAGGTTTGCTGTTTGCAATCCTTGGGCCACTGTTGTGGGGAATTAATAGTGTCGTAGTTGACATGTTATTTGCGCAGGGCGTCAATGCGCGTTGGTTTGCTACCTTTCGATTGATAGTGGCAGGTGCGGTCTTGCTCGTTTGGGCCTATTTGAAACAGGGTAATCAAATTTTTGCGCCGTTTAAGCGCTGGCGAGATGCTGGGCATTTGTTAGTATTCTCGTTTTTGGGCATGTTATTTGTCCAATACACCTATATTATGGCGATTGAAGCGGGAAATGCCGCTACCGCAACGGTGTTACAATTTACGAATCCAATTATGATTGCCATTTTCTTGGCAATTCGACATTGGCAACTGCCGGCCCGACAAGATGTTATCGCCATTATTTTTGCAGTTGTCGGCACAGTCTTAATTGCCACGCATGGCCAAATTGGCACACTAGCAATGTCGACACCCGCGTTAGTTTGGGGCTTACTAGCTGGTGTGGGCGCGGTCTTTTATACGTTATTACCGCATCAATTGATTACAAAATTTGGCGCAGTCACAGTGAGTGCCTGGGCGATGGCGATTAGTGGCATTGGGATTAATTTTGTGAATCCAGTTTGGATTGACGCGCCAGATTGGCGTTTACCAGTCATTGGGTTACTCAGCTTTTCAATTTTGATTGGGACAGCGTTTGCTTATGTGGTGTTTATTCAGAGCTTGGCTTGGATTAAACCAACAGTAGCCAGCACATTAGGTGCCCTGGAACCGTTGATGGGGACGATATTAAGCATCCTGATTTTCCATATCGCATTTGGTGTGGCAGATATGATTGGCTCAATCTTAATTATTAGCACCGTCTTTATTCAAGCGTTGCGTCGAACAATTTAAAAAGGTGTGTGGTGTTATGTTAGAAATAGCATGCCATCACGCTTTTTTTATCGGTTTCATGATAAAATGAATAGAATAGAATAATTGAAAGAAAGCGCGTTTTTCACGCAATATAAACATGACAGAAATTAATTTAGAACAACTTAAGAAGAGACAAAAACATATCCGTAACTTTTCCATTGTGGCACATATTGATCACGGGAAGTCGACGATTGCCGACCGTATTTTGGAGCATACCCATACGGTGGCTGAACGCGACATGCAAAATCAATTGTTGGATACAATGGATTTGGAACGTGAACGTGGGATTACCATTAAGCTAAATGCCGTAGAAGTGCAGTATGATGCCAAAGATGGTGAAACTTATATTTTCCACTTAATTGACACACCTGGACACGTTGACTTTTCTTATGAAGTGTCACGTTCTTTGGCTGCCGCCGAAGGTGCCATTTTAGTCGTCGATGCCTCACAAGGCGTGGAAGCCCAAACGTTAGCCAATGTTTATTTGGCCCTAGATAACGGCTTGGAAATTTTGCCAGTCATTAATAAAATTGATCTCCCAGCTGCTGATCCCGAAAAGGTTCGTGCTGAGATTGAAGATGTGATTGGGATTGACGCTTCAGAAGCTGTGTTAGCATCCGCTAAAAAGGGCATTGGTATTCCAGAATTATTGGAAAAAATAGTCACGGATTTGCCTGCGCCAACAGGAGATTTGGAAGCCCCATTACGGGCTTTAATTTTCGATTCGGCCTATGATCCATACCGTGGTGTTGTGGTCAACATGCGTGTGCGTGAAGGTATTGTGAAGCCGGGTGATAAAATTCGCATGATGAACACGGGTGCCGAGTATGAAGTCAATGAAGTCGGTGTGATGTCACCCAATGCGCAAAAGCGTGACTATTTGATGGCCGGTGATGTTGGTTATTTGACGGCTTCCATCAAAGATATTCATACGACGCATTCTGGTGATACGATTACCAGTGTGGCGAATCCGGCAACCGAACCATTGGCCGGTTATAAGCCAATGACACCAATGGTTTATTCAGGACTATATCCATCTGATAATGCCAAATATACGGATTTGCGTGATGCCTTAGAAAAGTTGCAGTTAAACGATGCGGCTTTGACATTTGAACCCGAAACATCACAGGCCTTGGGCTTTGGTTACCGTGTTGGGTTCCTCGGGTTGTTGCACATGGATGTGATTCAAGAACGGCTAGAACGTGAATTTGATTTGGATCTTGTGACTACGGCACCTTCGGTTACTTACCGTGTATTGACCAATGATGGCGAAGAATTGGAAATTGAAAACCCATCAGAAATGCCTGAACCATCTAAGGTGAAGGCAATTGAAGAACCTTATGTTGATGCGCAAATTATGGTACCCAATGAATATGTTGGGGCCGTCATGGAATTGGCACAACGTAAGCGTGGTGAATTTGAAACGATGGAATATTTGGATGCGTCACGTGTCAATGTCAAATATAAGATGCCGTTGTCAGAAATTATTTTCAACTTCTTTGACAAGTTAAAGTCAAGCACACGTGGCTACGCTTCGCTAGATTATGAAATTTCTGGTTATCGCCCATCGGACTTGGTCAAGATTGATATTTTGCTGAATTCGGAAAAGGTCGATGCGTTGAGTTTCATTGTGCATCGTGATTTTGCTGCTGAACGTGGTCGTATTATCACATCAAAGTTGAAAGAAATTATTCCTCGACAAAACTTTGAAATTCCCGTACAAGCAGCGATTGGCGCAAAAATTTTGGCCCGAACGAATATTAAAGCCTACCGTAAGGACGTGACGGCCAAGATTCATACAGGTGATCCTGATCGTCGTGCTAAATTGTTGGATAAGCAAAAGCGTGGTAAGGCACGTATGAAGTCCGTTGGGACAGTCGATGTCCCACAAGAAGCCTTTATGGCAGTGTTGAAGACGGAGGATGATACACAATATGCCCGAGGAAACTAAGGATTACCCAAAATCACGGATGGCCAAATATTGGGGTGGGGCACAAAAGACGTTTGTGCAACGTTACCGTGTGATCATTGTGACGATTTCAGTCCTGGTGATGCTTGGTGTTGTTGGTTTTGCCATCGCACGGATTGGTTTTAACTATGACGGTGTTAGTCAAGCAACGCGCCAAAAGTTAGCCAAAAAAGAAGCAACAACCGCGTTATCATTTGGTTTAACAGGGCAGGCATCTGCGCCAAATGTAAAAGATGTGGTGCATTTAACCCCAGCCGCTTGGCAAAAGGAAATTACGACGAGCATCCAACAAGCACTTAATCATGGGGATGCCGTGGCTGATCAAGTGGACTTTGATGGGAAAACCTATCATAAATCAGAGGTGATGGCAGCGTTATCACGCCATTATTTGGCAACGCTACAACACGATCGCCACTACCGCATTAATCAGATTACCTTTGATCGTTACCATAATGCGACCGTGTCTTATACTGTTGTGCCAATTGATCTCCCAGCGGCACAAAAGAAAGTACGAGATTACGTCGATGGCGAATTGAATAAAAAGGCTGATGACGTGCACAAATTATCTGAGCCACAGCTCAGACTAGTTGCTTATGCGATGGTGTCGGACAATTGGCAAAATGTGTTACAAAATCAGTTGCCAACAGCTAAACCAATTCAAGCTAAAATGACCTTACTTTATACCGGCCGCTGGTTACATGGCGACTATCAAGTATCAAAGGAAACACTCAATAATATTTTAAATACGGGATTAGCAGAATAGGAGTCTTAAATGTCATTACTTGATACATTCAAACAATTATGGCCTTTTGGGCAAGATAAGATGTGGGCGGTTGGCTTTGATCAAGCCTTACCAGTTGAAGATCCTAATGTTTTCCTGGCTAAAAAGGTTGCCCGACCACGACCAGCAGCGCATGAATTGTTGGTTAAAGTTGCTGCCAGTGGTCTCAATCCGGTTGATAGTAAGATGCGGCAAAATTATCAAGACACCGGTGTTTTTCGCATTCTTGGTTTTGATGCGATGGGTGAGGTGGTTGCGACTGGTGCTGAAGTATCAAATTTTGCCGTTGGGGATAAAGTTTATTATGCTGGTTCACAACAGCAACAAGGTGCGCATGCGGATTATCAAGTTGTTGATGCGCGTTTAGTGGGACATGCCCCCCGTGCTTTGACACCAGCGGAAGCAGCTGCTGTGCCTTTAACAGCAATTACAGCAGTTGAAATTTTACACGACGCTTTTGGATACGATATAACAGCCGAAGCCGCTGCCGGCAAGAGTATCTTAATCTTAAATGGTGCTGGTGGTGTCGGGTCGATGCTTATTCAACTGGCAAAATATTTGGGAATGACCGTGATTACAACTGCTTCACGATTAGAGTCAGTAGAATGGGTGAAGCAGCTGGGTGCTGATTATATTTTAGATTATCAGCAAGATATCAAAGCCCAATTGATCAAAATTCAACATGAACAAGTCGATAATATTGCGATTTTGCAAGATACCAATACGTATTGGCCGTTGGTTTTGACAACAATTCGCCCCTTTGGTCGGATTGCCAGCATCGTTGAAACAACTGGACCAATTAACATGGGGCCGTTGAAAAATATCGGGGCGCAATTTAGCTGGATCTTTATGTTTGCCAAGGGCAACTATGGTGTCGATATGGCATCACAAGGTGAGGCTTTGAATACGGTCGCCAACTTAATTGATCAACATATCATACAATCGACACTCACGACAACATTTGAGGGCTTAACCGTTGAAAATCTGCGCCAAGCAACAGCGCTGGTTGAAGCTGGCCACATGATTGGCAAAGCGGTGATTAGACATGAGGAAATAGGATGAACTGGCAAGCAGTGCAAATTACAACACAACCTGAAGCAATCGAAGCGGTATCAGATATTTTGTTACGGGTTGGTGCAGAAGGTGTTCAAATTGAAGACACGGCTGAGGTACAAGTCATTGCCTATTTTGCTGATGATGATCAATTCCCCCAAGTCTTAGCTACTATTCGTGCAGATCTAGATGAATTGGCGCGTTTTGGTATTCAGGCGGCACCAGCTACGATTACTGTGAACGGGATTGCCCAATCGGATTGGGAAAATAATTGGAAACAATACTATCATGCGCAACGGATTACACGCCATTTGACGGTTGTGCCATCTTGGGAGCCGTTTGAACCACAGCAGGCTGATGAAAAGCCAATCGTGATGGATCCCAAGCTAGCTTTTGGGACTGGCACGCATGAGACAACGCAGTTGATGATGCAAGCCCTTGAAACAGTTGTACGCGGTGGTGAGTCGATGATTGATGTGGGAACGGGGTCCGGTGTTTTGGCCGTTGCGGCCAGACAATTAGGCGTTGGCCCAATTTTAGCCACGGATATTGACGATATGGCAGTGGCCGTAGCAAAAGAAAACTTGGCGTTAAACCCAGTAGCTGCAGATATTCCTGTCGTGGCCAGCGATTTGTTAGCAGATGTTACCGTTGAACCAGTTGATTTAATTGTGGCTAATATTTTAGCAGATGTCATTGCGCGTCTCATTCCACAAACAATCCCACTCCTGAAACCAAACGGTTATTTCTTGGTCTCTGGGATCTATGACGCGATTGCCCCAGAAATTGAACAGCAACTGGTATCACATGGCTATCATGTGGTGCAAAAAGCACAAATGGGTGAATGGCATAGTTATATTGCAAAACGAGAGGAAACGGAGTAATGCAACGTTATTTTCTTAAGCAACCAATCGCTGATGACATTGTTCTCACATCTGACCAAGATGTTTTTAAGCATTTTGGTAAAGTGTTGCGCGCACGGGTCGGCTCGCAGGCAGAGTTTGTCAGTCAAGATCAAGCGGTGGTCGTTGGTGAAGTCGTAGCGATTACACCAACGGAGATGACCCTGAAAGTGGTCTCGCGGTTAACGGAAAATGTAGAATTGCCAGTCCAGGTCACGGTGATTGTGTCACCATTAAAAAATGATCGGTCTGATTGGTTTGTCCAAAAAGCCACGGAACTTGGTGTGCATCGCATTATCTTTACAACGATGACGCGCACAGTGGCTGATTGGCGGAAACAACAGCTTAAAAAAGCGACGCGTTTAGAAAAAATTGCGCAAGCAGCTGCAGAACAGTCGCATCGCTTGATGATTCCGACCATTGATTTTTTATCGTGGTCAGAAGTCTTATCGTTACCCAAGCAAGCTGGGATAGTCGCTTGGGAAGAATCTGCGCGTGAGGGTGAAGTGGGGACACTTGTTCAAGTCGTCAAACCCTTACCAACGGGTGCGGAATTGGCTCTAGTGTTTGGACCTGAAGGGGGCCTCACAGCTGATGAAGTGGCGGACTTAAGTGCGCATGGTTTTAAACCAGCAGGGCTAGGGCCGCGCATTTTACGTGCCGAAACGGCACCATTGTATGCCTTATCGGCAATTAGTGTTTTAAAAGAATTGAATTAATTTTTTGCCACAAAACATAACATTGGGCTACTATATTAACGTGCGCTGTAATATAATCAGATAAGATAGAATTGTTATTAAAGGTGGTCACGGATGAAAAAGACGTTTAAAAAATATTATGGTTATCAATGGTTGGCTGCAATTATATTTGGCTGGGGCCTACCTTTCTTGGGTGAACTAGCAGGTTGGACGAGTTTGCATAAGGTGATTTTTATTTATATCATCCTTAATAGTGCTTACATGTTGTATCTAGGCTATGATGTTCGCCGCCATGGTTATTCACCCGTCACATTATTGCTGATGCCAGTCATTTTTGCATTAGTTGCGACACTTTGGTTCGGTTTAGTATCGATGTCATACGGCTTTTATTTCAGTTTATTATACGTTGTCTTAAGCCTCTTTACTTTTTTGGGTGATACACGAGATGATCCAGATGAAAATTTGATTCCGATTGAAAATGGTTTTCATGATTTGAATTCTGGTGAGTCAGAAACGTTCCAAATACCGGTTGAAGGTGGCTTTAAATCGTAATATTAGCCCAGATTAGTCAGGGATTGTGTTGGAATAAAGTTATGAAAAAGCGCGACCTTTCGCGCTTTTTCTGTTATAGTTATAACAGGTATTTTTACAGAACTGTGTTTGGTGATTGAGATAAAACAACCTGAACACAGCGATAATGGAGGAAATTTAATTGATCACAGTATCAGACATGAGCTTCAGCTTTGCTGGGCCTAAATTATATCAAGATGTTAACTTAAAGTTGACGCCTGGCAATACTTACGGTATTATCGGTGCCAATGGTGCCGGCAAGTCAACTTTTTTGAAGTTATTACAAGGTGAATTGCAACCAACAGAAGGTGTGATTGCGATTGGTGAAGGTGAACGGATGTCATCTTTGCAACAAGATCACTTTGCTTTTGATGAATTTACCGTGTTGGACACAGTGATTCAAGGGCATAAGCGTTTGTATCAAGTCAAGACAGAAATGGACGCCATTTATGCCAAGCCGGATTTCAATGATGAAGACGGTGTTCGCGTAGCGGATTTGGGTGCAGAATTTGAAGAGCTTGATGGTTGGAACGCAGAAGTTGAAGCGGGTCAATTGTTGAGCAAGTTAGGCATTCCTGACGATATGCACTACACGTTAATGGGTGAATTGACTGAAAACGATAAAGTGAAGGTGTTGTTGGCGCAAGCTTTGTTTGGAAACCCTGACATTTTGGTGCTTGATGAACCAACCAACGGTCTGGATGTGCAGACAATTAACTGGTTAGAAGATTTCTTGGCTGATTTCCCGAACCTAGTTATTGTGGTGTCCCACGACCGTCACTTCCTAAACGCCGTGTCAACAAACATCTTGGATGTTGATTTTGGTAAGATTACACCATTCGTCGGGAACTATGATTTTTGGCGTGAATCTTCTGAATTGGCGCAACGTTTGGCTTCTCAGCAAAATGCTAAGAAGGAAGAACAAATTAAGCAATTGCAAGAATTCGTGGCCCGTTTCTCAGCCAATGCTTCTAAGTCAAAGCAAGCTACTGCACGTAAGAAACAATTGGAAAAGATTACGTTGGATGACATCAAGCCATCATCACGTAAGTACCCATTCATTAATTTCCCAATGAACCGCGAATTGGGCAACGACATGATTCGTGTTGAGAATGTGTCTAAGACAATTGATGGCGAAAAAGTACTCGATAATATTTCATTTATCGGCCGTCCTGGCGATAAAATTGCGATCTTGTCACGTTCTGATTTGGCAACCACAACACTTATGCAAATTATTGCCGGCACACTTGAACCAGACACTGGGTCAGTGACTTGGGGTGTGACAACATCACAATCTTATATTGCCAAAGATTTGAATGATAACTTTGACGATCAAGAAGCAACGATTTTGGATTGGTTGCGTGATTTTGCGGAAGAAGATCAAAAGGACAATACAAGTCTTCGTGGTATGTTGGGACAAATGTTGTTCCGCGGCGACGATTCTTTGAAGCAAATCAAAGTCCTTTCTGGTGGTGAAAAGGTGCGTATTACCTTGGCTAAGATGATGCTATTGAAGGCCAATGTCTTGCTCATGGATGACCCAACGAACCACTTGGATTTGGAATCAATTCAATCATTAAACGATGCCGTGGTGAACTTTAAGGGTGGCATTATTATGACTTCTCACGATCACGAATTCTTGGCAACGACTGCCAACCACGTGATTGAAGTTTCAGCCAAAGGTGCTGTGGACCGTGTGGATACAACGTATGATGAATTTATTTCAACACCAAGTATCCAAGAAAAGGTCAAGGAACTTTATTAAGCTGTGTGTTTAACCCATATAGCGTAAAAAGGCGTCTGAGGACGCTTTTTTGCGTCAACGCACATGATCAAAGGAAAGATAATAACCATGACAATAGGGATTGATAAAATCGGATTTTACACACCAAATTATGTGTTAGATCTTACTGAGCTCGCGCAAGCACGTGGGGACGAACCAGAAAAATATACAATTGGCATCGGCCAATCGCAACAAGCTGTCGTACCCAACTATGAAGACGTCGTGACGATGGGCGTTAATGCTGCCCAAAGTATTTTAACGGATGACGACCGTGCAGCGATTGATATGGTCATTTTTGCCACGGAATCAGGGATTGATAATTCCAAATCAGCCGCTGTCTACGCTCAAAAATTATTAAATTTATCAGAATTTTCGCGTACCATTGAGTTAAAGCAGGCTTGTTATGCAGGAACGTTTGGCTTGATGCAGGCACGCGACTACGTGACCTTGCATCCAGAAAAGCGTGTTTTGGTGATTGCGGCTGACATTGCCCGTTATGGTTTGGGAACACCAGGTGAAGTCACACAAGGCGCCGGTGCCGTTACTATGGTTGTGGCGAGTGAACCGAAAATTTTAGCGATTAATTCAGATTCTGTTTATATGAGTCGGGATGTCGCTGATTTCTGGCGGCCGGTTGACCGTGAAGAAGCGTTAGTTGACGGTCATCTCTCAACTGATGTTTATAAAGAGATGTTTTTAACACTTTGGCAACGTTATCAAAAGCAAACGCAACATGTTCTTGATGATTTTGCTGGCTTTGCGTTCCATTTACCTTATACAAAAATGGGGAAGAAGGCGCTGGATCAAATTATGGCCGAAGCGTCACCTACCCAGCAAATCCGTTTGGCTGAGCATTTAACAGCCAGTCAAGTCTATAGTCGTCAGGTGGGAAATCTATATACCGGGTCGGTTTATCTCAGTTTGCTATCTCTATTAAGCCAGGCAACGGATCTGGTGGCAGGGGAAGATATTGCTATCTTTAGTTATGGGTCTGGGTCTGAGGCTGAATTATACTCAGTGACCTTACAAGATAATTTTGCCGACTATGTCCCAAAAACTATGACGGATGCCTTATTGGCAAACCGACACCAGGTCAGTGTGACTGAATATGAAGCGATGTTCACTTCGCACTTGTATGATTCGCATGTTGATGCGAAAACACAAGCTCATGATGATGCCAAAACGGTACAATTTTTAGGGTGGCAAGCCGGCGAACGGTTGTATCGTTAGCCGCAAATTGCATTCAGTTAATGACAAGGGTGCGCGTCTTATTGTATAATACGTAAAATAACTTTTTAAAGAGGAAAAATCGTGGCAAAAGCAGTTGTAACCGTAGTTGGAAAAGATAAGCCAGGCATTATCGCCAGCGTGGCACAAACCTTAGCATCACATGATGTGAACATTTTAGATGTCTCACAAACGATCATGTCGGATATTTTCACAATGAGCATGTTGGTGAATCTTGAACAACTAGACGAAACCTTTAATGGCTTACAAGATGATTTAAATGTACTTGGGCAACAGTTAAATGTTGAAATTCATACCCAACGTGAAGAAATTTTTGATGCGATGCGTCGTGTTTAAAAATTGATGTTAGGGGTTATTTTTGATGTGGCATTGCGGTTGATTAATGGCCAAAAATTTGGGAGAAGTCATGGAAACCACGCAAATTATAGAAACAATTAACATGGTTGCCGAAGAGCATTTGGATATTCGTACTGTGACAATGGGTATTTCACTGCTTGATACGATTGCTGGGACACCGGCAGATACGGCAAAAAATATTTATGATAAAATTACAACCTACGCCAAGGATTTAGTGGCGGTCGCGCAACAAATCGAACGTGAATTCGGGATTCCAATTACCAACAAGCGGATTAGTGTGACGCCAATTGCTTTAATCGCTGGTAAAGCTACGCCAGATGAGATGTTGTTATACGCGCATGCCTTGGATGATGCGGCTAAAACTGTTGGGGTTGACTTTATTGGCGGGTATTCAGCGCTTGTACAAAAGGGGTTTGCCAATGGTGACCTGGCTTTGATCAAATCATTGCCACGCGCGTTGACCGAAACAGACCTTGTCATGTCAAGTGTGAATATTGGGTCATCCAAAGCAGGCATTAACTTGGACGCGGTTAAGTTAATGGGTGAAACGATCAAAGCGATTACGGATAAGTCAGACACAGCCAATGCGAAGTTAGTGGTGTTTGCCAATGCGGTGGAAGATAATCCGTTTATGGCAGGGGCTTTCCATGGCGTGACAGAAGCCGATGTGGTGATTAATGTCGGTGTTTCTGGCCCTGGTGTGGTGAAGCGTGCACTTGAAAAAGTGAAGGGCGAACCAATTCATATTGTTGCGGAAACGGTTAAAAAGACTGCCTTTAAGATTACACGTGTCGGTCAAATGGTTGGGGCGTTAGCGGCTGAACGGTTGGGCGTTGAATTTGGCATTGTGGATTTGAGTTTAGCACCAACACCGGCTTGTGGTGATTCAGTGGCGGAAGTCTTGGAAGAAATTGGCTTAGAAATGGTCGGTACTCATGGGACAACAGCGGCTTTGATGTTGCTCAATGATGCGGTTAAAAAGGGTGGCGTGATGGCGTCACAGCGTGTTGGTGGATTATCAGGGGCCTTTATTCCGGTTTCTGAAGATGCGGGCATGATTGATGCGGTTAAAGCTGGTATTTTGTCATTGGCCAAGCTTGAGGCGATGACATCCGTCTGCTCAGTTGGGTTGGATATGATTGCCGTACCTGGTGATACGCCAGCAACAACGATTGCGGCTATGATCGCTGATGAAGCAGCGATTGGTGTGCAAAACAACAAGACAACCGCAGTCCGCGTGTTACCAACCAACGGGACTAAAGTTGGTGATATGGTGGACTATGGTGGCTTGCTGGGGACAGCGCCAGTGATGCCGGTTGTACCAAAATCAAGTGCTGATTTTATTAATCGTGGTGGGCATATTCCGGCCCCAATTCATTCCTTTAAGAATTAAAAAAGCAACGCCCAGATGGGCGTTGCTTTTTTAATTACTGCGTTGTTGTGTATTTGGGCTCGTGATTTGTGTGGTGTGATTACTTTTAGCTTGCGCAAACATAATCACCGTATAGACCAGCAAAACCATAACAACCAGTACTGCGATGACGCGAGCGGGGTGTTGCCACAAGACCCGATACCAGTGCCGACGGATAGGTTGTGTCAGATTATCCGCCTGATTTTCGGTCATTTCAGCTGTCAACGCATAAGCAAAACTATCGGCATCAACCGCTTTTGGCGTGGCTTCATATGATACGATTGAAACGGCGCGGGAATCCGTGTTGGACTGTGGGTGCTTGGGAGTGTGTCGCGCATCACGGTTAGTCAAAATATTTTTACGGAAAGTCGCAAGTCCTTGCTGAATCTGATGTTGCAACGTGTTGATACCATCACGTAGTTGTTCAAGTGGTGTTTGTATTGGAATTTTCATAAGGATACTCCCTGATGTCTATTTTTGTTTTTCAATCAAGAATAAAATTTAGCTACTTCTATCATAGCGAAATACGTGGTTAACAGGGGGATGTTTGATTGATTATAACTAAATTTAAAAGTTCTTAAGTTTTTCAGGTTATAATAAGAATATGACAACCAAAGAAGCACAATTGTATCAAGATTACCTGCAAGCTGAACGGCAATATTCTGATTTAACCGTTAAAGCTTATCTAACCGATATCGAGGCTTTCACCACGTTTTTAGCCGAAAATGGTGGTTTTACGACCTACCGTGCGGTGCAGACTTTAGACGTTCGGGTGTATTTAAATGAGTTGTATGAGCGCCGGTTGGCACGTACAACAATTGCGCGCAAAATCAGTAGTTTACGGATGTTTTTTCAATTTATGTTGGCCAATCAATTTGTCAGTGATAATCCGTTTGAAAATGTGGCGTTGCGCAAACACCAAAGCCATTTACCGGAATTTTTTTACGAATCGGAATTGACGACATTGTTTGAAGTGGCTTATGCAGAAGACGAGCCACTTTGGCAACGTAACGCGGCATTGCTTGAATTTTTGTATGCGACAGGTGCGCGTGTGGCGGAAATTGCCAATTTAACCATTGCCCAACTCGATTTTGCCCAACGATTAGTGTTAATTCATGGTAAAGGTAACAAGGATCGCTACGTGCCATTTGGTCATTTTGCAGCGCAAGCGATGACCCAGTATTTACATGAGCTACGACCGCAGTTAGTGGCGAAACAAGCCCCGCATGATCGTGTCTTTGTGAATCATCGTGGCGAACCGATTACGGCAGCTGGGATTACTTATATTTTAAATGAATTGATGAAAAAATCAGCGTTAACTGGCACCATTCATCCGCATATGTTGCGTCATACTTTTGCCACCCATTTGTTGAACCACGGGGCTGATATGCGCACAGTTCAGGAATTATTGGGACATGTGAACTTGTCAACCACGCAGATGTATACACATGTGACACGTGAAAGCCTGCAAAAAAATTATCAGTCTTTCTTTCCACGGGCAAAAAAAGACTGATCAACGCAGACAGCACAACATTTTGTAAAAAAATTTGGTAGAATATAGATATTATGATTACACTAGAAAACAATGACTTAAAAGTTCAAATTAACGAATACGGCGCTGAATTGACAAGCGTTTGGCATAAACAGGCTGAGTTGGAATATATTTGGGTTGGAGACCCTAAATATTGGGGACGCCATGCGTCTAATCTTTTTCCAATTGTTGGTCGTTTACGCGGTGATCAATTCAAAGTTGCTGGTGAAACTTATTTTATGAATCAACATGGTTTTGCGCGTAATACCTTGTTTGAGGTCGTCGAACAAAGTGAGACTCGTGCGGTTTTCCGGATTCATGACACGGATTCAACTTTGCGTATTTACCCATTTAAGTTCCAATTTGATATTAGTTATGAGCTAACCGATGACAACGAATTGAAAGTTGCTTATATTGTGACGAATACGGATAAAGAAGAATCCCTCTTCTTTAGCGTTGGTGGGCATCCTGCCTTTAATCTACCATTGGATGGCGGTAAGTTTTCAGACTACTACGTATCAATTGAACCAGAAAAAATCTATGATCGCGTACGCTTGACTGGGCCATACTCAAATCCTAATGCTGCAACACCGTTTAATGCCAATATTCCGTTGCGGTTGCGACAAGAAGATTATCATGATGATGCCATTATTCTAAAGTTAGATCGCCAAAAAACGTCATTCTTGCTAGCACGTTTGGCGAACCAACACGGGCTACGGATGACGTTAGAAAACGCACAATTTATTGGCATCTGGACACCAGCCGGTAAGCAAGCACCATTTATTGCCCTGGAGCCTTGGTGGGGTATTGCTGATACGGTAGATTCAACGGGTAACTTCAAAGAAAAGTTTGGCGTGAATGTTTTGGCTGCCGGTGATACCTTTAAAGGCACATATAGTATGCAATTCTTTTAAGATAGTTAACTTCCGTTTTTATAAAATTTTAGATGCCATGATTAATCATCATCACGGCACTCAACGTTTTGAAAATATTGCTCACGCAACTATTTTTAGAACGTTTTTATTTGTATAAAAATGATAAAATGAACATTAGTAAGCAGATTAAGAGGATTAACACCTAATTATGACTAAAATTAACTTGAGTGGGCTACTTAACGTGGCGGATGCTGATCTCGTCAATACGCTCCAACCTGACATGGCGAGCGTGATACTTGCGCCAGGACACCGCTACAGTGTTGGGATTATGACAGCGATGCAGATTCGTGAGCAGTTGGATAAAAACATACCACTATATGGTGTGTTTGACGATCAAAATGTGATGGATATCCTCACTTTTTTTGATAATGGTGTCATCCAAGGCGTGCAGTTGCCAAGTCAAACAACTGAAGATGCAGTAACCTTGTTACATGATCGGGGTGTTCCCGTGATTCAAGTTCGAGAACCGGTAGAAGTCATGCTAGAAGCAGCGGCTGATATTATTTTGATAGATACCGCTGCTACGATTGAGACATCTTTTGATTGGCAATCAGTGCCACCTAAGCCGCTTCGGAAAAAGCCAATCATGTTGGCGGGTGACTTGACAGTTGACAATCTACAAACTGTGATGACGCAGGTGCAACCAGAATGGGTCGCCATTGCTACGGCTGTTGAAGGTGATGGTGTGAAGAATCCGACCTTGCTGTCACAATTGGTCACGATTGCCCATCAAAATTAATATCATGGCCACAAAAAAGGCACACAATTTAACGCAAAATTGTGTGCCTTTTTTATCGTGTTGATTTAAAGTAAAAAATAAGGAGTCCGAAAATCAACAGGGATAAGCTAATCGCCAGCAAATTAAACCAACCAAAGCCAATTAAGACGCCGCCGTGTGATTGTAGGAGTGCGGCAACGGTGGTGCCCAAAGCCCCCATAAACATTTGTGTTGATTGAATAATGGCTGTCGCATCAGATTTTACCGCATCAGTTTGTTCAGCAATTGCGGCTGTTTGTGCATTTGTATACGACATATTGCGACCGAGAATAAACAAAATGTAGAGCACAATCACTAAGATGAGACTCAACTGCTTCGTCAAAATTGTCAGAATGATAACAGTCGCAGTGAAAATACTGTGACCAATATAGATCGGTGCTTTAGCACCGATTTTGTCGTACATACGACCAAATAAGGGGTTGAAAAAGGCGCCTAACAGGGTACCAGGTAATAAAGCAAATCCTGCCCAGAAGCTTGAGGTGTGTTGGACATTTTGGAGATAGGTTGGAATGATTAAATTTAACCCCAACATGACAAACATATACAACGAAATCGCAACTAATAAGGCGGTAAATTTTAATTGTGTCAGTAGTTTTAAATTTAAGAATACTTTTTGTGAGGTGTTGCTACGCCAAATAAAAGCCAGTAGCATGATGACGGCTAAACTTAAATAAGGCCAATTCAAAGTGCCGGATTCAAGTGTATTGACCACCAGTAAGGCTGCCGTTAGCGACACAGCTAGGAGCGCAAAAGCCACAGCGTCAAATGATTTGGTGATGGGTGGTTGTTTAATTTTACCAATTGTCCACCAACCCAGTAGTAAAGAGACGAATGGTGCGATTAATAGAATAAAGAAAATGGACCGCCAACCCAAAATTTCAACTAAGGCACCGCCGTAAGTGGGACCAAATGACGGCGCTAAACCAACCACCAGTGAGGCGAGCCCCATATAGGTACCCACGTATTTAGCTGGTACGACATCAACAACATAGTTGAAGACTAACGGCATGGCAATGCCGGCGGCAATACCTTCTAGGATACGGCCGATCAAAAGCCATGTGAGTGTTGGGGCAAAACCACTTAACAGCGTGCCAATTAGGAAAATAAACACACTACTCAACCATAACCATCGGCTATTAAAGCGCTTAATCAAAAAAGCACTGGTCGTAATCATGATGGTGACGGCTAAGAGATAAAGCGTCGTCACCCATTGAATCCTGTTTAAATCGCGATTGAATTCTTGTGATAACACCGTAAAGGTGACATTCATGGCGGTTTCAGCCATAATGCCTGAGAAGGCAACGACTGAGAGAGCGACAATCGCCAAAAGTTCTTTTAACGCTACTTTTTCTGTCATGCATAAACTCCTTAAAAAAGCTGACGTGTCTTTCCAGACATGCCAGCTTTGCAATTCGATCAATTGCGCTGATTAAAATTGAATTACAATTCATTTAGTCTATAATGAATTTTCTGGCATGTCAAGTTATCAGACACAACTTAGTACGATATATTATTAGAATAATTTTTTGTTCGTTGGTATGCAGTATAGCATTAAAATTTATTAAATCTTGTTTTATGAGACACCATCTCATGATACGATCATAATAGTTGAAAGTTAATCTGTTGGGCAGGCAAAGCAATGGCAATATACAACGAATATGACGCCACAAAGCCTCACACTAAATGACAAGTATATCTTTGTGAGTGCCTATGACCATACGCGTCAATTAAATTCGGTGTTGTTTTTGATTGACCGCAAAACGCACCAGTGGATTAAGACAATTACCTTACCAACTCGTGCGCATGTTGGCGGGATTACCATTGATGACCGTACGCAAACCCTATATCTGTCAGATGATAGTCAAGGGGTGACAAAATTAGGGCGTATTCAAATTAGTAAGCTGATCAAATCTAAAAAAGACCAAATTTTGACGTAATTTGACGACGTCATAACACTAGCAGATATCAAAACTGCGGCGACAATTGAGTATTACCAAGATGCCATCTGGGTTGGGACATTTAGTGCCAACAAAAATGGGTTGATTCAACGTTTTCCTATTAATCGCACGACCAATACGTTGATGGCTGATCCAGACGGGCAAGCACCAACGGGTAAACTGAATCGTGATACCAAGCTTCAAACAGCAAACGGTCACATTCAAGGCATCAATTTCTATCATGAAAATTTATATATTACTTTTTCTTATGGTAAGCAGCCCGCTGCTATGATGCGTTATCAGTACGATGCGACAACCAATGAGTTTACTTATGCTGGGACGATGGCGCAGTTGCCACCTTATTTAGAAGGGATTGATTTTCAAGGGGATAATATTTGGCTGATTTTTGAATCAGGTGCCAAAGCTTACCGCAAGAAAACACCAATCATTGTTGACCGAATTTTACAAACAGATATTTCAAATTTTGATTTTAAGTGATCAGGTTTGACAGACAGCTGATGATTGCTGACAAAATATCAGAATTTAATCATGAAATAATCGGGCTTAATGCCCAACATAAGCTTATACTTGAGAGAAACCTAACATAAAAAGGATATCAACACATGTTAACAGGGATTATTTCAAGTTTACTCAATTTTAATGTCTACTTACCGCAACTGGCACACCAAAATCCGATTTTGGTTTATGGGATTTTATTTGCCTTAATTTTTATTGAAACAGGGTTGGTGATTTTACCGTTTTTACCGGGTGATTCGATTTTATTTTTAGTCGGATCATTGTCGACATTATCGTTTAACGGCCTGAACTTTTTGCTGTTAGTGTTATTGTTAGTGCCGGCAGCAATTCTGGGCGATTTTGTGAATTTTGAAATCGGGGAACATTTTGGGCCTGTCCTTTCTTCTAGTCGTTGGGGGGCCAAGCTCATTAGTCGTGACAAATTGGAAAAGTCACAAAACTTTTTTGATAAGCATGGTGCCAGTGCCATTATTTTGGCACGTTTTACGCCAATCGTTCGAACGTTTATCCCATTTATAGCCGGCATGAGTCGTATGCAATACGCCAAATTTGCCCGTTATAATGCGGTGGGTGGGGCGAGTTGGATTGTGCTGATGTTATTGGCGGGCGCATTATTTGGGGC
The DNA here is from genome assembly GCF_007954625.1 of Leuconostoc lactis. Lineage (NCBI taxonomy): Bacteria > Bacillati > Bacillota > Bacilli > Lactobacillales > Lactobacillaceae > Leuconostoc > Leuconostoc lactis. Next base: position 1,476,800 of record NZ_CP042420.1, on the reverse strand, counting down.
CATTCCGTTGGTCAAACAAAACTTTGAATTGATTACCGTGGGGATTGTTTTCATCTCAATCTTACCAATGCTGGTGTCAACACTAGTCAATAAAGCTAAACAAGGCTAAGCCTGTAACGCTCAAAATAGTTGTGGGAACACGACTATTTTGAGCGTTTTTTATTACCGATAGTGCATAGGCCGATTTATGCTAGCAGTTAGATTCGTCTTGTCATCAGGTGATTTATGGTACAATATTTTCAGATTGTTAAAAAATAAATGATCAGCATGTACACATAATTGCAGTAAAATATCATCACGATATGCTAGGGAGACGAACGATGGGAATGATTCATTTGCCGAATATGCGGTTTTATACCTATAACGGCGTATTCGATGAAGAAAAGAAATTAGGGCAGCAAATTGCAGTGGATGTCACTGTTCATTATCCAATTGAAACGGCTGTGAAAGATGACGATTTAACCACAACAATTTCATATGTTGATGTCTATCAACGGGTTGAAGCCATTGTAACAACTAGCCAATTTAACTTGATGGAAAGTCTGGCTAATGCTTTGTTAGTGGCGTTATTAACCCAATTTCCGCAGGTGGATAAAATTGAAGTTGCTGTTCATAAGGATTACATTCCATTGCCTGGTATCTATGATCCGTTTGTTATTCAAGTCAGTGGGACACCAACTGACCTGTCAAAGTGGGCTGAAGCATGACGCGGGCCTATTTGAGTATGGGGTCCAATATTGGTGATCGGTTAGGCAATTTACAACGGGCTGTGCAGCTGTTGCATGCGATGCCAGCAATCACAGTGACCGCCGTCTCACAAGTCTATGAAACCCAACCAGTTGGGGGCGTGGTCCAAGATGATTTTTATAACATTGCGGTCCGATTAGAAACAACACTGTCAGCACCAGAACTGTTGGCCAGCCTACATGTGATTGAGCAACAACTCAAGCGTGTCCGCGAAATCCATTGGGGACCGCGTACCATTGACCTCGACATTTTAGTGTTCGGGGATGAAGTCTGGTCAGACGATGTCTTGACCATTCCGCACCGTGAAATGGCAAACCGACGTTTTGTCTTGCAACCACTTTTAGATGTGATTGCAGCGGATCGTCGACATGAAATTGAACGATTATTAGCTAGCACGACCGACACCAATTGGGTGCGCGTTGTGACTGGTGCGAGAGTAGAATATGAAAACATTTAATAACGAACAAATTTTGAAACTGCAAACAGGCGTCACCGACTTATTGGCAGCAATTGGGGATGATCCAAACCGTTCAGGCGTTATTGAGACCCCTGAACGTGTCGTTAAAGCACATGCCGAAATCTTTGCCCATACCGGTGAAACGCAATTTTCCGACTATAAATTATTTGACACCACGCAAGATGCTGATATGGTTGTTGTCGAAGGCATCCCGTTTTATTCAATGTGTGAGCATCACTTATTACCATTTTTTGGTACCGTTGATGTGGCCTATGTACCAGATGGTGAAATTATTGGGTTGAGTAAGGTACCACGTTTGGTAGATTGGGCGAGCCGCCGCCCAAGTGTACAAGAAAATTTGACCCATTTGATTGCAGATGAAATGCAACGTATTGTACATCCCAAAGGGTTGGCCGTTAACGTCACAGCGCGCCATATGTGCATGGAAATGCGTGGCATTAATCAACCAGGGACGCAAACCAATACGTCAATTTATCGTGATTTATTAAAAACCGATACCTTTTTGCGGGATAGTTTTGCCCGTCGGGTCAGTCAGCGTTAATCAGATGACTTATCAAACTATTCAACAACAATTAGATAAAGGCTGGCGGGTGTTCGATCCCAACCGGCTAACATTTTTACGCACGGTCTTGCAATGGGTCGGACAACCAGATCAAGGTTTGACGATTATTCAAATTGCGGGTACCAATGGGAAAGGCTCAACTGGGGCGATGTTGCGTGAGGTCTTACGCGCACATGGCGAGACAGTGGGGCATTTTGCCAGTCCAGCAGTGTTTAACGACCGTGAACAAATTTGGTTAAACGGTCAGTTCGTGACCGAGGCAGCTTGGGTGACAGCTTATCATCAATTGCTACAGGCTTTAGTTGCTCATGACCGGACGATTGACGATTTATCTTACTTTGAAGTGTGGACAATTGTGGCATTGTTGGTGTTCCAAGCCGAACACGTGACTTATGCCATTTTGGAAGCTGGTTTGGGTGGGCGTGATGATGCGACACACATGGTGGGACAAGCTGCCGTAGTCGCCTACACCGAAATTGGTCTGGATCATCAAAATATTTTAGGTCAAACACTGGCCGAAATTGCACAAAATAAAGCTGATCTTATCACGCCTGGTGCGTTAGTTGTCAGTGATTTAGCACAACCAGCTGAAGTGTTAAACATTTTAAAAACGACCACCCAGGCTAAACAGGCCATCTGGGCTGCGCAGCCAGTGACGGTTAAGGTGTGCCAGGATACGCCTGACGGCTTAGCCGTGTCAGTCGCTGGAGAACACTACCAACTTGGTTTAGTGGGGGCGTTTCAACGTCGTAATCTCAGCGTGGTCTGGCAAATTCTGGCGGCACTAGAGCAGCGAGAACAGGTAACGTTTGATGTGGCAACTCGTCGTCGCGGGCTAGCACAGGCGCAAATGTTAGGGCGTATGCAAGTCGATCAAACGCGACATATTCTATTGGATGGTGCTCATAATGAAGATGCCGCGCAAGGTCTCGTGGCATCATTGACGAACTGGGCATTACCGGAGCGGCCAATCTTGGTCCTTGGGGTATTAGCAGATAAAAACTACCACCAAATGCTTACTATTTTATTACCCTTGGTTTCAGCGGTGATCACGGTCACGCCAAATAATCCACGCGCGTTATCGGCTACAGCATTAGCCGAAGCCGTTCAAGCGATTGATGCGAACTTGCCTGTGACGGTTATGGACCAAGATCCCTTAGCTTATGCTATGGCACAACGTACGTCATCAAGCCAATATATTGTGGTGGCGGGTTCATTTTATACGTTAAATGTAGTTGGAGGTTTTTCATGATTAATCGGCTTGTGATTGCATCAAATAATTCGGCGAAAACCCGCGAAATTGTGGCTGTTTTTGCCACATTTGGCATGACTGCCGTGAATTATCGCGAACTGATGCCAGAAAAAACATTTCCGGCAGAAACAACGGATGATCAATTTGAGAATGCGTTAGTTAAAGCACGGTTTATCCAACAATTTTTACCCGATGAATTCATTTTAGCTGATGATACGGGGGCATTTTTTGCGGCCTTCCCTGACAAATTCGGCCTAACGATTGCGCGAGATTTTAAAGCGATGGGCTTTCAATCGATGCAAGAAGAGGATGCGTATTTACTAGGATTGTACCAACCTGGTATGGATCGTGGGGCCAATTTGGCGGCGTTGTTTGTATTGCTTACGCCAACAGGGGCTGTTTATCAGAGTACCGGTCGCGGTGGTGTGACGCTTGCGTTAGCGCCGCGGGGAACTTATTCAGCTGGTTTTGATACATTATTTGAAGCTGAAAATGGCTTGACGTTGGCTGAGATGCCAATGACCGAACGCGTACATTATTCGCATCGTGGACGCGCAGCAAAACAGTTATTGGAGAAAATTGGGCATGCATTTTGAACAAATCACAACAGAAAATCCGGTGTTAGCACAAATGGTTGTGCGCGGCGAAGGGGCTGCTTGGCGGATCACCGCTGCCGATCAACAGTGTTTGGCGGAATACAGTGCGATCCCATTAACCGATGATACGTACTGGCTGAGTCGCGGAGCGATTGTCGCATTGCACGAACGTACTGCCAGTCCTGAATTGCAACAGTGGTTAGTCGCGATTGATCACCTCTGGGTCGTGAATGATAAAACCTTGCATGACGCCGATGGCATTATCTATGGTGTGTTAAATGTCAGTCCGGAATCATTTTATAACGGGGACCAAGTCGCGGATGTTGACACGATGGTGGCCCGAGCCGGTGAGATGTTAGCCAAAGGGGCAGATGTGATTGAAGTTGGTGGGCAAACGACCAAACCAGGCTTTGAAGCAGCTGGTCTTGAATTAACCCCAACTGCAGAAATTGATCGCATTGCACCGGTTATCACAGGTATTAAGGCGCAATATCCTGACGCTGTGATTGCCGTCGATACCTATAAATATGACGTTATGGTCCGCGCCGTTGCCTTAGGCGTTGATATTATCAATGATGTGAATGGCTTTTTGGATGACCCTCGGAAAGCACCATTTCTGGCAGACCACCAAGTTGGACTGTTAACGATGTGGAATCCACGTGGCGAAACTGTCGTGAACTTGCAAGCGGAAATGCATGCGTGGTTTGAAGATAATTTAGCGCAATTAACTGCGGCGGGCATTGATCGACAACGTATTGCGTTAGATCCTGGGGTGGGTTACGCGAAAAACTCTGATGTTGCGCAGGATTTGGCAATGATGAATACCATTGGTCATTTACAAGACCTACAACGGCCAGTTATGACTGCCGTTTCTAACAAAGGTTGGGCCAAGTTTTTATTAGGTTTGCCAAAGTTGGCGCGTGCGGATGTGTCATTGGTGGCGGCAACAGAAATGTTTCAGCGTGGTGCACGCATTCTACGTGTGCATGATGTACAATCAGCCAAGCAAATGACCCAAGTGGTGCGCGCGATTGCGCAAAGTTTTTGGCAAAAATAGTGTCATTTTTAACTTGTTATCGTTTGGAAAATAAGGTATACTACTAGTGACCAACTGGGTAGTATCTATCTACCTACCCGCCAGTAACATGAATTTGTTACTGGCGTTTTTTTATGGCCTTTTTTCTTGCAAACGCGTGATGAAAGGCGCAAAATGAAGCCATATTATAGCGAAAATTTGGAGTGAGTTGCTGATGGCAAATGACGTTTTACAGGTGCAAAACTTGGACAAGTTTTTTGGTCGGTTTCATGTTTTAAAGCAAGTCACATTTACGATTCACCAAGGTGAGGTATTTGCTTTACTGGGGCCAAATGGCGCGGGGAAATCAACCCTGATTCGTACTATTTTGGGACTCTTAAAACCAAAATCTGGGCAAGTGACGTTAAATGGCCACGATGCTTTAACAGATATTGTGGGCACCCATCAACGGATTGCTTACGTGCCAGGAGATGTTTATTTGTGGCCCAATTTAACCGGCGGTGAAATTATTGATTTGCTGTTGCGGATGGGCGGTCACGAACATACGGCAAAAACAGATACGTTGATTAAAAAGTTTGCGCTTGACCCAACCAAAAAAGCGCGCACTTACTCCAAAGGTAATCGCCAAAAGGTGGCGTTAATTGCCGCGTTTTCTGCTGATGTGGATTTATATATTTTTGATGAACCAACCAGCGGGTTAGATCCCTTACAGGCGCTTAATTTTCAGTCGGAAGTATTGGCGCTGAAAGCGGCCAATAAAGCGGTGTTGTTAAGTTCTCATATTTTAGATGAAGTTGAGAAAACAGCGGATCAAATTGCGATTATTCGACAAGGCGAAATTATTGAAACTGGCGAATTACAAGACTTGCAGCATATCGCCAACCTGAATGTCTTAGCGATTGTAACCGAAGATGCCACTGGATTGGCCACGATGTCTGGGGTAACGAACTTGAAACAAGACGGTCAGCGTCTGACTTTTACTGTCTCGCACGATGGGCTAGCGGCGGTGACCCAACAATTAGCACGATTTGGTTTAAAAGATTTACGCATAACGCCACCAACTTTAGAAGAAATCTTTTTGACTTATTATCAGGATGGGGCAGCGCATGAACAATAATCTTGCAAAGACCACGCAGTTGACGTGGTTTTACCTCAAAAAAGATTGGCTGGTCTTGACCATTTGGTTTGTGATTGTCGGCGGCTTGAATTTGATTATTGCCGCCATTTACAACCAGATTTATGGGACACCTGCGCAAGTACAAAGTATTGTGACAACGTTAAAAACGCCGGCAATGGTCGCACTTTTTGGCTTATTACCACCCTTAACGACGTATACGACCTTTGATATTGCAGTGGGGGAAATGTTATTATTTACCATCATGATGATGGTGGTGATGAATTTCCAACTGGTGATTAAAAATACACGCGCTGAGGAAGAAAAAGGCGTCAATGAGCTGTTGCGTAGTCTCGCAGTGGGTAAATTTGCCCAACCGGTGGCCGTCTTAATTGAAGTGATGATCATCAACGTGGCGATTGCCTTAACTGGTATATCCTATCGGGTATTAAATGGGGCTACCTGGCCGGCGACACTGTTATTTGTGGTGGGACTATTGAGTAGTGGCTTATTGTTTATGAGTATTGGTCTGCTGACCGCACAGCTTGCACGTCAGGCACGATTAGCGACCGCCATGGGATATTTGATTTTTGGTGTGATGTTTGTTGGGCGCATGGTGACAGACACCGTCAAGCCGCAACTCACTTGGTTATCACCATTAGGTTGGGTGGAAAAGAGCCAAATTGGCGCGACAAACAATTGGCTACCCGTGATATTATTAGTATGTTTAAGCCTCGTGATCATTGGTGGGAGTCTGTGGTTGTTAGCGACGCGCGATTTGGGAACAGGTCTTGTCAGTATCAGTGTTGGACCCGCGACGGCACCCAAATCTTTGCGTGGCTGGCTTAGCTTACAAGTGCGTTTAGAACGGAGCAGCTTTGTGATTTGGTTACTGGGGTTAAGCACTTTGGGGATAAGTTATGGCGCCATTTTTCATCAAATTAAGCAACTAGCAGCCGACAATGCTGTCTTAAAAAATTTGTTGGGCACGTCAAAAATGATGCTTCTTGGTGATCAAATTGTGCTGGTCTTCATGCACACCATTTTAATTATGCCAGTCACGGTCGCCAGTATCGCTGGGCTCATTGCCATTGGTCGCTTTAAGCGTGATTTAGAAAATGGCACGATGGATTTAATTAGTGCGCATTCAATTAGCCGATTACGCCTATATGCCGGTTATGTTGGCAGTGGGGTGCTGTTCACATTGGGTGCATGGCTTGCTGCCATTTACAGTATGTTTGTAGCTCAAGCGATTGTGATGCCAACGCCCATTACGATTGCCAAATTTAACGCGGTGGCAGTTAATGCGTTCCCGATTTTGCTATTTTTTGTCGGTTTAGCGGCAATTTTGTTGGGGTGGTTGCCAAAGTGGTATCGATTGGTTTATTTGGTCTTAGGGCTTAACTTTTATATGCTGTATTTAGGTAAAATGCTCAAAATGCCAGAATGGTTAATTCAAGTCATGCCGAGCTCGTGGGTTGCGCAAGCACCGTTATCGGCAATTGATTGGGGATCATGGGGTATTGTATTAGCAATTGCCTTGGCGTTGATTAGGCTAGGCTATCTTGGTTATCGTCAAGGGGATTTACGTGATTAGTCATGTCACAACTTGAAAATAGAATCGATTTGATTGGCTTGGGTAACTTACGATAGAATGAAAGGTGTTGTCTGATCATGAGATGAGGCAATAGCGAAAAGAGAGTAACGGAATTTAAACATGACAGAATTAGTTTTGACCGAGTTATCAGCAACAGCGCTTGCAGCTCGTGTTGCAGCAGGCGTAGGCTTGCCACAAAAGCAAACCCAAGCAACTTTGACATTATTAAATGATGGGGCAACGGTGCCTTTCATTGCACGTTATCGTAAGGAAATGACCGGCGAATTAGACGAAGTGCAAATTCGTGATATTCAGGCAGCTGCTAAAAAAGTGCAAGACTTGGTGGCCCGTCAGCATACGGTATTAAAGGCGATTCATGAGCAACAACAATTAAATCCACAATTACAGGCAGCTATTCAAGCCGCAACAACTTTACAAGCAGTGGAAGATTTATATTTACCTTATAAGCAAAAGCGGCGGACAAAAGCCATGATTGCGCGAGAAATGGGCTTACAACCATTAGCTGATCGCGTGATGGCAGACCTGACGGCACCAATCAACTATGCTGAATTTATCAATGATGATTTGCCAACAGTCACAGCTGTGCAAGCTGGTTTACACGAAATTTTAGCTGAACAAATTGGTGAAAATGCGACCTACCGACAGTGGCTGCGGACACGCATGCAACGGGATGGTGTTTTAGTGGCCACGTTAAAGCGTGGTGGGCGTGAAAAAGACCCACAAGAAGTTTATGGGCAATACTATGCGTTTAGTGAACCCATCAAGACGCTGACAAACAATCAGTTCCGTATTTTAGCTGTTAATCGTGGTGAAAAGGATGGCGTGCTATCTGTTAAAATTGATTTTCCTGAAGCACGTATGTATCATTTTATGCAAACGACAATGCGTCAGGGACAAGCAACAGATGGTGAAGGTTTTCAGGTGCTCCAACGCGCGATTGAAGATGCCTACAAGCGCTTTATTCAACCCGCAGTTGAACGTGAAGTGCGCCAAACCTTAACGCAAGGTGCCCAAGCACAGGCGATTCAAGTTTTCGGTCAGAATTTATATCACTTACTTATGCAAGCACCGTTAAAGGGACAGGTTGTGATGGGCTTTGATCCAGGGTTCCGAACTGGTTCTAAGCTGGCAATCATTGACGCGCAAGGTAAATTCCTGAAAAAGCAAGTGATCTATCCGCATAAGCCGGCCAACGCCCAACAACGGGCGGATGCGGCTAAAATATTTAAGACATTGGTGACGACGTTTAATGTGCAACTAGTTGCTATTGGTAACGGCACAGCATCCCGTGAATCAGAAGAATTTGTGGCGGCGAATTTACCGCAAGGGGTAAAATATGCCATTGTGAACGAAGCAGGCGCCTCAGTCTATTCAGCATCCGATGCCGCGCGTCAAGAGTTTCCTGATTTGCATGTGGAAGAACGATCAGCGATTTCCATTGGTCGCCGTATTCAGGATCCACTGGCTGAACTGATTAAAATTGATCCAAAATCCGTCGGAGTCGGTCAATATCAACATGATTTGAATACGAAAGCTTTGGATGAACAAGTTGATGCAGTGGTGGAGACAGCAGTTAATCAAGTGGGCGTTAATTTAAATACTGCAAGTGCGGCGCTCTTAACCCACATTGCGGGTTTGAACCAAACGTTAGCACAAAATATTGTTGCTTATCGTGAGGCCAATGGTGAGTTTAAGTCTCGCGTGGCGTTGAAAAAAGTGCCACGCTTGGGACCAAAGGCGTACGAACAAGCAGCTGGTTTCTTACGGATAGTATCAGGTGATAATGTGTTGGATAATACAGATATTCACCCAGAAAGTTACGCCGCAGCTCAGGCATTGTTGGCATTAGCCCAAGTATCCCACCATGAGTTAACCACACCAGCAGCTAATCAAAAGTTACGCCTGCTAGATACGATTGAAACGGCTAATCAACTAGGTATTGGGGTACAAACACTGCATGACATTGTGGAAAGTTTACAAAAACCAGGCCGTGATGGGCGATCAGAAATGGTTGGCGCCTTGTTAAAGTCAGATATTTTACACATTGATGATCTGAAGCCTGGCATGAAGCTGCAAGGTACGGTGCGTAATGTCGTTGATTTTGGCGCCTTTGTGGATCTTGGCGTGAAGCACGATGGGTTGGTGCATATTTCTCGGCTAGCTAAACACCGTGTTAAAACACCGGCTGATATTGTGGCCGTTGGGGATATTGTCGATGTTTGGGTGGTTGAAATTGATACAAAACGCCAACGTATTGGCTTAACGATGATCCAACCGGAGGAAAGTACTGCATGATAATTCGCGCTGCAACGCAAGCTGATCAAGATGCGATTTTACAATTAGAACAAACAATTTTTGATGCCATGGATTTGGCGATTTATGATGAATTAAGTGTAGCTGATGTGCAGACAGCCTGGCGCTTGGCTGTGACGCAATCAGATCAGGCGCGTTATCACTACCGACGCGCTTTGGTGGCACAAGATGATGCCGGTCAGGTCATTGGGGTTTTGTTTGGTTATCCAGATACTGATGAACCCGTGCTAGACACGGCAATGCAAACTGTTTTAGCTGATCAGTATAGTTATCACCGGTGGTTGTTTGAGGATTCTGAAGTCTTTGAGAACGAATGGTATATTGATTCTGTCGTTGTCACGTCTTCGGCACGTGGTCAAGGTGTTGGTCAGGCGCTGCTGAAAGCCGCCGAAACACGGGCACGACAAGAAGATCGCCATGTGATTGGCCTAAATGTTGATGATTCAAATCCTGATGCAATGGCGTTGTACCAACGTTTAGGGTTTGTGCCAACAGGAGACTTAATGATTGGTTCGCACCACTATACACATATGCAAAAAAATCTAATCTAAAAAAAGGATGCCATTGGCATCCTTTTTTAGAAGAAAAAATATTTTTTCTTTGGGCGTAGATAAGAGAAACCTTCACCCAATTGTTCCTGCGCTGTAAAGATTGAAACAAACGCTTTTGGATCAATTTCTTCAATAATGTGTTGGACTGTATTGACTTCGGAAGGGTCGACAACAGCGTAGACAACGCGTTGTTCGCGGTGAGAATAACCCCCTTCAGATTTTAACAAACTAGTCCCACGTTCTAATTCTGCCATAATGGCATGTGAAATTTCTTCTGGATAGTCCGTGAAAATCATAAATGACCGAGCCGTATAAGCGCCTTGTTGCGTGAGTGCTAAGACTTGAGTAAAAACGAATGAGGCGATCAAGGTATACATCATGTGCACAATATCAATGTAGACCAGGGACAAAAGTAGGACCACTGCATCCAATGCAAACATGGTTCGACCAATTTGAATGCCAAATTTTTGTTCCATAATGCGAGCCACAACATCAGTTCCGCCAGATGTTCCACCAAAGCGGAAAACAATTCCTAGACCAGCACCGGCAACGATACCGGCAATCAGACCAGCAATTAGCATATCTTGATTCAGGGCTGGTGGTGTCGGGAACACTTGCCAGATATAGAGCCAAATTGACAGTGATGTAATCCCCCAAATGGTATAGATCAGGGCACGCCGACCGAGAATACGGTAGCCAATAAATAATAATGGAATATTTAAGATGAAAGTTGTATAGGCCGGATTCCAATTGAATAGGGCTTTTAAAATCAAAGTGATACCAGATATACCACCTTCAGCCAAACGGTTGGGGATATTAACATTGATTAGTCCCCAACCGTATAGGCCGGTACCAATGGCAATCATAATCACATCTTTTATTGAGATACGTTCTAAGTTTGTTTTGAGCATATGTGATTTTTCTCCTCAAAGTCGCTAATCTAATCTTATCATAAAATCAGTTAGCAGAAGCAGAATGATATTTATTCTATGTTATAATAGAGAACAATGAGAGGTAAGGTATGACAGATTACGATTATCATCGTCCTAAATTTAAAAAACAAGGTCATCCTATTCGCAATTTTTTCATTGTGTTAGCTGGTCTTGTGGTGGTGAGTTTGGGTATGTTTCTCTATATCACCTATTCAACATCACAAAGTACGTCGACGCGGATTCAAACGCAGACGCAATCTAGTAAAACGATTGATGAAACGATTGATTCGACAACTGGTAGTACCGCCAGTCAATCTTCGAGTCAACAACATTCAGCTGCATCATCAAGTAGTCAGGTAACGCAAAGTTCAAGTGCTTCAAGCAGTCAGAATGATAGCATTAAAGAGTCAGCGCAACTCAAAGGGAAGCCAATTAGTGAGGCGATTGCTTGGGCAAAAGCGCATGGCCGTTATTATTCATGGTCTATTACGTCAGGTGGTAACAATGCGGTCGTGACGGCCGTGACCGATGATGGGCGCAATATCAATTTCGTTGCCTCAGCACCATAAAAATTAAGTAAAGAAGTTTAGGCTATGCCCCACAAAATTTTAACAATCGCTGGTTCCGATACCCTTGCAGGTGGGGGACTTCAGGCAGATTTAGCAACATTTTCCAATTATAACTTTTTTGGCCTAAGTGTGACCACAAGTATTGTGACGGTGACACCAGATGCCTTTCAAATTTTCCCGCTTGATTTAGCAGTGATTGCGGCACAATTAGAATCGGCTTTAGCACTGGAAGATATTGTTGCTGTTAAGGTTGGCTTATTGCCAACACCTGATATTGTTCGCCTTGTTGCCCAATATCTACGGGATGTTAATATCCCGATTATTGTTGATCCGGTGATGGTGTTTAAGGAAACAACACAGGTTGAGACAAAAGATATTGTGGCCTGTTTAATTGATCAGCTCGTACCGTTAGCAACGGTGGTGACACCCAATCTACGTGAAGCGGAAATTTTAACCGGCCAAACAATTACTTCACGGGCGGATATGGTGCAAGCAGCGCAACGACTCGTGGCGCTTGGTGCACAAAATGTCTTATTAAAAGGTGGGACCTTGTTGGCCGGCGATGAGGCGGTTGATGTGTTATATGATGGGACAACAGCGACATTTTTGACGCAAGCGAAAATTCCGGAAGCTAAGATGTACCATAACGGCGCTGGTTGTACCTTATCAGCCAGTTTAGCGGTAAACCTTGGTCAAACGGCTGATGTTTTAGCCGCCGCACAAGATGCGAAAGAATTTGTCTGGTATGGGATTAAGTATGGTGTCGATTTAAATCACACCTTTGATGTTGGAAATGTCTGGCAAGGCGCACGGAGGGCCGAAAAATGAAAGAAGCACAACACACAAAGCACTTGGCAATTTTGGCGGTGATTATTGCCTTTAATGTCGCCTTATCTTATATCGTTAAAATTCCCGTACCAGCAACAAACGGTTTTGTGAATTTAGTCGAAGCGGGTATTTTTATTGCGGCACTATTAGGTGGCGCACGAAGTGGGATGATTGTTGGTGGCTTGAGTGGGTTGTTGCTTGACTTACTTGCTGGTTATCCGCAATGGATGATTTTTTCATTGGTGATTCATGGTCTTGAAGGTTATGTTGTCGGGTACTTTGGTTATCAGAAGCGCGTCTCAAGTCAGGTCGCTGGCTTGATTTTAGGTTCGGTCATTATGGTCGTGGGTTATTTGTTAGCTGGGGCCTTGCTTTATAATTGGGCTGCCGGTGTGGCTTCCATCATTGGTAATATTGCCCAAGCTGTTATGGGCTTGATTGTCGCATTAGTTTTGATGCCAGTCTTTAAGCGTATGCCACAAGTGAATTTAAAAAATTAAACATAAAGCGACGGGTTCTACCTGTTGCTTTTTCATGTGAAGAGGTAGCAATATGATGACATATCACGAAACGCGTGCGTTGGCTCAAAGCGACTTACAGCAACTCTATGCGGCACTTGAAGCCACTGAATTTGGCGCTTACTTTGCGACACCTACTGATGATACTGTACGTTTTGGTATTGGCGCAGTTGCTACGGCAAAAACGGCTCAGGCATTACAAGGTGCGGTTGTTTTTGGTGCGCAGGCATTTGACGAGCAAGTGTACCCGCAGTCTGAATTGATGGCGGGTTTTTGGTTTGTCCCCGAAGTGACGGTGACCATCACGGCAGATAAAATTACGTTCGGATCAGATACCGTATCCGATTTTACAAAGTGGCTGGCGCAGTTCGTGCCAAAACAGCCAAATACGGTGACCACTAGTCATGTGACAGATGAAGTGGATTGGATTGAACGGACAGAGAATTTGATTGATACCTTAGCTATCGATCAAACCCTAGCCAAAGTTGTTTTTGGTCGGCAACAGACCCTGCAGTTATCCGACACGTTACGACTAGCACAAATTATTCGTGCGTTAGCTGTGCAGGCGAATACGTATCATGTGGTTTTAAAGCGACAGGATGAATTATTTATTTCAGCAACACCCGAACGGTTAGTGGCCATGTCAGATGGTCAGCTCGCTACGACGGCGGTTGCTGGGACAAGCCGACGCGGTACGGATAGAGCTGACGATATGGCATTAGGCGAAGCATTGTTGGCCAGTCAAAAAAATCGCATTGAACATCAATATGTCGTGGCAAGTATCATGACACGATTGCAAGACGTGACGACGTCGCTAAAGGTGCCGGACACGCCAACTTTACTCAAAAATAAGCAAGTTCAGCATTTGTATACACCAATTACAGGGGACATTGCGGCACATTTAAGTGTGACTGATATTGTTGATCGCTTACATCCAACACCAGCACTGGGTGGCGTCCCACGTGAAGCAGCGCTGCATTATATTGCGACCCATGAGAAGACACCGCGTGGCTTGTTTGCCGGTCCCATTGGCTATTTTACCGCGGATAATAGTGGGGAATTTGTGGTTGGTATCCGTTCCATGTATGTGAATCAAACGCAGCGACGGGCAACGTTATTTGCTGGTGCCGGGATTGTGGCTGACTCCGATGCGCAACAAGAATATGAAGAAACTGGGTTGAAATTTGAACCCATGCGGCAATTGTTAAAGGACTACAATCATGTCGAATGAGACGTTAACAAAAAATACGAAACATTTGTTACAGGCGCTTTTTCAAAGTGGGGTGCGGCATTTTGTGGTGTCACCTGGCTCACGGTCAACGCCCATTGCTTTACTGTTGGCTGAATTTGCTCGTCAACAAGAGCAACTACAACTATATATTGATGTCGATGAACGTTCAGCAGGCTTTTTTGCCTTGGGGATTGCCAAAACGTTACATCAACCCGTCGCTTTGCTAGGCACTTCTGGCACAGCGATTACAGAATACACGCCAGCGGTAGCAGAGGCTGCTATTTCACATATTCCCTTAATCATTTTATCAACAGATCGACCAGCTGAGCTGCAACAAAATGGCGCACCGCAAACGTTGTCACAACAGCGTCTATTTGGTGAGATGACGAAGCATTACCTTGAAGTCACGTTACAAGATCCACATCCGGATGTAACCGCTTATATTGATTTTATGGTCCAAAAGCAGGTGCATCGTATCGTATCTGCGCCACAAGGCCCATTACAAATTAATTTGCCCTTACGGAAACCACTGATGCCAGTGCTGCATGATCCGGAACCGATTAGCATTGCGCCGGTTGATTTTGAGACACCGACACCACACTTTGCCCCACAACAACTGGCTTATCAGCGGGTCGTGATTTTAGCCGGTCCGAATGAAGGGCCATCTTATCAACAAGTGTTGGCCCAATTTTCTCGTGCTAATCATGTGCCAGTGATTGCAGATGTGTTGAGTCGGGCGCGTACCCCAGAAACAATTTATGGGATTGACGCCTTAATTAAAGCGGGCAAAATGGCAACGGTGCCCAAACCAGACCTTGTCATCCGTTTTGGGGCAACGCCTGTTTCGGCCAGTGTGCTGCAATGGTTACGCCAAGAAAATATTCCTGTCTGGCATGTTGATGAACAGGCTGGTACCGACCATTCAAGGCATATTTCACGCGCGATTGCGCAAACACCGCATGCATTTTTAAGCGATGTATCAGTTGCTAATCAGCCAACGTTTTATGCCCAGTGGCAAACACTGAACCAAGTGCCACGCCAACCAATTGGTGAACTCGCACTACCACACGTATTGGATCAAATTGTTGCGCCCCAAACCCCGATTTTTGTGGCCAATAGTATGGCGATTCGTGATATGGATGATGTCTTTACTGGGCAAAGGACACAACAGATTTATGCTAACCGTGGTGCCAATGGCATTGATGGGGTTGTGTCAACGGCAATGGGGATGAGTAGCACTACGCAACAGCGCAGTGTGTTACTCACTGGTGATTTGACCTTATTCCATGACATGAATGGCTTGATGATGGCCCGACAATATCAATTGCCGATTGATATTATTGTGGTCAATAACGATGGTGGGGCGATTTTCTCATTTTTGCCACAAGCGGCGGAACCAGATTATTTTGACTTATTGTTTGGGACACCGTTAGGCTTGGATATGGCAAAAATTGCCGCTTTATATGAGATGCCCTTTGTTGATTTGACGACACCTGACGATTTAGAAAAGGTACTAGCACAACCGGTCAACGGACCGCGTCTTATCGCCTATACGAGTGATCGGCAGGCCAATGTGGTGGTCCATCACCGCTTTCTAGGTGAGTCAGATGACTGAGCAAGTGATCAACATTGCTGGTTATCCGTATCAGGTGACCTATCAGGAAAATTCTTCAGCTCAGGATAAGTGGCTGCTATTACATGGTTTTATGGGCTCACGGCATGATTTTGATGAGTTAATCTCGGCATTACCCGGTACTGTGTTGGCAATTGATTTATTAGGTTTTGGCGCCAATGCACCTGAGGTGACGCGCATTGAACGCTTTACAATGGCGAACCAAATCGCTGATTTGCAAGCGATTTTGGTCGCTTATGATTGGGAAAAAGTGCATGTGTTCGGCTATTCAATGGGCGGCCGTTTGGCTTTGGGATTTGTGATTGCACACCCTGAACGGTTGGCGAGCTTAATCTTAGAAAGTGCGACCGCTGGGCTCCCAGATGCTGCCGATCGTGCGGCACGACGGCAAGCTGATGCGACAAAAGCGGCGCATATCAAACAAGATTTTTCGAGTTTTGTGACAGCCTGGGAAGCACTCCCATTATTTGCTTCGCAACAACAATTACCAGCCCAGCAACAACAGCAAATGCGACAACAACGTCTGCAACAACGGCCTGAAAATGTGGCGCAGTCACTGATTGGTATGGGTACCGGGACCCAACCGAACTTCTGGCCAAAATTGGCAGAGGTGACGGTCAAGACCTTACTGATCGTTGGCGAAAAAGATGTTAAATTTAACCATTTAGCTGATAAAATGTTACAACAATTGCCAAATGCACAAAAGGCGGTGATTGCTGATGCGGGCCATAACGTGCATTTTGAACAGCCAAACCAGGTGATTGCGAGGTTAAAAGCCCATGTATCACGTTAAAAAAATAGCCACTTGGCCAATTCAATTAACTTTAAACCAACCATTTACAACAGCGCACGGCATCACTACAACCCGACCGCTCACACTGGTGCAATTGACCGTTTATGATGATATGACAGCGCAAACGGCCACAGGGTATGGCGAAATACAATCGTTTGCAGATTATCATTATGCACTAGAAACGCAAAAGACCAGTCAAGATATTGTCGACACCTTAATCAAACCAGTGATTGGCACTTGGCAATTTACCTCACCGAGTGATTTTGCTGCGCAGCTGGCGCGGGTGACCCCCTTTGGGTCGTTTGCGAAAGCGGGCGTTGAAATGGCAGTTTGGGATGCAGTTGGTAAGCTCACTCAGCAGTCATTGCAGCAAATGTTGGGGGGCGTCAAACCAGAAGTTCCAGTAGGGATAGCACTTGGAATGCCAGTAACGGACCAAGCCATTCGTACAGCCATACAGCAAGGATACCGACGGATTAAATTAAAAATTGATGGCCGACAAACAGATCTGCCGGCGTTAATGAGCGTGTTAGCGCGTTATCCCGAGCAACATTTTTCGTTGGATGCCAACAGTAGTTTTAATCCCGAAACGGCTGCGCAATTAAAGGCACTTCCTGCCAATGTCTTGTTTGTGGAACAACCTTTTGGCGAACATGATTTTACCCAGCATGCTGCGCTGCAATGCCAAATGAAACAACCGCTGAGTTTGGATGAAAGTATTAATAACCTAGCTGACGTGGCAACCACCATTGCCTTACACGCTGCTTCAGCAGTCACGATTAAGCAAGGGAAAATTGGTGGCATTACGGCTGCTGTAACAGCGATTAAATTATTACACCAAGCAGGCTTTCAACCATGGATTGGTGGGATGTTAAGCAGTAATTTAGGGCGTGGGGTTGATTTAGCCCTAGCGAGTTTACCAGAAGTCAGCATCCCCGGGGATATTTCTGCTAGTGCACGATATTTCACTTCAGATATCACGACGACGGATTTGCAGGTGAGACGAGGTTTGATGACCGTGCCAACCGCACCGGGGATTGGCCTAACCCTAAAAGATAGCCAAATTATGGTATGATATTACAGTAGAAAGAAGGGTATAATTCATATGAATAATTTTAACTTCCAGAACAAGACGGCGATCCGTTTTGGGAAAAATGTGATTGACACCGAATTACATGATGCAGTGGCCCAATTTGGTCAGCGCGTATTACTCGTATTTGGTGGTGGCTCAATTAAGCAATCTGGCTTGTATGACCGCGTACGGGCCGCTTTAGCGGATTTGGAAGTTGTCGAATTATCAGGCATTGAACCTAATCCAAAAATTGATTCTGTTCGTGCCGGGCAAGACTTGGTAAAAACACATGACATTGATGTGGTTTTGGCTGTCGGTGGTGGTTCGGTGATTGATGCGGCTAAAGTCATTGCGTCATCAAAGTTTTATGATGCTGATCCATGGGATTTGGTCGTTGATTCATCAAAGCGTTATGAAATTGCCCAATTACCCGTGGTAGATATTTTGACTTTGTCAGCTACAGGAACAGAAATGAACGTGGGGTCGGTTATTTCAAATCCCGAAACCAACCAAAAGTTAGGCACTGGTGGTCCTAACTCACCAGCCGTATCCTTCTTGGATCCGACGTTGACATTTTCTGTGTCACCATGGCAAACAGCCGCCGGGGCGATTGATATTTTCAGTCATTTAACGGAACAATATTTTGATCAAACACCAAACGATGTCACGTCAGGGATGATGGCAGGGTTGTATCGCGCTGTGATTAAAAATGCGCCCATCGCGTTGGCTAATCCTAATGATTATGACGCGCGGGCAGCTTTAATGTGGGCCTCAACAATGGCATTGAATGGCTTAGTTGACGTGGGTAACACGAATGGTTGGACTGTTCATCCTATTGAGCACGAATTATCAGCTTACTATGACATTACGCACGGTGTTGGCTTGGGCATTATGACACCACGTTGGATGCAACGGAGTTTGTCAGCAGAAACGCAACCACGTTTTGCCCAATTTGGTCGGGAAGTCTGGGGCTTAACCGGTGATGATGAAACGGTCGCTCAAGGTGCCATTCAAGCCACATTTGATTGGATTAAGTCATTGAATGTGCCAACAACTTTGCCAGGTGTCGGGATCACGGATGATACCCATTTTGACGCGATGGCCAATAGTGCTGTGACAGTTGGCCATCTTGATCAAGCGGCTTATGTCACGCTACAACCGCAAGATGTTGTGGCGTTATTCCAGGCAGCGATGACGGATGACGGCTTTGTCAAGTAACACTTTAAGTTCAGCACTTGTTGCTGGCTTTTTTGTTAGGAAATTATGAGTGAATAGTCATAATGTGACGTGTTATGATATACTAGAATTAAAGGAATTTAACCATGGATAGTGTCAATTTATCGCCCCGTTTAGCCGCGGTGGCAAGTTTTGTACCAAAAGGTGCACGCCTGGCAGATATTGGATCTGATCATGCCTATTTGCCAGCGCATTTATTATTAAAATCACATATTAATTTTGCTGTTGTTGGTGAGGTGGCGAAAGGCCCTTTGGAAAATGCACGGCAAGAATTGAAAAGACAACGATTATTAGCTGCTACAGCGCTTCGTTTAGCGGATGGTTTAGCGGCTGTGACGGACGACGATCAGGTGGATACTGTGACGATTGCTGGTATGGGCGGGATTTTAATTCGCGACATTTTAGCAGCAGCTCAGCAACGGGGACAAAATTTTACAACATTGATTTTGCAACCTAATACGGATGAACAGGTTGTGCGCGAATGGTTAGTGCAGCATGGGTATCAGATTACGCATGAACGTATTGTGCAAGAAGACAAACATTTTTATGAAATTATTGTGGCTAAGCCAGGCAACCAAACATTATCAGCGCAAGATCTCGTGTTTGGACCGTTTTTACGCGATGAGCAATCACCTGCTTTTAAAGCGAAATGGCAAAAAGAAGCAGATCGGATTACTTTGATTTTTGAGCGTCTGACTGCGGCTGGCAAAGCTGATACCCCAGCTTATCAGCAATGGCAAGCCCGTTTTCAAGACATTCAAGAGGTGTTGTCATGATTACAGCCCAAATGTTAATTGATCAAATTGAACAGTTTGCACCAAAGGCATTGGCCGAAGCAGGTGATCCCACCGGCTTGCAAATTGGTGATCCCAACCAACCGATTCACCGGGTGATGACGGCGCTTGATGTGCGGCCAGAAGTGGTAGCTGAAGCGATTGCGCAGTCGGTTGATTTTATCTGGGCGCATCATGAAGCGATGTTTTTCCCGGCTAAAAATCTAGATTTGAGTCAACCACAAAACCAAATGTATGCGGATTTGATAAAGCATAATATTGTGGTCTATGCCTCACACACCAACCTAGACAGTGCAGCGGGCGGTATGAATGATTGGTTGGCTGATGCGTTAGCCCTCACCGCGGTTGAACCCCTAGTGCCGAATGCCGATGGGCGTACGGGTCTTGGGCGCATCGGTGTGTTAGCCACGCCAATTTCGGTGGCTGATTATGCTGCCCAATTACGGACGCGCTTTGGCGTTCAAACCCTGCGGGTTATCGCCAATGACTTGACTAAACCAATTCAAAAGGTGGCCGTCTTGGGTGGTGATGGGGGGCGTTATTGGCAACAAGCCCAAGCAGCCGGCGCTGATGCCTTTGTGACCGCGGATGTTTATTATCATGTTGGGCATGATATTTTGGCGGCTGGTTTTGTGGTGATTGACCCTGATCATCATATGGAAGCCATTGCAGCCACGCCAATGGCAGCCAAAGTGCACGAGTGGTTTGGCGATCAGCTGACAGCATTTCCGACAACAACTAACACGGATCCATACACCTATATCTAAGATTTCGGGGACGTCCGGACAATTTGTCGGCCAAAAGATAGAAAGGATCGCGATTCGACATGTACAGTGTCGTGAATCAAGAATAGATTATGACAAGCGAAAAATATCCTGAACTAGTATCACGTTTTTTGAAATATGTTGCGGTGGATACCCAATCAGATGAGACGGCAACAACAGTCCCATCTTCACCTAAAGAAGTGGCCTTTTTGGCTGATTTAGCAGCTGAATTACAAGCAATTGGTCTGGAAAATGTCCGGACCATGGCGGATGGGTACGTGTTTGCGGAACTGGCAAGTAACGTTGATGATGACAGTGTGCCAACGATTGGTTTTATTGCCCATGTTGATACGGCAGACTTTAACGGCGCCAATGTACGACCACAAATTATCGAAAATTATGATGGTCAAGCAACGATTCCATTGGGTGACAGTGGCTATGAACTTAACCCAGATGATTTCCCAAGCTTGAAAAAGTATGCGGGGCATACGTTGATCACAACAGATGGTACAACGCTGCTTGGCGCTGATGATAAAGCTGGGGTTGCTGAGATCATCACAGCGGCGCAATATTTGATTGCCCATCCTGAAATTAAGCACGGCCCATTGCGTTTTGCTTTTGGACCAGATGAAGAAATTGGCATTGGCGCGGATAATTTTGATACAGCAGCATTTGGGGCGGATTTTGCTTATACAGTTGACGGTGGCCCAGCTGGCGAATTAGAATGGGAAACTTTTTCAGCTGCTGGTGCAACAGTAACGATTCAAGGTCGTAATGTGCATCCAGGCACGGCAAAGGACACTATGATCAATGCGATTCAAGTAGCTTTTGATTTCCATGCGCAATTACCAGAACATGACCGACCAGAACATACTGCTGGCCGTGAAGGTTTCTGGCATGTGATGCAAGTTTCTGGGAATCCAGAAGCAGCGGAATTACGTTACATTGTTCGTGATCATGATCGTGCAACATTTGAAGCGCGTAAGCAACGCTTGTTAGACATTGCTGAACAATTCAACCAATCATTTGGGGAAACCCGCGTGACGGTCACGATTAAAGATCAATACTATAACATGGGTGAAATCTTAAAAGATGACATGCGTTCTGTTGACTTGGCAGAGAAGGCGATGCAAGAATTGGGCATTACGCCTTTGATTGAACCGGTACGTGGTGGCACAGATGGTTCAAAGATTACGTTCTTGGGCTTGCCAACACCGAACCTATTTGCCGGTGGCGAGAACATGCATGGCCGGTTTGAATATGTCTCAACCACAACCATGGCGCAAGCAACGGATACCATTTTGAAAATTATTGCCTTAGCTCAGCAATAATATAAGCGCAATCGCTTGATTGCGCTTTTTTTGTTACAATAGAATAGATCAAATTTTTAGGGGACAAGGATGCGAAAGTATGTGACGATTGGCAGTATTGTGTTGTTACTGGCCGGTTTAGGCGTCGGTATTTGGCTGACCATGCAAAAACCAACACTGAATACAGCTACACCGCAACAAGCTGCCAAAATGGCCAAGGTGAACAAAGTGCAATTGGTCGCATTGGGTGATTCACTGACAGAAGGTGTTGGTGATGATGGTCAGCAACAAGGCTATACTGGCCGGATTGCGCAGCAGATTCAGCAAAAGTATGATGTTGACGTGACCATGGCCAATTTTGGGCGTTCAGGGGATCGTTCTGATCAAATCCAACACCGCTTAGCAACACAACCAAAAATGCAGTCAGACATCCAACACGCTCAAGCGATTATCTTGACGGTTGGTGGCAATGATTTGCAACAACTCCTCCTCAAAAACCAATCTGCACAATCCCCTGAAGCGTTGACAAAAGCCGTTAAATCCGGGCAGTCGGCATACCGGCAGCAGTTGACGACACTCTTTCAGACGATTCGACAATACAATCCGCATGCACCGATTTATATTTTTGGGAATTATAATCCGATTTTTGTTCATTTTCCGAATCGGCAAGATTTCAATACAGACGTTGCGCTGTTTAATGCGATTAACCAGGAAGTGGCCAAAGCGAACAAAAATAGTCATTATGTCGGCATATTTGATTTAACGTATGGGCAATATCGCACCGAAAGTGCGCGTAAAAAACTCATCGCATCGGCAAAGGTCGCCGATCAGACAACTAAAAATCCCGATCAGTTCCTAAAAAAATTATCTGATAAGCCAGCTTTCACTAATAAATGGATTAGTACGACTGATCATTATCACCCCAATAAAAAAGGGTATGACTTTATGACGACCCAATTATTTCAACAAATGAGACGAGGACAAGCTGCATGGCTGACAACCCCTTAACACGACCGAAAATTGCAAAAAGACCACCAAAAATTTGGTTTTGGGCTTTTTGGACCTTAGTGCTCTTCTTACTCCTAGGTATCGGGACCACTTATTATTTGGCCGCTCAAAAGACGCCAATCACCGATTCACCGGCTAAAATTGCTAAAAGTGATGCCACTTTTGATGTGACCTTGAATACCAAACAAGTCAACGCCTTAGTTGATTATTATTTGAAGGACACCCATACGGATAATTATACTTTTCGGGTTGGCGACACGATTACCTTGTACGGTCAAACTAAAATGCTGGGCGATACCTTTCGTTTTGGCTTAGCCATGACACCAGAAGTGACCAAAAATGGGAATGTGATTTTAACGGCGAAAACGTTACGCGTTGGTAATTTACCCTTGCCAATCGGTGTTGTGATGCAATATGTGAAACGCAGTTATCACGCGCCAAAGTTTGTGACGATTAATCCTGGTAAACAACAAATTTTTATTGATATGTCAAAATTACCAGTAACAAATGGGCTATCATTTCGCGCTAAAATTATTGATTTAAAAGCGGGGCAGTTTGTCTTTGAAGGGGGACTCGAAAATGGCAAATAGTGCACGGTCATTTTATGATTGGTTAATGACGAATCGTAACGCGGTGGCTGCAGACGAAATACAGCAGTTTGCCAATAATGCTTTTTTGGACTTAACTTTTCCAAAACAAAGCACCGATTTTGATGATATTTCAAATTATTTAGAAGAGAATGCGTCTTACTTGACCGAAATGTCAATCTTTGATCAAGCTTGGGAACGCTATCAAGCAGGACGATAAAAAATAGAATGGAGGAAACTGCTGGCGCTGATCGTTGGCAGCAAGGACGAATATGGCACAAATTATTCAATGGTTCCCTGGTCATATGGCCAAAGCCTTTCGCCTGATGCGCGAAAATTTAAAGTTAGTGGATGTGGTTTTTGAACTGGTGGATGCGCGCATTCCGGAAAGTTCTCGTAACCCAGAAGTTGATAAGTTAATTGGGTCAAAACCACGCCTACTGATCATGACGAAAGCTGATTTAGCGGATCCAGATCAAACGCGCGCTTGGAAGCAACACTTTGAAGCCCAAGGGCACACGGTGTTAGTTCTGGATACCCGTGACCCACGAACACCACAGTTGGTGACGAAAGCGGCGCGTCGTGCCGTGGAAGCTAAAAAGGCCGCGCAGCTGGCCCGTGGGATTCAAGATCAACCCATTCGGGCACTGATTGCAGGAATTCCTAACGTTGGGAAGTCCACATTATTGAACCATCTGGTGATGAAAAACGTTGCCCCAACGGCGGATCGACCTGGTGTGACCAAGAAGGTTGCGTGGCTTAAAACACCAACCAAGCTCGAATTACTTGATTCACCAGGTGTGTTGTGGCCAAAATTTGAAGACCAAACTGTTGGCTTGAAATTAGCCTTAACTGGCGCCGTCAAAGATACAATTTTTGCTAAAGATGATGCGGTCTTGTTCTTACTTGATTTCTTCCGCAATTACCGACCAGAGGCGATCATTTCACGCTACCATTTAGATGCGAACGTGTTTGACGAGGCCAGTGTGCAAATTTTGCTGGACATTACGCAAAAACTTGGCTTCAAGGATGATTATGAAAAGGCCAGTGAACGTGTCTTAAATGACTTGCGTAAAGGCAAACTTGGACCCTTTACTTTAGATCTTCTTGACGTGTAAGTGATATGGCAGAAACAATTGCACAAATTAAAAATAGTCTTAAAGTCATGACGGATCCAGCTGATCCGCGTTTAGTAAATTGGCGGCAAGATAGTCGGGCTGGCGTTCAACAGGCGTTGCAACAATGGGACAAGCAACAATTGAAATTAACGGCTAAACGCGAAAATTTTAAAACCCGTTTTACCTTTGAAGCCCAACAGTGGGCCCAAGGGTTGTCTCATGTTGCTGGTGTTGATGAGGTCGGACGTGGGCCCCTCGCAGGCCCAGTGGTAGCAGCAGCGGTTATTTTGCCGCATGATTTTGCAGAACTCGACGTGATTGATTCTAAGCAACTGTCTGAAAAAATGCGCGAACAATTATTTGATCGCATTATCGCCCAAGCACTGTCGATTGGAATTGGGGTGGTTGATGCCACGGTGATTGATGACATTAATATTTACGAGGCGGCGCGCTTGGCCATGACGCAAGCAGTCGCTGAATTGGCACCTGAACCAGATTACTTACTGATTGATGCGATGACATTGCAGACCGATATTCCTCAGTTGTCATTGATTAAAGGGGATGCTAGGAGTAATTCCATTGCGGCGGCTAGTATTATTGCAAAAGTGACCCGTGATCGCATGATGGCCGATTATGATCGGCAATATCCAGGTTATGGTTTTGCACAACACGCTGGTTATGGCACCAAAGCACATTTGGCTGCACTGGCAGAACTCGGGGTGACACCGATTCACCGTCGGTCGTTTGGACCAGTTAAATCCGTGATTGCTGACAAAAAATAACAATAAAAAAAATACCAAGCACAGGGTGTGTTTGGTATTTTTTTTGTGGCTGTCATCGGGTTAAACGTCACAAAAGTGTTTACAGTATTAGAGTGACATAATATAATTAAAGTCTGTCTAAAAACTTTAAGTGTTTACTGAGTGAGTAAACAGATTGTTTTTAATCAAACTAAAAATCTATTCGAGGTATGTATGAGTTGAAAAAGATGCTTTTACTGATGAGTTCAGTTGTCGTTATTGTAGGTGGGTTAGCGCTACTTAAGCAGCAACTGCTGTTGCGTGAGCAACCCGAGAAACAGGGTCGTCACCAAAAAATGCTGCATATCTATAATTATGGCAGTTACATTGACCCTGACCTACTAACACAGTTTACGAAACAAACGGGTTATCAAGTGAGTTATGAAACCTACGATTCCAATGAATCCATGATGGTGAAATTAAAACAAGGGGGATCTAATTACGATCTAGTGTTCCCCAGTGAGCCTTTTGTTACAAAATTAGCCCAAGATCAGTTATTAGCATCCCTAGATCCTCAAAAGATTCATGGGTTAGAAAATTTAGATCCCATGCTATTAAATCAGTCATTTGATCCAAACAATCACTACTCGTTGCCTTATTTTTGGGGAACAACGGGGATCATGTACAACGCCAAGGTCTTTTCAAAGGATGAAGTTGATACCTGGGCCAAATTGTGGGCACCTAAGATGAAGGATCAAGTCATGTTGATTGATGCACCACGTGAGTCAATTGGCATGGGTTTACAAGCCTTAGGTTATTCTGAAAATGATCATAATCCAGCACATATTCAGGCGGCGCGACAGAAATTGGCTGCCTTAGCACCAAACGTTAAGGCGGTTTTAAATGATGAAATTCGAGCCTATGTGACGTCCGGTGAGGCCAACGTGGCTGTGGCTTATTCTGGTGTTGCAGATTATGCGCATGCATTGAATCCAGATATTGACTATGTGATTCCCAAAGATGGCGGGTCAGTTTGGACAGATAATATATCGATTCCCAAAAATGCCCAGAATAAGGCTGGTGCCTATGCCTTTATTAATTTCTTACTGAATCCAAAGAACGCCGCACAAAATGCTGAATATGTCGCGTATTCAAGTCCAAATCTTGCCGCCAAAAAATATTTATCAAAAGAGATTACGTCAGATAAGATTCTTTATCCTCAGCGCAGTAAATTAGCTAAGGTGGAACATTATCAAAATTTGACAGATAAAACGGTACAAGATTATAGTAATAACTGGTTAGAAGCCAAAATGGCAATGGCTAACGGAGGAAAATAATGGTAACTTTATTAAAAAGTCAAGCAATCTTTGATGTTGATACACAAACAACTTTTTCTGGAGCAATTGCTGTTGATGGGCAAAAAATTACGGCCGTCTATCGCGAACCAGTTGATGAAGCGGCATTTGATTTGGTTCGAGATTTTGGTGACCAAATGATTTTGCCAGGATTTATTGATGCGCATCAACACACCTATGTGATCTCATTAGTGCAGGCTGGGGCATTAACACCCGTTGATTATGGGACTGTCCCAGAAGTTTTGGCCCAGTTGGCTGATGTCGCCGTTTTCTCTGGTTGGAAAATTGCCATGGGTTATTATGCGAGCGAATTTGGGTCTGATGTCCCGCCGACAGCAACAAATATTGATGCTGTTGAATCAGAAATACCTGTGATGTTAGTCGCTGGTGATGTACATTCAATTTGGCTGAATAGTGCCGCATTAGCAAATATTCATGTTTCTGAAGAAGATTTGGCTGTTGCAGGTGGTGAAATTTTCCGAGATGAATCAGGTCAGATGACAGGCTTTTTCACAGAAGGGATTGCCACGCATATTTTAAATCAAGTGCTAGAAACACTGGTTGAGAGTATGCCTGAAACTTATTTAAACTATTTTCGTGAATTAAACCAACAAGGAGTAACGAGTGTTGGGGTTTTGGCCGTTTCTGGGCGTGCTGAACAAGATCTCGTAAATGAACAGTTATTTAAGGCGATTGAAGATGACATGACGGTACGCGCAGCCTTATTCCCAGGAATGCGTCAAGACGAAACACGTTTGCAAGCACTGTTAGCTGATTTTGAGAACACAGATCGCGTCCAAATTGCTGGGACTAAGCAATTTTATGATGGGGTGACCAGCACGCAAACCGCTTATATGGTGGATGAGTATACACCAGGTTCCGGTGAAAAGGGTGCACCAATGTTACCTGACGAGACCTTGCATGCGTTAATTGCCCGTTCTAATGCTTTGGATTTGCCGATTCGTGTGCATGCGATTGGGGATCGTGCCATTCGCGAAACGTTAATGGCCTTTGAAGCAGCAGAAAAATCAGCGCCTTTGTCAGCCGGCAAGCGCAATGTCATTGAACACTTAGAAGTCTTCAATCCAGCTGATTTACCACGTCTACAACGGACTAAGGCAATTTTATCCGTGCAACCAAGTCACGCACTCATTGGTTATGAACTCTTGTGGAAAGAAGTTGGGTACCATCGTTTACCATGGATGTTTACGTTCCGTGATTTTCTTGCACAAGGGGCAACACTTGCCTTCAGTACGGATGCGCCGGTGGTGATTGGGCAAACACCTTTGCAAACAATTTTCCAAGCTGTGACGCGACGTACGTTAGCCAATGAGGCCGGTGTTGGTCTTGGCTTTGAGCAAGGTGTAACGATCGGACAGGCGTTAACAGCTCATACGCTGCATGCAGCGCAAGCTAACCAACAACAAAATGTCGGTCGCATTGCACCTGGCTATTTCGCTGATTTAGCCATTGTCAGCCAGAATTTATTAACCACACCAGCTGATCAATTGTTGACCGTTGAGAATATCGCCACGATGTTTGATGGCCAATTTGTTTGGGAAAAATAAGAAAAAGCAACGATTCCTATCGTTGCTTTTTTGTTTATAACAAAGTGACCTCGCGCTTATTTAAAGCGATGATGCCGTTGCGGGTTAACTTTTTGAGTAGTCGGCTCAATGTTTCGGGTGCAATTTGCAAGGAGGCCGCGAGTTCTTTTTTGGTCACGGTCAATTGGAAAGTTTTGGTTTGTTTTGCTGCGGCCATGTCTTGAAAATACTGTAATAACCGTTCATCAGCGTTTTGTAAGGACAAGCTGATTTGACGCTGTTCGAGCGTTGTTAAACGCTCACCGTAGGTATTGAGCATTTGAATCGCGAGGCTCGTATTTTGTTGCAATAATTTCTGGAAATCAGCACGGCGAATCATGCAAATTTGAGAATCGACCTTGGCCCGTGCGAAATGATGATGCCGCGTATCGGTAAAAAGGGCGGCTTCAATATCCATTTGATGGGCATGCAAAGAATACAACAGGAGTTCTTGACCACTGTCATTAATATTAAAAATATCAACTTGCCCAGAATCAACTAAAATGAGGGCGGATAAATCATCATCAGGTTCGTAGATATAGCTACCAGCGGGGTAGCTTTTTTGATGGACAGAAATGTTGACGAGCTGGGTGATGATATTATCGGATAATTGTGAAAAAATAGGGGCCGCTTTCACGCAATTAAATTCTGAATGTGACATTTTTCACGCTTTCTTGACCTAAGTCAATTATTTTGAAGTAATTTGATTATACAATAAAACTATCAAGAACGGAAAGTTCTTATGGAGGCTACACATGAAAATTGTTATTATTGGCTCAACCCACGCAGGAACAGCCGCAATCAAATCAATCAAAAGTCATCATCCAGAAGCTGAAATCGATGTTTATGAGAAGAATGATAATGTGTCTTTCTTATCATGCGGCATTGCTTTATCAGTGCAGGGTGAAGTTAAAAATATTGACGACCTCTTTTACTCATCCCCAGAAATTTTAAGTGATTTAGGTGCTAATATTCACATGAAACATGAAGTGACGCATGTGGATACAAAAAATAAAACAATCACTGTCAAAGATTTAACGACTGACGCAGTGTCCACTGTGGCGTACGATAAATTAGTCGCCACGACCGGCTCATGGCCAGTGGTACCACCAATTCCAGGTATTGAAGATGAGCGCATTGTGTTGTCAAAAAATTACACACATGCTAAAGCGTTGCTTGATTATGCCAACGATCCAAAGATTCAACGTGTTGTCGTTGTTGGGGGTGGTTATATTGGGACAGAACTTGTTGAAGCCTTCAATGTGAAGGGACGGGAAGTAACCTTAATTGATAATCAACCCACGGTTTTGAATCGTTATTTTGATGCTGAATTTACACAAAATGTAGCAGATTTGTTTGAATCACATGGTGTGACGGTCGCAACCGGTCAACTTGTACAAAGTTTTGAGAATACGCCGGATGCTGTCATTGTGAAAACGGATCAAGGTGACTATCCAGCTGACTTAGTCATTATGTCTGTTGGCTTCCGGCCGAACACACAATTATTTACTGGACAATTGGATATGTTGCCAAATGGCGCTTTAATCGTCAATGATTATATGCAAACTAGTCACCCTGATGTTTTTGCTGCCGGTGATTCAGTGGCAGTGCACTATAATCCAACAGGAGACCATGACTATATTCCTTTGGCCACGAATGCCGTGCGTCAAGGAACACTCATTGGCTATAACCTGGTGGAACCAACGCTAAAATATATGGGCACTCAGGCAACATCAGGGCTTAAGCTTTATGATTTGAACATGGCTTCTTCTGGTCTGACAGAGGCGCACGCTAAAGCATCTGGCATCGACGCTGATAGTTTGACAATGACTGATAATTTCCGACCAGAGTTTATGTCATCAACTGAACCGGTATTGATGACCATCACTTGGGAACGTCAAACAAAGCGGATTCTAGGTGTGCAGCTCCAGAGTAAATATGACATTTCTCAATCAGCTAATGCCGCCTCAATTGCCATTCAAAATCGGATGACGTTGGCTGATCTGGCCTTTGTGGATATGCTTTTCCAACCATGGTTCGATCGCCCATTCAATTACTTGAATCTCTTAGCACAAGCAGCTATGGCAAAGGTAGCGCAAGAAGAAGCAAACGCCTAACCATTGTTAATAGACGGCAAAACGACCAAGATCATCATGATTTGATGATCTTTTTTTGTAAAGAATATAAAGATTGTGTGTCATGGTTAAAAATACCGTGCATGGGGTTAATTTTTATCGTACAATGTTGGTGTGTCAAAAGTATTACGTTTAGAATTTTTTGCTCAGGTAAACGAAACAGGAGAAAAATTATGGCAAAAACCGAGCGCGCTAAGTTGTTTTCAGCAACAGTTATGACGGGGATGCTGGCCTTATCGGTAACAACTGGTCTTCGTCAGGTCCACGCTGACATGTCTGGCTACGCAGTGCAAACAGCCAGCACAGTTGGCGGATTTGGGGGTAGTACAACTGGCGGCAGTCAAGCCACGGCAGCACATACCTACACGGTTACTGACCGTGCGTCTTTGTTAAAAGCGTTGGGCGGTGAGCATAATGCCACACCAAAGATCATTTATGTGTCGGGTAAAATTGACATGAACGTCAATGCCCAAGGTCAGACCCTCACTGCAACTGATTATGCTAAAGGCACCGGTTATAACTTTAACAGCTATTTAGCTGCTTACGCGCCAAGTACTTGGGGTAAGAAAAAAGTCAGTGGTGTGCAGGAAGCCGATCGAGTAAAGGCACAACAAAACCAAGCCGCACAAGTTGTCGTGAAAGTACCGGCAAATACGACGATTATTGGGGAACCTGGTGCGCAACTCATTGGTGGTAATTTGGTGATTCAACAGGACAATGTGATTGTGCGTAATCTTTATTTTGAAACACCATATGATGATTTCCCCCAATGGGATCCAACGGATGAAGACACGGGTAACTGGAATTCACAATATGATGCCATTTCAGTGCAAGGTGCGCGTAATGTTTGGTTAGACCACAATACCTTTGATGACGGCACCCATCTAGATGCGCAAAATGGGACGTATTTTGGTCGTGAATACCAACATCATGATGGTGACACTGATTTAACTAATGGGGCTGACAATATTACGGTCTCAGACAACATTTACCGCAACCATGATAAAACCATGTTGATTGGCAACAGTGATACCAAAAAAACAGATGCTGGTAAACTTCATGTAACGGTCACCCATAATTTGTTTGAAAATACCGTTCAACGAACGCCACGTGTGCGCTATGGCGAAGTCCAAGTCGTGAACAATCTGTATCAAAATGATGGGACCAGCACTTACAAGTTTAAGTACGCGTGGGGCTTGGGTAAGAACGCACAAATTGCTGCCCAAAACAATGTCATGAATATTGCTAATGCGTCAGCGTCAGACATTATTAGCAAGCTTAAGGGGACACAGTTAGCAGATGTTGGGACGCAATTTAACGGGTCGGCTGTCAGTGCATCAAAACTGAGTCATACAGCGCCACTGACTTGGGCACCAACGACACCAGCCAATGTAACGCTAACAAATCAAGTACAAGTAACGGTGATGAACCAAGCTGGGGCAAATGTTTTAAAGTAGGGCATAATGGCAAAAGGGGCGTGAAGACGTCCCTTTTTTGTCAGCAATAAATAAGTCAGCCACAGATAAACACTTGTTATGTTTGTTTGACTTTTGAATCGTTGTTTCCTAAACACAGGGTATCAAGCAAAGGGGATAGTATGTGAGATAAAACCATTTATAAGCAAATTTTCAAAGCGAGCTTTAATGCGCCGATTGACGTTGAATTTTGGGATGGTGAATGCGTACGCTATGGGGAGGGGAACCCAATAGCTAAAATTATAATCCATGAAATGATCTCAGTTAGGGACATTATGGCACATGCATCACTCACCTTTGGTGAAGCATATATGGACGGCATTATTGAGATACAAGGTGATTTGCAGCAATTGATTATGGCTGTTTATCAAGCTAAGGATAGCTTTTTAAACCACGCGAAATTTAAAAAATTTTTGCCTAAGCGCTCACACTCAGAAAAAATGAGTAAAGTCGATGTGCAAAGCAAAGCCATTACGATATTGGCAATGATTTTTATGCAATGTGGCTTGATCTAACGTTGACGTATTCTTGTGCTTACTTTTCTAGTGAAGATGACACGTTGGAACAGGCGCAGTGGCATAAAGTTTATCATATTTTAGATAAGTTGCATGCCCAACCAGGTGAAACGTTACTGGATATCGGTTGTGGTTGGGGCACTTTGATTGTCACTGCCGCTAAAGCATATGGCTTGAAAGCAACAGGAGTAACATTGAGCCAACAACAATATAATTTTGTTACGGAAAAGATTGCGGCAGAAGGCTTAACTCATCAAGTATCTGTCTATTTAAAGGATTATCGAGAAATTGAAAAGACCTATGACCATGTCACTTCGGTGGGGATGTTTGAACATGTCGGCAAGGAAAATCTTGGCGCATACTTTACCCAAGTGAGTGATCGTCTGGTGCCAAACGGGACAGCGTTAATTCACGGTATTACTGGCCAACATGAAGGTGCTGGTGTGGATGAATGGCTTAACAAATATATTTTCCCAGGTGGTTATATTCCAAACCTTGCTGAAAATTTGACGTATATTATGCAGACGGCCCTACAAGTGAACGATTTGGAGTCACTCCGCCGTCACTATCAAAAGACGCTTGAAATTTGGACACAGAATTTCCATGACGTGCGAGCAGCAGTCGTTGCGCAATATGGGAAACGTTTCTACCGTATGTGGGATTTGTATTTGCAAGCCTGCGCCGCCTCATTTGAGTCAGGGAACATTGATGTTGTTCAATATTTGTTAACAAAAGGCCCATCAGGGATGAATTTGCCAATGACACGCGCCTATATGTATCATGCCGATGTGGCACACGGTGTGAAGTAGGAAAAAGCTATTGCCGCCTTGTTGCAATAGCTTTTTTCTATTCAATTTGTGATAACCTCCCTTTTTTATTGTTAACACCGTTTTAACATCACAGTTGTTAAGATAGCGTTATCAAAAAAAGGAGGCACTTCGCCATGCTGTTGACGTTTTTAGGCGGGCTGGTCGTTGTTGGCTTGGTTGTTTATTTATTTTACATTTTAATGTGGGGGGATCAATCATGATTTGGTGGCGAGATGTGGTGATCATTGGCCTTATTGTGGGGCTTTCCATCCCCATCGGACGCTATATTGCTGCGGTGATGGCGGGGAAAAAGGTGTGGTTGAGCGCGGTTTTAAAACCAGTTGAAAAACGCATTTATCGTTTCCTCGGCTACCAAGACACACCCGCTGAAATGTCGGGTCGTCAATTTGTGCTGGCGATTGTGGTGTTCAGTCTCATGGGCTTGTTCGTTGTGATGGGCGTGTTAATGACCCAACAATGGCTACCGTTTAACCCAAATCATGTCCATAACGTCCCTTGGGATTTGGCTTTGAACACGGCCATGAGTTTTGTGACCAATACAGATTGGCAGGCTTATAGTGGGGAAACCGCCATGTCCTATTTTTCACAGTTTGCCGTGTTGACCACGCAAAATTTTGCCTCAGCGGCCGTTGGTGTGGCTGCATTACTGGCTGTTATCCGCGGTTTTTCACGCAAGGAAAGCCAAACAGTTGGTAATTTTTGGGTTGATATCACCCGATTTACCTTATATGTTCTGGTGCCACTGAGCATGGTCTTAACGTTACTGATGGTGAGTCAAGGTGCCGTGCAGACTTTTGCACCCAATCATGTCGTGCAAGGCATCTTATTGCCATCCGGCCCAGCTTCCAGCCAATTTGCGATTTCATTGTTAGGGAGTAACGGTGGTGGCTTCTTTGGTGCCAATGCAGCTGCATTATTTCATAATCCCACAGGATTGAGTAACTTATTTGAGAGTGTGGCGATTGTTCTCTTACCCGCTGCCATGGTTGTCATGTTTGGTCAAATGGTCGGCCGTCGACAGGCGATGGTGATCTATGCTGTGATGCTTGGCCTCTTAGTGTTGGCAGTTATTGGCACTACGTTGGCTGAGTTACATCTTGGCCAGCACGTTGCGGGTGTGGCCGGATCAACGGCATTGGAAGGGAAAAATGTTGTCAACGGTATCGGGTTGTCAGCATTATGGAATACCTTATCGACCGCCGTTTCTAATGGGTCAGTAAACGCGTCATTGGATAGTTTTACCCCGTTAGGCGGGCTGATTCCCATGTTACTCATGCAACTCGGTGAAATTGTATTTGGCGGTGTTGGTTCTGGTTTATATGGCATGTTAAGCTTTGTGCTACTCACCGTGTTTATCAGTGGTTTAATGGTCGGGCGCACACCAGAATATTTAAGCAAAAAAATTGCGGCCTATGATATGAAAATGGTTGCGTTAGCCATTTTATTGCCGCCGGTGTTAACTTTGGTTAGCACGGGAATTGCCGTGAGTTGGCCAGGTATCCGATCAAGCTTGACGAATACTGGGGCGCATGGTTTCTCAGAAATTTTGTATGGGTTTTCATCAATGGGTAATAATAATGGCTCGTCGTTTGGTGGGTTCAATGGCAATCGGCTGATGGTCAACGTGGTTGGCACGGTGTTAATGGGCTGCACCCGTTTTGTCCCGCTGCTGGCGATGGTGTACCTAGGGGCCAATTTGGCCAAGAAAAAGCAAATGGCAATTTCAAGTGGCACTTTGCGGACAGATACTGGCCTCTTTGCCGTGTTATTGTTAGTGATCATTTTATTGATTGGGGCATTGAATTTTGTGCCAGCCCTTATTTTAGGGCCAATTGCCGATTTTCTAACGGCAAGGTAAGGAGAATCTGATGGAAAATATTTTTCTAGCGGTGAAAAAGTTAGCACCACAAGTTCAAATCAACAATCCAGTCATGTTTGTTGTCTATGTTGGCGCGATTTTGTTAACCGTTATTGATGGGGTGAACGCCGTTACGGGGACGAACTATCAGTCATTGGGTTATGACGTGGCGATTACGCTCATTTTATGGGTGACGGTGTTGTTTGCCAATTATGCGGATGCTGTGGCAGAAGGGCGTGGTCGTGCGCAAGCTGAAAGTCTGAAGAAGTCCCGCCATGCCGTGCTGGCACATCGGCTTGAGAAAAATGGGCAGGCAGTTGATGTAACTTCTGATGCGCTACAACCTGGTGATATTGTCCAGGTGGTGGCTGGTGAAGTGATTCCGATGGATGGGGAAGTCATTTTAGGTACTGCTGCGGTGGATGAAAGTGCCATTACCGGCGAATCGTCACCGGTAATTCGTGAAGCTGGTGGAAATCGGAGTTCAGTCACTGGTGGGACAATTGTTTTATCGGATAACTTACAGATTAAGATTACAGCTCGGGCTGGCGAAAGTTTCCTGGACCAAATGATTCACATGATTGAGGGGCTAAGCGTCAGAAAACGCCTAACGAAATTGCGCTGCAGATTTTATTGGTGACATTGACGATTATCTTTCTGATTGTCGTGGCAACCTTATTACCTTTTAGTCAGTTTGCTAATGACAAAGCAGCTATCCAAACGATTACGATTACTAATCTAGCGGCCTTGTTGGTGTGTCTGGCACCCACTACAATTGGTGCCTTGTTGTCGGCCATTGGTATTTCTGGAATGAGTCGTTTAAATCAAGAAAATGTGTTAGCTAAAAGTGGTCGCGCCATTGAAGCAGCTGGGGATGTGGGTATCTTACTATTGGATAAAACCGGCACGATTACCTTAGGGAATCGTCAAGCAGTGACTTTTAAACCCATTCAGGGCGTTTCTGAGCATGACTTGGCCGAATCTGCGTGGCTCGCATCAATGGCGGACGAGACACCAGAAGGGCGCAGTGTAGTCAATTTAGCACGGGAGACGTACCAGATTACGACCGACGAGAATCAAATGATCAACCCCGTATTTGTCCCGTTTTCAGCAGCAACCCGAATGAGCGGGGTCGATATTCAGACAGACCATTATCGCAAGGGTGCGGTTGATTCAGTGCAGCACTACATCGTGTCATTAGGGGCGAGTTGGCCAGCTGAGGCGACCGCTTGCGCAGAAGCAATCGCCAAAAATGGTGGGACACCCTTGATTGTGACTAAAAATACCACTGTCTTAGGCGTGATTGACCTCAAAGATATTGTCAAGCCAGGCGTGCGAGAGCAGTTTAAAGCCTTACGCAAGATGGGCATTAAATCGGTTATGATTACCGGT
Source organism: Leuconostoc lactis (assembly GCF_007954625.1). Lineage (NCBI taxonomy): Bacteria > Bacillati > Bacillota > Bacilli > Lactobacillales > Lactobacillaceae > Leuconostoc > Leuconostoc lactis. Next base: position 1,440,254 of record NZ_CP042420.1, on the reverse strand, counting down.
GATAATCCGTTAACAGCGGCTGCTATTGCCGCCGAGGCTGGCGTAGACGACTATATTGCCCAAGCCGTACCTGAGTCCAAATTAGCTGTGATTAAAAAGTATCAACAAGCCGGGCATTTAGTTGCCATGACTGGGGATGGCACCAACGATGCCCCGGCCTTAGCGCAAGCCGATGTTGCGGTGGCGATGAACACAGGGACAGTTGCTGCCAAAGAGGCGGGGAATATGATTGATTTAGATTCTAGTCCAACTAAACTGATTAAAATTGTGGCAGTGGGTAAGCAACTGTTGATGACACGTGGTGCTTTGACAACTTTTAGTATCACGAATGATCTCGCCAAATATTTTGCAATTTTACCGGCCTTATTTGTTGGGCTCTATCCACAATTGGCGGTACTTAATTTTATGCACTTAACCAGTCCTAAAACAGCAATTTTAGCCGCACTACTCTACAATGCTTTAATCATTATTGGCTTAATTCCGGTTGCCTTGCGGGGTGTTCGCTATCGTGAATTAGGCGCTGATCAGTTATTGCGCCAGAATCTGCTGGTATATGGGTTGGGTGGTATTTTCTTTCCGTTTGTTGTCATCAAAATATTCGACATGATCTTAACGATTATTGGCGTGAAGTGAGGTAAAATATGTTTAAGGTAATATGCAGGCAAGCGGGTCGCTTGCTCCTGATACTGAGTGTTTGTGCTGTGATTTACACTGGGGTGAGTACCATGTTGGTACAAATTTTGTTTCCAATCCAAGCGCAAGGGCGTTTGATCATGAAAAGCAATCAGCTTGTGGGTTCAGCACTTATTGGCCAAGCCACGACCAATCCGACATTATTCATCGGACGTCCGACCGTTGTGTCCAATCTTAGCGCCGTCAGCGCGGCCGAAAAACAGGCCGTCGCCAAACGTGTCACTTGGTGGCATCAACTTGATCCGTATAACCAGCAAGCGGTGCCAGTTGATTTGGTGACTGGCTCAGCTGGCGGCACGGATCCTTATATTAGTCTGGCCGGGGCCAATTACCAACGGCAACGCGTTGCCCATGCCAACCATTTATCGTTAGCGACCGTCAATCAGTTGATTACAGCCCAAACAACGAGCGTTTTTGCCAATTGGTTTGGGGAACCGGCAGTGAACGTTGTCACTTTGAACATTGCGCTCCAGCAGCTGGTCGCGCAAACCAAGTAAATTGAGGAAATTATGGTTAAAAGCTCTGAGGCATGGCTACAAGACATTGTGGCGCAACGACGCGGTCGTTTAAAAATATTTCTTGGCTATGCTGCAGGCGTTGGGAAAACCTACCGAATGCTGGAGGAGGCCCATACGCGGTTGACTGCCGGGGATGATGTGGTCATTGGGCACGTTGAATCGCATGGTCGCGTGGCCACTGCTGATCTCATGGCAGGGTTTGAGCAAATCCCTGAACACCCCAATGTTAGCCAACCGACGCTTGTTGGGGAACTCAATGTGCCTGCAGTTATCAAGCGGCAACCAGATGTCGTTTTAGTAGATGAATTGGCACATACTAATGCCGCGTCTTGGAACAAGAAACGTTATCAAGATATTGAAGAAATTTTGACATCGGGTATCAGTGTCTATACAACTATCAATGTCCAGCACATCGAAAGTCTCCATGACCTGGTGGCACAAATCACAGGTGTTGATGTGCAAGAAACAGTGCCAGATGCTTGGTTGAAACAGGCGATGACATTGAATTAATTGATATTGATCCAAAAGTCCTCTTAAATCGCTTGGCTGCAGGCGTGATTTATCCAGCAACAAGAATCGCCCGGGCACAAGACCATTTTTTTCAGTTACAAAAATTAACCCAGTTGCGTGAAATTGCCCTACAACAAAGCACGCGACAATTGAGCGAACAGAACGCGCAACAAGGGCAACAAATGCGACACTTTTTGGTGGCGATTAGTAAATCCCTGAGTTCGGACAATGCCATTCGCTGGGCTTATCGGCAAGCCAGTGCGTTTGATGCCCCTTGGACAGTTGTCCATGTCCAGCAGTCAGGTAAAAGTCTGGCACCGGCAGTGCAACGCCACATGAGTTTGGCAAAAAAATTGGGGGCCAAAACTGTTATTTTACAAGGTGACCACGTGGTGGCAACGTTGATTGCCTATATCAGAGAAACGCAAGTCGCTAATTTAATTATCGGCAAACACGTAACGCGCGCGTGGTATCAATTTGGTCGTTCAGATATCGAAGACCAAATACTCGCGGCAGTCCCAGCACTAGATATTCAAATTATTCCTAACCGTGATCAGGTGTCCCCTGTCCAGCAGCTCTTGACCAGGCCGACAAGACTCAGATTGTCTGTAAAACGACGAGAAGTATGTTTTGCGGTCGGCATGATAGTGACGGTGACCTTGATTAATGGTTTGATGACTTATGTCACCAGTGATAATGCGCTTAAAATCATGCTTTACTTTGTCGGCATTATCTTTGTATCACGCTTTACCCAGGGATATATTCTCGGGTTAGCCACAACGGTGGTGAGCGTATTGCTCTTTGACTTATTGTTTGTGCAGCCATTTTATTCGTTACAGTTCTACCAAAACGGGTACGGCATTATCTTTTTGGCGATGTTTGTCACGGCAACGTTAATTAGTAGTTTAACGTCCAAAGTGACGGCGCAAATGGCGGCTTCTGTTACTGCGGCGACACAAAGCCAAGTCTTATCTGACCTGAGTTTACAGCTGTTGACTGACGGCAAACCAGCGACATTAAGCGCACTGACGCAACAGGCCATTTTGAATTATTTCAAAAGACCAGTCGCGATTTATTTCCAACGGCAACAATTTGTTGGCCAAATACCGACACCAGATGCGAATAGTCATGAAGTCATGCAATGGGTCTGGCATCATGGCTTGCCAGCTGGTGCAGGGACCGATACGTTAGCTGGGAAGAAAGCGTTTTATCTGCCTATTGGTTATCAAGGGCACACACTTGCTATTTTGGTTGGCCAAGGTGAAGATTTTATGCTGGCTGACCGGCTCATACTCGACCGTTTTTTGACGCCGTTATCAGCAGCATTAAAAACGTTCTATTTACGCCAAGAAGCGGAAAGACATGCTTTAGAAAAACTCGATGCCCACTTAAAGAGTGATTTATTGCAATCCGTCGCCCATGATTTACGCACGCCGTTGACGGGTATTTTAGCTAGCACGGCATTGTTACGCCAAGATCAAACACTCACACCGGCTAATCAGCACTTATTGACCAATATTAATCATGAGACCAACTGGCTTATTCAAATGATTGAAAATATTTTAACTGTCACGCGACTCCAACAGGGGACGATTATGTTTAAAACGACCCCGGAACTAGTGGAAGAGTTAATTTTTTCAGCGATTGAGAAATTCAATTGGTTGCATAGTCAAGTACACATTGATGTGCAATTACCGGATGAAGTCATTTGGATCCAAGCAGAACGTCATATTTTCCAGCAAATGCTGATTAATCTTTTTGATAATGCGGTCAAGTATGGCGGACCTAACGTGCAGATTCAAATCTTTGTCACAGTAGCGCATGGTCAAGTTACCGTCACGATTCAAAACGCTGGGCAGCCCTTTACAGCGGCACAATTGACCAAAATTAACCAACAAACACGCCCAAATATCCAACTAGGCGACCAAAAGCGCGGCCTGGGGATTGGTTTATTTTTATGCCAGACCATCGCGAAATTACATCACAGCCGTTTAGTGGCACAAAATTGGCAGGGAGGCGCTGAGATGCAACTAGTCATCCCAGTCAATAGCACAATAGCATGATTAAAAAACAAATCTTGGTGGTTGAAGACGATCAAACAATTCAACGGGTAGTTAAACAAACGTTGGTGACGGCGGGGTTTGAAGTTACCCAAGCTTTTGACGCGCACACGACGCAAACCCAGCTGTTGGCCACGTTGCCAGATTTACTGATATTGGATTTGGGGCTACCAGATGAAGATGGGGTGGCCTTACTCAAAAAAATTCGGCTAGCCAGCCATGTGCCAGTGCTTGTCCTGACTGCACGTGATCAAACCCAAGATAAGCTAACGTTATTTGAGCTTGGCGTGGATGACTATGTAACTAAACCATTTGAACCCCTTGAACTCGTAGCGCGTGTCCGCGCTATTTTATCACGTACCTACGCCACAACGGGCGTCGGGAAAGGACAGTTGCAATGTGGTGAACTTACGGTTGATCTTGACGCGCAAACGGTGATGCGATCAACTGAGGTGCTGCATTTGTCACAAAAGGAATATGCGTTATTAAGTCTATTCATTCAACATCCCCAAAAAGTCTTAACCTATGCGGTCTTACTGCGTAATATTTGGGGAACCCATCTACTGCAGGGACAAAATGATACCTTACGGGTAACTGTAGCCCACTTAAGACGGAAAATAGGGACCAATGCGGGGCAACAATACATTGGGACCGATGTTGGGGTGGGTTATCGCTGGCTATCACCAGTGACAATGCGTGCATTATTTGAACAGTAGGTCGTCAGCTACTGTTTTTTCTGCTATTTTTACGGGCAAAGTTTGAGTTTCGTAGGCATTTTAGGTAATATGGTATAAGTAATTAAGCAATTATAATGTCAAAAGTAAAAAGTGGGTAGCTACATGTTAGACGAATCAAAGCCATACATGGTCCGTGCAGAAGGCTTAACAAAAAATTTCCAACTTTATGCCAATCAAACCGAGAAGTTGAAGTCAACGTTTATGGGGAATCGTGCTGAAGCTAATTTTTGGGCGTTACGCGGTTTGTCATTTGAAATACAAGCTGGGGATGTGGTCGGCATTGTCGGGACGAATGGCTCGGGAAAATCAACGTTGCTCAATATTTTGAGTGGCGTGATTCCGCAAACATCAGGCTTACTAGATTTAAATGGGACGATTGGTGTTGTTGCCATCAACGAAGGGTTGAATTGGGAACTGACAGGACGTGAAAATATTCGACTTAAACAACTGATGATGGGAAAGTCAAATGAAGAAATCACGCGAGCAATGCCTGAAATTATTGATTTTTCAGAACTGGGTGAATTCATTGATCAACCAGTGAAGGATTATTCAAACGGTATGCGTGCGAAATTAGGCTTTTCAATCGTGACGCACAATGATCCGGATATCTTAATTGTCGATGAAGCCTTGTCCGTTGGTGATCAAAACTTCTCGAATAAGGCATTAGGTAAGATTCGCGAGTTTATTGCCCAAGGGAAAACCATTTTTTTCGTATCGCATGATTTAAAACAAGTGCGTGAGTTTACCAACAAGGTAATGTGGATCCAATATGGTGAAATGCGTGATTTCGGCGAGACGGAAACCATTGCTGATGAATATGAAGCCTTTACACGTGAACTGGACAGAATGACAGAACAAGATCGTGAACGGTATGTACGTAAGCAAAAGCGAAATCAGCAATTGTTTACGATTGATCAACTGCGTGACCGCCTGACTGAAGAAGGCATGACGGAACCAGAAATTAAACGTATCACAAAGTTACGAAGTTTCGAAGGATTCAGCCGGCTTAGTTTATATAGCACGTTAATTGTGTTATTAGGCTTGATGGGCGCGGTCGTTTACTTTTCAATGATGGGTAGGTAAGCAGGATGTTTGTAATAATTGAATCAATTTTTCAATTGATTGCTGAGCAAATCAGTCATCTGGGGATGACGATTAAATTAGCAATCTATGATACGAAGGCCAATAACGCCCACAAATATTTGGGTTCACTTTGGGAAGTCCTTGATCCGCTATTTCAAGTGATGACGTATGCCGTCATTTTTGGTGGCGGCTTTCGAACGACCGCACCAGTGGCGGGGATGCCATATTTTGTCTGGATGTCGGTCGGTTTTTCGGCCTGGTATCTAGTTAACCAAGGTTTTTCTGATACGATTCGATCAATCCAAACTCAGATTTTCATGGTGCGAAACGTGAAGTTTCCGGCTTCGGTATTGCCAACGATTCGCATTATCCAAGTTTTTCCAGCCGTGTTATCGATTTCAGCTGTGGCTGGCATAAGCATGTTCTTGACTGGGAATTTCCATCCTAATTTGTACTGGCTGCAATTTATCTACTATTTTATTGCCGCGATGATTATGCTGTTTTTCTTAGGCATCTTCAGTGCAACAATTAATATTTTGATTCCTGACTATGATCTGGCGATTCGACAGGTATTACGGTTACTATTTTTTGTTTCCGGCGTCTTGTTTCCACCAGCACCAGGAAACTTCTTTAATAATGTGATTTACTGGATTTCACGCGTCAATCCGTTCTACTATATCGTTAATGGTTGGCGGGAAACTTTTTTGACAAATCAATGGTTCTGGGATTCACCTTATCTGATGGCGATGTTTTGGCTAGAAATTGCCTTATTCGCTGTTATTGGTACGCATCTCTATCTCAAGTTTAAAGATCAATTCATTGATTTTATTTAATTCAATTTTTAAGAGGAATATTATGACCAATAAAAACGTAACGGCTGCCATTGTAACCTACAATCGTGTGGATTTGCTTAAAGAATCTTTGTCAGCGGTTTTAAATCAAACGGACTATTTAAACCATGTGATTGTCGTCAACAACAAGTCAACGGATGAGACTGCTGAATATTTGGCAACGGTGACTGATCCAAGAGTGATCGTCTATAATTCTGAAGAAAATTTGGGCGGTGCTGGTGGTTTTAATAAGGCTGTGCGCTTATTTGCTGAAGAAACGCAAGATGATTATGTTTGGTTAATGGATGATGATACCATTGCTGAACCCGATGCACTGAAATACTTGGTTGATTTCATCACAGAAAATGACCATGTCGGCTTTGTAAATTCAGTGGTGCGCTGGGGAAGTCGTGATGGCCATCCATCTTGGATGAATGTGCCTGCACCACGTGCATTTACTTGGCAATACCACATGAACCAAGATAATCCAGGGATTGAAGTTGTGAATTCAACTTTTGTTTCGGTCCTATTTTCTCGCAAAACGGTAGCCATGGTTGGTTTACCCCAAAAAGAGTATTTCATTTGGGGTGACGATATGGAATATACGAACCGGATTGCTGACGTTAATCGTGGTTATACCGTTTTGAAGTCAATTGTGGTGCATAAATCAAAAGAAAACACGATGCCTGGTGACATTGTGCGCGAACAAGACGACTCACGACTTTGGCGTTATAATTATGAGTATCGTAACCGCGTGTTAACAGCCCGCCGCGTATCAAAACATGAATTGTTACGCACGGTTGTCAATGCGCTACGTCATGATTTGCGTATGGTGTTGTTTGGTGGCCGTGTCAAATACCGTTGGCAAAAGGCTAAAATGATTGTGAGTGGCACAGTTCGTGGCATCCAGTTTAATCCAGATATTGAATATGTTGCGGGTCTACGTGATTACGATGTGCGTTCAATCAATAAACTATTGCGTGCGCGTTATTTGTCTGACCCACAAGCCATTGTGACACTTGATCAAGATATTGATTTTATTGAAAACTACACTTACGAAGACTTTTTGAATAAAACACCAGAAGCCGATAAGTATATTGCGCAAATCAAAGCAGCGCAAGAAGCAGCTAAAAATACAGATACTGACAAGCAATAAAATTGGGGTCAAGACACGAAACATTTGTTAGTGTATGAAATGCTTGGGTACACCTTGAGATAATGATATGGAGACCAATATGGCTAAAAGGTATTTGATTTCAACCGCTGGCTATCCAAACTTTGGTGATGAACAGATTGTTCGCACTTGGTTAAAATTTTATCGAGAAAATTTCCCCGACGACCAATTAATTTTAGATGTGCCTTTCCCAGCGCGGGCAAGTTTTCTTTTTCAGGACGAATTGGCGCATGTGCAGTTCGTAGACACGATTTGGAATTCAGTCTACTTAGCTCATGATCAACAATTAACCCTGGAAAACGAACCAGAAGTGTCAACTATTTTACACGGTGGGGATCCGAGAAACAACGTCCCTATTGCAGCACTATTCGATAGTGATGTGATTCATCTTTTAGGTGGTGGCTACTTTTCTACCGCATACCAGGAATTTTCTTATACGTATCTGTTTTTTATGCTACTGGCGTTGGTTAAGCGTGATCGACCAGATACCCAGCTCTATGCTACCGGTTTAGGTTTGACGCCTATTACTGACGATATTGCGGCAAATTTAGCGCACTATACCGATGTATTTTCCTATATTGGTGTGCGAGACCGAGCAAGTACGATTGTGGCCAATACAACTTTTGAAAGTGATGATGTCGTGATGGCATCAAAGCTTGAGGCCATTAAACAAGATGATCGGCCAGATAATCCAGATATTTTATTGATGATTCAGCCCTTTAAGCAGGATACGCAACAGGAAAAATTCATCCAATTATTGGTCGCTTATTTGCGACAACCCAGTCATCGTGATAAAAAAATTGGGATTGTTGAAGCGATGATTCCGGGTGATAACTGGCTATTTTATAGTGAAGCCTTACAAGATTATCCAGATATCCAACAGCGTTTGACATTCTATGGTTTCTGGGATATTTGGCAACACGGCATACCGGTGAAAGCGAATCAAGAGTGGGTCACCACAAGATTCCACTTTCATTTGATTGGTGCCTTGCTCGGTTATCGTGGTACGGCAATTAACCCTGGTGATGATTATTATGATGTGAAACACCAATCGCTCGTGGACTTAGGGACTTCTTGGCAATATATTGATTTATCAGCGGCAACCAATATCGCGATTAGGCCAACGCTTCGTCAAGTTGCTAAATTGAAATTAGCATTTGCGACACAGAAAAAAATAAAACGCATGAAGCGATTATTCATTGATGAAGGGCGTAACGTTTAAAATAGCCAGAGTGTTATCAGGTCACGTCATGTTTTATACAAATTTAAACAAGGCATCTGCCTTGTTTTTTTCATGGTAAATAACGGACTTTTCTTGGCCTATCGTATTACACAAATCATGACGCTATTCGCGGTAGAATAGGACTTATGGTATAATGGGAAAGCATGTGATAGTGATACTATTCCGATACTTGAATCTTTGAGATACATAAAATGTCCTATACAAGGAGACCTAAACATGAAAGGCATTATTCTCGCCGGCGGTTCCGGCACACGACTATATCCCATTACCAAAGCGACCAGTAAGCAATTGGTGCCGATTTATGACAAGCCAATGATCTATTATCCCTTGTCAGTCCTGATGTTGGCCGGTATTAAAGAAATTTTGTTGATCTCAACGCCAGAATATGTTGGCCAATTTGAATCATTGTTTGGTGATGGCCATGACTTAGGATTGAACATTGAATATGCCATTCAAGAAGAACCACGTGGGTTGGCGGACGCCTTTATTGTTGGGGCTGATTTTATTGGTGATGACACGGTGGCGTTGGTATTAGGCGATAACATTTTCTACGGCGCTGGCTTATCGGAAAAACTACAAGCTGCCGCACAAAAAACTACTGGGGCTACCGTCTTTGGTTCCCAAGTTCATGATCCCGAACGTTTTGGCGTGGTGGAATTTGACGATGATGGCAAGGCCTTATCCATTGTGGAAAAGCCAGAACACCCAAAGTCAAACTATGCCGTAACTGGTTTGTACTTCTACGACAATGATGTGGTGGAAATTGCTGCCAATGTGAAGCCATCAGCGCGAGGGGAAATTGAAATTTCTGACATTAACCAAGCCTACTTGGACCGTGGTGATTTGGATGTTCAAGTCATGGGCCGTGGTTATGCTTGGTTAGATACAGGAACGCATGAATCTTTGCTTGAAGCATCATCCTTTATTGCCACGATTCAAAAGCAACAAAACCTTAAAGTGGCATCACTGGAAGAAATTGCTTACCGAATGGGTTACATTGGTCTTGATCAACTCGAAGCCTTAGCGCAACCACTCAAGAAAAACGATTACGGTCAATACTTGTTGCGTTTGGTAGCTGATGAACAAGCCCGCTTAAAGTAAAGGAGACAACATGACAGCTGAATTTTTTGAAAAGCCGTTAGCAGCCCGCCAAGTGGCAGAAATTCCCGGCATGCTTGAATTTGACATTCCGGTTCACGGCGATAACCGTGGTTGGTTTAAAGAAAACTTCCAAAAAGAAAAGATGGTGCCCCTAGGCTTTCCAGCATCTTTTTTTGCCGAAGGCAAGTTACAAAACAATGTGTCTTTCTCTCGTCAAGGGGTTTTGCGTGGTTTGCACGCGGAACCTTGGGATAAGTATATCTCAGTGGCGGATAACGGCAAGGTCTTAGGCGCTTGGGTTGATTTGCGGGCCGGTGAGTCTTTTGGCCACGTCTACCAAACGGTTATTGATGCTAGCAAGGGCATCTTTGTGCCACGTGGGGTGGCCAATGGTTTCCAAGTTTTGAGTGAAACCGTGTCTTATTCATATTTGGTCAACGATTACTGGGCCTTAGAATTAAAGCCAAAGTATGCCTTTGTCAACTATGCCGACCCAACCCTAGGTATTGAATGGGCCGATGTTGCTCACGCTGAGGTGAGTGAAGCGGATAAAAACCACCCGTTACTCAAAGACGTAGTGGCTTTGCAACCTGAACAATTATAATTGGAGAGAAACATGACTGACTATAAAAATATTTTGGTAACTGGTGGCGCTGGCTTTATCGGGGCGAACTTCGTGCGTTACATTGTTGAAGAACATCCAGACGTATTTGTGACCGTTTTGGATAAGTTGACGTATGCCGGCAATAAAGAAAACTTGGCTGGTTTGCCAGAAAATCGTGTGAAGTTGGTCGTTGGTGACATTGCCGATGCCGAATTGGTCGATCAATTAGTTGCTGAAACAGACGCTGTGATTCATTATGCTGCCGAATCACACAACGATAACTCACTAAAGGATCCATCACCCTTTGTGCAAACCAACATTATCGGGACTTACACGTTGATTGAAGCAGCGCGTAAGTACAACAAGCGCTTCCACCATGTCTCAACTGATGAAGTTTATGGTGATTTGCCATTGCGTGAAGACTTACCAGGTCATGGCGAAGGCGCTGGTGAAAAGTTTACACCAGAATCACAATACCGTCCCTCAAGTCCTTATTCATCAACAAAGGCGGGGTCTGATTTGTTAGTACGTGCTTGGGTGCGCTCATTTGGCTTGCAAGCTACGATTTCTAACACATCAAACAACTATGGGCCTTACCAACACATTGAAAAGTTTATCCCACGTCAAGTAACCAACATTTTGAGTGGGATTAAGCCAAAGTTGTACGGTAACGGCAAAAACGTCCGTGACTGGATTCACACTTACGACCATGCGACAGCAATCTGGGCCATTTTGACGAAGGGTAAGATTGGCGAAACTTACTTGGTTGGTGCCGACGGTGAAAAGGATAACATTACCGTTTTGCGTGCCATCTTGAAGGATATGGGCAAAGCCGAAGACGACTTTGACTTTGTGCAAGACCGTTCAGGGCATGACTTACGTTATGCCATTGATGCTACGAAGATGCGTGAAGAATTGGGTTGGACACCAAAGTATACCGACTTTGAAACCGGTCTGGCGGATACCATTCAGTGGTATGCCGATAACCAAGACTGGTGGCAAGGTGAAAAGGCCGAAGTTGAAGCCAAGTACGCTGAAAATAACCAATAAGAGAGTGTTCGGATGAAATTTTTAATTACCGGTGCCAATGGGCAACTGGGGCAAGAACTACAAAAACTATTAACGGAACGGGCATTGGATTTTGTCGCGTTGTCGTCACAAGAACTCGATATTACTGATCGTGCGGCCGTCTTTGCCACGTTTGAAACAGTTCAGCCAGATGTGGTCTTCCATGCGGCTGCTTATACCAAAGTTGACTTGGCCGAAGATGAGGGACGTGACACCAATTGGCAAGTCAATGCTAATGGGACGAAAAACGTCGCCGATGCAGCGAAGCTAGTGCAAGCCAAACTGGTCGCTGTGTCAACCGATTATGTGTTTGATGGTAAAAGCCTAACGGATTATCGTGAAACTGATCCGGTAAATCCGCAAAATGCTTATGGTCGAGCTAAATTAGCAGGTGAACTAGGCGTGATTGAAAGTGGCGCCGAGGCCTATATCGTGCGAACGAGTTGGGTGTTTGGTGAATTTGGTAATAATTTTGTCTACACGATGCAACGTCTTGCCCAAACGCATCCAAAATTGAGTGTGGTGAATGATCAATTAGGTCGGCCAACTTGGACGCGGACATTAGCCGAGTTCATGTTACATTTGATTACGGTGAATGCGGCATTTGGGACGTATCATTTATCAAATGATGATACCGCGACTTGGTTTGATTTTGCGCGGGAAATTCTCAAGACAACAGCTGTCGAGGTGGCACCAGTGACGAGTGCAGAATTCCCCCAAAAGGCCTATCGCCCAAAGCATTCGGTGATGAGTTTGGACAAAGCAAAAGCGACCGGCTTTGATATTTTGAATTGGCGTGCAGCGTTAGCACAATTTTTAGCCAGTCTACAAGATAAGGACTAAATTTGAGTGGGACAGAGGCGTCCGTCACGAGAGGATTTTTTAGATTAATATGATAGATTACATTAAAAAATTGATTTCCGATGAAAAATTCAGATTCCTTTTGGTTGGCGGATTCAATACATTTTTTGGTTTTTTTATTTTTACTGGTTTTACGCTAACATTAAAAGCAGTACCACATGGCTACATGGTCGCGTTGGTTATTTCCCAAATTGTGTCTAATTTTGTGGCATTTTATTTACATCGGAAAGTCACATTTCGTGTTCAGGGGCAAGTTGTCAAAGACTTTATTCGGTTTACGATGATTAACCTCGTGAGCTATGTGATTAACTTGGTTGTATTGCCATTATTGGTTAATTTCGGACATATGAACCCAATTGCTGCACAGTTTTTAATTTTAATTGTGACGACGATGATTAGTTTTGTTGGGCATAAGTTTTTTTCATTTAGGAGATCAAAATAATGTTAGATATTTCGGTGGTTATACCCGCATATAAAGCGAGACCCTTTATTGAAGAAACCGTGCAATCAGTACTAGAGCAAGTTGGGGTTACTTTTGATGTGTCAGTTGCAGTTCAGGGACCGGAAGATGGGACACGCGCGTTATTAGAAAAAATAGCTGCGACGGATCAACGTCTAAAAATTTATACTGCACCACAGGGGGCAGCCAAAGAAAATTGGCAATTTGTATCAAGCAAAGCAACGGGAAAATACATTAAACTTATTCCACAAGATGATGTGCTATTGCCAGGTACTTTAAAGCGGCAATTTGATTTGTTAGAGGCTAATGCAAATACCGTCTTAACGGCTAGTCTGCGCGAAGTGATTGATGATCAAAATCATGTCATTAAAAAATCGTGGGGACTTTTGGGCTTGAAGCGACCAATGCGTGGGGCAGCGGTTATTCGTCATGTGGTTGGCTTAGGCATTAATGCGATTGGTGAACCAGGTGGTGTCTTGATGCGCCGTGACGCTTTTGAGCAAGCAGGTGGTTGGGACTTTACGCATCCGTATGTGGTTGATTTATCAACTTACTTGCATGTTTTGACATTGGGTGATTTTGTGCCCGATGTGACAGTGGGCGTAAAATTCCGTGTCAGTTCAGGACAATGGACGGCAGAGTTACAGGATGTTCAGAGTCAACATGTCATCGGTATGAATGAAGCGATGCACCAAGCGTTTCCTGATATTGTAACAAAATCAGTCCTGTGGCGTGGTAATGCAATGGCAAAAGTCATGCAGAATTTACGCTTCATGGTTTATAAAGTGAGAGGTATGAAATAAATGGCATCAAAAAAATTAGCAATTGTTTTGCCAGCTTACAATGAAGAAGAGGTCATTGAAAAGACCACAGCGCGATTGCATGATTTGTTGACAGAAATGATACAAGCAAATCTCGTTGCGCCAAGTAGTTTTATCATGTATGTTGATGATGGCTCAAAGGATAAGACTTGGGCACTCATCAATGAACTACATGAAAAATATGGCAATGTTCAGGGATTGCGTTTTAGCACGAATTTTGGGCATCAAAATGCGTTGATTGCTGGGATGACGTATTTAACAGATACAGACGTTGATTATGTTGTGACAATTGACGCTGATCTTCAAGATGATCCACAAGCTATTGTTGAAATGGTTGAATTGGCTAACTCAGGGAAAGACATTGTTTATGGTGTGCGTAATGATCGAACAACCGATACGTTCTTCAAGCGCTTTACGGCACAAAGCTTTTACAAAGTGATGTCAGCGCTAGGAGCTAATTCAATTCCCAACCATGCGGATTTTCGTTTGGTCAATCAAAAGGTATTGCGTGCCTTTTCAGAATATCAAGAACGCGAAATGTTCTTGCGTGGCATTTTCCCACTCATTGGTTTCAACGAAGCCAAAGTCTATTATGCTCGTGCCGAACGTGAAGCTGGGGAAACGAAGTATCCTTTGCGTAAAATGATTAAGTTTGCGGCAACAGGGATTACCTCATTTTCAATTTCACCAATCACATTTGTACGGAACGTTGGTTTAGGTATTTTTGGGATTAGTATCCTTAGTTTAGTTTATATCTTTATCGGTTGGGCATTTGGTAAAACATCAGCAGGTTGGCCAACTTTGATGGTATCAATTTGGATGCTTGGTGGGTTGCAGTTAGTGGCAATCGGAATTATTGGTGAATATATTGGCAAGATTTTCCTTGAAGTTAAGCACCGCCCACGTTATATCATTGCCGAAGAGTTGAATGATTAAGGATTTACATAATATGACGATCAAGCAAAGACTACGCAACAGTTGGCAAAGTACCTTCGGTGCAATTGTCCTCATTGTTGCGATTGTGTCCATTTTTAGCTTAATTCCATTGTTCTTTTTTCATCGCTTCTATTTTTTAGATGATACGCAACGTGGGGCAATTGGACAATGGTATGAAGTTGGCAAATTAGTGATGCAGGGCCAGTTACCGATTTTCAACGTGGCTGCCCAAGGGTCAGGGAATTATTTAGCTGAGGGTCAATGGGGAACATTTAGCCCACTCGTTTGGTTAATCTCCGTTGTTGTTTATTATTCTTCTAATTTTTTGATATTTGCGACGATATTTAAAATTGTTCTGTTAAACATCTTAGGTGTTGGTTCTTTCCTGTTGGCGCGTTCAATGGCTGTTCAAAAGCCATACGCAATTATTTATGGAATTGTGACGCCGTTTGTCGGCTTTACTATTTTTGCGGGCGCCTCATCTTGGGTGACTGACTTAATGGTCTCAGCCTTTTTCCCTTGGTTTTGGTGGGTTTTACGGCGATTTTTGAATAAAAACACAGGCCCAGTATTGGCTTTTGTGGTTGGTTATTCAATTATTACCGTTGGTTATGTTTTTGGGACGATTATGTTAATTGCCGTCATGTTGGGGGCTTTTATCGCCGCCATCGTGATGAAAAATTGGACGCAATTACGTCGGATTCTCCTTTTAGGTATTAGTTTAGCTGCGACAACAATTGCTGTATACCTACCAGGAATTGCCATTTCTGGTGTGACGATGCGCAATACGGAAGGCATTTTCAACGACAATTTCTTATCGCCAAGTTTATCAGATTTGCTTTTCTCGTTTTCACCAGTCGGTTATTCAGAAATGAACTCTTGGTGGACTGTTAGCGGTGTGACCTATATGCCGTTTATGTACGTTAGTTGGTTATTAGCATTGTTGGTGTTTGTGAACTTTAAACAAACCAAAAGCTTCATTCAAAATCATAAAGTGGTGTTAATCCAATGGTTAACACCAACATTATTGACTTTTATGTTGCTATTTGGACCAGCAAATGTGGGACCATTACGTTTTCCAGTCCGCATGATGGCTTATTTTGGTCAACTGGTGTTATTGCTGGTCATTTTGTTCGTGGCTAAATTAGGGTTGAAATTCACTAAGGGACGTGTTCAGCTTTTTGTTGGCTTGATGTTTCTTGGTACGTACCTAGAAATTGCCAATACACCGGCACGTACACAATCCATCTTGGCTATTAATATTATTATCAGTATTTTTGTGGCAGCGATTGCGTACTTAGGTAGTGGGCACCACAAAATACAGTTGAAACACATCAAAATCCAATTTAAACGACCAATGCTTACTGTTATCGTATTGGCCATTATCACGACTGGATTTTCGCTAGTTGTACAGCAACGTACGATTGGGCGGCATCATGATGAGATTCAGCAGCAACATATTACCTATATTTACCCAGATTATCAAATGCCGGCAACGAAAGCTAATATTTTAAAGATGGCTGAAAAGTTTAAAGGGAATACCGTTATTTTGGGATTTAATAATCACGTCGTGATGGGAAATGATTGGTATATTACGAATAATGATTCCATGAATGTCTATACGCCTGTCGGCTTTAAGAAGTTTAGTGATGATTTCAGAGGTGGTGATCCAACACGTATTTCACCTGATCATTACGCAAAGCTATTTAAAAAAGACAAGCAAACGCAGTTACCGTTGGCAGATCTTTTGAGTGTCGACACCGTAGCGGTTGGTAACGAAGGCGATCGTAAAGTTTATCGCAATCTTATCAAGCATAAAAATGTACCGGCTGGTTGGCAGGTAACGTCTCATGATCAATATTATGTTGTGATTCAGCGAGAAAAGATCAACAATAATGTCGGTGGTGTTGTCTGGAGCAATATCCCACAAGTGACGGAAATTAAAAATTCAAATTATGAAGTCACAATTAAAGTACCAGCACATCGTGATGAAGCCAAAGTCGTCTTTTCAAGAACGGCATGGCCCGGCTATCATGTGATAGGTGGACAGGCAAAGTTAGCTAAACCACTACGTGGCTATTTGACACAAATTAAAATACCAGCGTCACAAGACGAACAAACGATTACTTTACAGTTTGAGCCACCGCTCTTTAAAGCATCCGTTAGCTTAATTGGCTTTGCGGTCATGCTAATTGTATTTTGGTCTATTGGTCGAGGCGTTATGCTATTGAAAAGAAAATAGTCAAAACCATTCACATTTGTGAGTGGTTTTTATTTTTCTTGTTACAATTGATGATGTGGATTTTGTTATAATAAGCAAGGAATATAAAGTAAATTGGAAAGTTGATTTAACAATGAAGAATAACAGAATCACTGGCAGTTTAGTGATTATTTTAACCGTTGTTATTGGTCTATTGCTCACGACTCAGTGGTCATCACCAATTTCAGCAGCACAACAGCCGAGCGTTCAGTATCGGACGCATGTCCAAGATATTGGCTGGCAACCCTATGTCACTAATGGTCAAATGGCTGGCACAACTGGGCAAGGTAAGCGCTTAGAGGCGACGACTATCCAACTTGCTAATCAAGACAGTACCATGACTGGGAGTGTTCAATATCAGACGCATATCCAAAATATTGGTTGGCAAAATTGGACACAGGATGGTGGTGTCAGTGGCACTTCAGGTCAATCGCTAAGACTTGAAGCAATTCGCATTAAACTTTCAGGCAATATTGCGAACTATTATGATGTTTACTATCGTGTCCATGCACAAAACTTTGGCTGGCTAGGCTGGGCATCAAATGGTCAGGCAGCCGGAACGGCTGGATATGGCTACCGTCTGGAAGCGTTGGAGGTTGTGTTAGTTCCTAAGGGCCAACCCGCGCCAGGTAGTACGGTAAATGCTTTTTATAATCTAAATGGCGAGCCAAGTGTTCAGTATCGGACGCATGTCCAAGATATTGGCTGGCAAAACTTTGTATCTGATGGGCAGACGTCTGGTACGACCGGCCAAGGTAAGCGATTAGAAGCCACGATGATTCAGTTAGATAACCAAAATGCTGACACATCAGGCAATATCCAATATCAAACGCATATCCAAAATATTGGTTGGCAAAACTGGACACAAAATGATGGGATTAGTGGTACTTCGGGTCAAGCGCTACGGTTGGAAGCTATCCGGATTAAATTATCTGGTAATATTGCTAATTATTATAATGTTTACTATCGTGTCCATGCGCAAAACTTTGGTTGGCTGGGCTGGGCATCAAACGGGCAAGATGCTGGAACATCTGGTTATGGTTATCGCCTAGAAGGAATGCAGGTTGTCTTAGTACCTAAAGGCCAGCCTGCACCAGGGGATACGACGAATTCATCTTACACGCGAAAGCCCGATCCAAGTATTCACTATCAAACAAATGTCCAAAATATCGGTTGGCAAAACAGTGTCGCAGATGGTGGTACCGCCGGTACAACCGGGCAAGCACTGCGTGTTGAAGCCTTTAAGGCTAATGTGAGTGACTTACCGGACAACATGTCTGGTGGGGTGACTTACAAGGCCTATGTCCAAAATATCGGTTGGCAATCAGCGGTCAGTGATAATGCTGTTGTCGGTACTTCAGGGCAAGGCTTACAGGTTGAAGCCTTAAGCTTTAATTTAACAGGAACGTTAAGCAATAGCTATGATATTTATTATCGTACTTATGTGCAAAATTATGGTTGGCTAGGTTGGGCATCAAACGGTCAAACCGCCGGAACGGCTGGGCGCGGATTACGTATTGAAGCAATCCAAGTGCAATTGGTCAAAAAGGGTGGGACAGCACCTGGTGGTGGGACAGCCTACTTACCACCCATTGCCCCATCAGATTTTATCGATGTATCTTCTCACCAGAGTTGGCTAACGCAGGCGGACTACAAGGCAATGTACGCAGCAGGTATCAAAACAGCGGTGATTAAATTATCAGAATATACAACCTATAAAAATCCATATGCAGCTACACAAATTAGCTATGCCAGAAATGCTGGAATGAAGATTGCAGCGTATCATTTTGCCTGGTTTATGAATCCATCAGAAGCAGCAAATGAAGCAAAATATTTTGCCAACTATGCTAAAGCTTTGGGACTTCCAAGTGATACGCTGATGGTAGATGATTATGAAGCAGATGATGCTGTCAATAGTGCTGGTGATAAAGTTGCGGATCTCAACGCATTCCGTAACACATTAGCGCAACAGGGTTATCCGAATGTCATCAACTATTCTTACAAAGCGATTACTGGCCCGGATAACATTGTGGACACCAATCGTATTAGTACAAAAGATATCTGGATGGCGCAGTATCCAAATGAGGCAAATCCGGCAGCTGCACGTGCCTTACAATATAATTCAGAATTTGCGGCGTGGCAGTACAGTGCTAGCAAGTATTTTACTGGCTTATCACAGAATAAGCCTTTGGATATCAGCATTGACTATACGGGAAGGTTTACAAATTGAAAAAAAGTAGATTAGCTATTAGCATTAGCATCATTGTTATCGTTATAATTGCAGTATTGGTGGGTATTTTATTGCTGGGACGACAGACCCAGTCAACTGCAAAGCAGGAGACGCAAACTGCTAGTCAAGCACAATCATCATCGCCGTCTCAAGCATCAAGTCAATCTCAGGCTACTGTGTCATCGTCTTCAGCATCAAGCCAGATGTCATCATCGCAGCCTGAAACAACGCAGCAATCAGCAGAAAATTCAAGTTCAAGCTCAAGTACAGCAAATAATACTGAAGAGCAAAATGATCATGCTAATTTAGAGCATCGGGATCAGCCCGTGACGATTTCGGCTAGTGATATTCAAGCAACACGAAGCATCCTCAGAAATGCTGGTATTGATGATCAAAAATTTACCGATAAGCAAATTGAAGATTTAATGAACCAATCGATTGAGACTGGTAAACCAATTCCTGATTTAGCACGTTAACACGACACAAAGCGTCCGCATTTATGCGGCGCTTTTTTATTAAAGTTATCTTATCGCACCGAATACATTGAACCATTATAATGAAAGAAATCTGATGCACGATATTGTCGTATTAGGAGAATAATCAAGATGAACAAAACAAAATTAATCAGTACCGTAGGTAAAATAGCACTTGGCGCGTTAGCACCAGAGTTGCTGGCCCAAGGGACTAAAATAGTTAATGCGCAACTTGAAAAGCGAAAAGGATATATTAAAGTGCCAGATGTGACTGCGCTGGATGTTGATGAGGCGACTGAAATTATGACACAATATCACTTTAAACACACGGTGGTGCCGGTTGCTGCGGCTGTTAAATATGCTAATTCTGTACCAAATCAAATTGTTAAAACACAACCAAAAGGCAACCCCGTCGTTGATCCACAGACATTTGTTAAACTATTTACGATTGACGCTGAAACTGTTCAGAAAAGTAAAATGATGGCTGAAGACCTGGAAAAGACCAAGCAGAAAAGACAACAGGCGATTAAAGCAAAAGTACAAAACACGATGACTGCAACGACTAAAATACCAGCACGCATCACCAGAAAGTTCAAGCTGCATAAAAGTAAACGTTGAGTTGTTTAGTGCTGTAATTTGTGTTTTGTCAGATTGGTATAGGGGGTTGATTTTAGTTAGCTAACATGTCATAATCTTAGTTATCATTAAAATAGGAAGAAATATTTGCATCACCTGAGGACCTCGTCATGTCACAACAAGCAAAATCCAAAATCGTGTTAATTGGTTTTGTTCTCTGCGTCTGGATAATTTACTTTATCGCTTGCTTTACTATTGATCTGCTTTTTGTGTCAATGATACATGCGCTATGGTTAAGTTTAAGTATTGCGACAATTTTGTCGCTCGGATTTGTTGGGGTCCAACAATTCTTTAGCGGTTTGAAGCACACAGAATAATTTGAGATAATCTTTAAAGACCTGATAACTTGACCGGTTGTCAGGTCTTTTTTTGTGCAATGATAGTGATTCGATTTGAGTTGATAGTAGGCGTCTGTTTGACACATGCACATATGTGTAGTAGTATGGAAATGTTCGTGATTACAAATGATATATGCATCATTTATGATGTGATGACATGAGTCAGATCATCTGTGTACATCTTTTTGGGGATAACTAGTAAGTGGGATGTTTCTGAATGTCGTATATATAATACAGGGGCATTATTTTTAATTATTTCAGCCCAACGGTTTTATTTAGAAGGGGAGAATATCAAATATGTTGACTAAATCAAGACATGCGATTGTCGGTATGCTAACGGTAATTGCATTATTGATGTTATTTTGTGTGCTAGTGTCTGGGCATCTATTGGCAGCAAACACGACTTTTAACGATCGTTTTACTGTTTTTTCGTTGTTAGCGTATTTGGGGCTTGCCATGGGTTTTCTTGGCTTAACGACGTTAGTTGTTAAGCTAACAGATCATTACGATGAACTACTTAAAAAATTTCTTTGGACATTAATTATATTGGTAGTTGTCGGGGCGTTGTTCATACAACCTTATGCACCAGTCTATGACAGCATGGGCGTTAATGGTCAAGTTTATGATCTTTTACATCAATATCCAGCCTCGCAATGGTCGCCATATTTTAGTGTTTTTCCAAATAATGTGCCAATTAGTATCTTTATGTTTTGGCTGGATTTTCCATTTCGGCACATGCTCAAAACGCTTGATGATGTGATCTTGTTGCATGCCGTTTATGGACAAGTGTTGATGCTCATATCAGTGTATCAACTAACTAAATTGGCCAATATTGTTTTTGGGCCAAAAGCACGCAATGTGTTGTTATTATTTTATGTGTTTGTCCCAACTTATTTGATGCAATTTACGCAAATTGGTTATTCAGATACCTTTGCTTTGCCATTTTTGGTGGCTGGTGTGCGCTATCTTGTTGAACTGTTTTATCACGCTAAGACAGGCGAAAAGGCGACTCATTTTGCAAAAATCATTAATCGGAAGAATTGGCAACAGTTTATTTTAGCCGCAGTCTGCTTGGCAGTAGCCTTATTCCTAAGGCCAAATACCATTGTGGTACTGATTGCTAGTGTTGTATTGTTACTGGTCTTTTTATGGCGTGATTGGCGGTTACTTGTGTTATTGCTTGCTGCGTTATCCATTTGCTCATTCACGTTAAAGCAAGCCGCAACGGTTACAAAAGACAGGACTCACTATCAAGCATCTAGTGACAAAAATGCCAAAATGCCGATTGAGTCATGGTTCTTGACGGCTTACTATGTAGGCGGTCGGTCGGGCGATGAAATCAATACGATTACTAATAAGTACACAAAATATGACCAACGACAGGCCTATATCCGTGAAAAACTAACTGAGAAAATTAAGCACTTAGGCGTTTTTGGGGTGCTTGCAACCTGGCGTGACAAGACAAATGTGTTGTTTGGTATTAAGTCGGATTTTGGTATGCAGTATTTTACGCAATTTAGAAACAGTCAAAATAACCGATTACAAGAACAGTATCACAACAATTATAATCTGTTAACGCCAATTATGATTCATGCAACGATGATGGTATCGCTGACAAGCTTTTTGTCATTTGTTTGGTTGCCATTTTATCTATTTAATAAGCGGCAAAACGAATCAGATGATAGTTCAACTTATCGTCAAAGGGTTACGATTATCTTAATCCTGGGAATATTTGAATCATTATCTTTGTTCTATATCTTACTTTGGGAAGTACAGGAACACTATATTTATATGATGTTCCCATTCTTAATGTTTATTGGGGCAAATATTTGGTCGGCTGTTTTAAATAACGTATTTAACAAAAAGAAGCGCCACAAAGCATTTAAGCATTAAGCGTTTTGTACACGGGCTATGTTGCCTAGCAACTTTAGGTTGCTAAGTATGTATCTGGCAAAATTAAAAAGACGTAATTTGACTACGTCTTTTTTGAGTGCATACACAAGTCGTAATTGCACGTTTGGATTACTGACAAAACGTCAGCATACCATCATGATAGATTCGACTTGGTAATATAAAAAAGCACTATAATAAAATGATATACAAATTATGCGGCACGTTGCCAAATCTTTAAAAATATGAATGACTGAGTAGTACCGTGGTTACGGTAATTGTCTAACATATGTTAATCAATTCATACGATGCGAGAAGAGGGAATATGAAAAGACTTATTTTGCCATCATTTTTACCTGGCATTTTAATTATCTGTTTAATTATTGGTTTAATTGGGAATGTGATCTCCTACATGGGCGTGGCGACTGTCATCTTGACGATACTTCTATATGTCACCACAAGATTTGTTTTTATTCCACGAATTAATCACATACCATTTTCACGTTTGCGGATAGCGATGGGAATTGGTTTTGTGGCCATGGTCATTGCACAAATTTTGACCTTGATCTTTTTCCCGAATACGGTTTATCATGATCCATATCGCGTGTTGTCCCAAGCGGATCAGATGGCGGCTAATCAAAATACTTGGGACATTACTTATTTTTGGCGTTATCCCAATAATGTTTCGATCACTTATCTGATGTCACTCTGGCTGCGGATAACCCAATTATTTGGGTTATCAACTAATACAGCGATTCATTTGTTGAGTATTATTGTGCTCGATGGCTTTATTTTGTATTTTCTGGTGGTGATTCGTCGATTAAATCAACACAATAGTATGGTGCTGGGCGCTTTTGCATTCTTTGTGTTGACGCCGTTTGCCTACACTTACTATTTGCAGGTCTTTTACTCAGATTTGCCAACGATGTTGGTTTTGTTGCTCGTGCTGAGTATTTTGTATCGGTGGCCAACGTATTCACGACGCCAAAAAATTGGGGCTGGAATAGGCTTAGTTGTTACGATTTTGATTGGTGACTTGGTTAAGCCAAATTTGATTGTCTTAATACCAGCATTGCTGATTGTGGCGGTATGGTTAGGGGTCAAAAAACGATTAGGTAAAAGTCAGTTAGTTATTCCCATCATTTTAATTGTTTTAGGGTTTGGTTTGAGTGTGCCAACGACGCAAGCAATCCAACAAACTAGTAATTATCACACCAATCCGAAGTTTGAATTACCCGCAACCCATTGGATGTTAATGGCGTATAATGCAGGGACGCAAGGGACTTATTCAGGTACTGATGTGATCAATGATAATGCCCAACCCAATCCAAAAGCACGGCAAGCCTATGATCTACAGCAAATTTCAAAACGGACTAAAAAGCTTGGTATTTTCGGTGTTATCAAACTGTGGTTCACGAAAATAGGTATTTTATTGTCTGTCAGTGACATTCAGGATTGGTATAATGGGGGCTTCCGTGCCGCACCAGCTTGGTATCAACAACATGCCTAATTCTTTAATGCCATGATCTCACTGATTAATACGACCGCAACGTTTGTTTTCTGGCTGTTTTTAATCACACGTTTAGCAACCTGGCGGGTTAATTTATCCGATCAGCAACAAGTAGTGGCCTTGATCGCTATTGTGACGGCATTGGGTTATATTGCCTTTCATACATTACTTTGGGAAGTGGAGCCACGGTATGGACAAGCCATCTTACCGCTTCTCATGTTTGCTTTGGCAGTACTTCCAGACCGGTCTAACCGTCAATTCTTAAACTTGCGGTGGGTAACTTTGAAACGGTTCAGCGCGGTGCTTGTGACCGTCATACTCTTTGTCACAATTGGATTAGCCAGGGTTGTCGCTGACAAAAACCCGCAGTCACTTGTGGTGGCGGCTCAGCGCAGTCAATTGTCGCTCCAATATGGCGCACCACCGTATGCGATGGCACCTGAAGAAACGATTACTGAAGCTGTGGATCTTAAGGGTAACGCTAATTATTTCTCTGTACAGGTACATGATAAATCAGATGTCCATGTTTATTTGAAAAATCTGAAGAGTGGAGATCAGTATCAAATGACCGATTCAGGTGATTCTTATCGTCTTTATCGGAATCTAACACCTGGTCATTATCAAATTATTGTTCGCAATGATACGAATCGCCCACAAAATATCGATATTGTGGACACCACAAATTATCACTTAGCCGATTATCCATTAGTGATTAATGGACATCACAAGCCGACATCGTCATTGGTGTATAAGGTGATGTTGAATGTAAAATGATTAAAAGCCTATCACATGATAGGCTTTTAATTTTTTGTTCTTGGTAAAGGACATTTTTGCATCCTGTTTTACTCTGGTTAATGCTAATGCAATTGCTTAATGAATAACGGGTACCTCATAATTTAAAATTAGTATATAATTAAATTTAATATATAATTATGCCATTAACAAAAGGGGTTGTAATGAAAGATATCGCGACGTTGATTAAAGTTTATATGATAGATACCTTAAGTAACAAATTTGCTTTTGTTTATAATCTATTGATACCCATTGTTTATTTTATCTATCAAAATAAGCATATCGCTGTACAAAATAGGGGGCATTTCAATACGACGACATTTAAGGCTGTGAGTTATTTTTGGGCTTATATCATCGTTGTCACAATCCTAAACAACGTCATTGTTGGTCTAATAGCAGACCGAGAACGTGGCTTTTATAAACAAATGCTTTTTATCGCTGGCTCTAAATTAAAAATCATGTTCAGTGTTTTTTCGGTTCAACTCATGGTTATTTTAATAGAGATCACTTTGTTTAATGTAGTAGTTATGCTATTCATTAAATCTTTCAGTTTACACTTGATGTTGGCTGGCTTGTTGACTGTTTTAATCACCGCCTTACCCATAGCGTTGGCTACGAGTTTATTGTTTATGTTTAAATTCAAGCTTGAATCAGTGACTATTATTTTGAGTTTGCTTATTTTTGGCATGCTATTTTTTATGAATATTCCGAATGGACAGCGTTTAGAAAGTTTGGTGACACTGATAAATCCTGCTAGCTACGTTGCAACAGTTGGTTATCAAATACAAACACTTTTAATCAGCTCGCCGAATCATCTCATTGTCTGGTGGGACTTAGCGGTGGTGACGTTACTTTACGCAATTATTGGCAAATTTGCCATCGCTAGGTTTTCGCCGCAGTCAGTAATCACAAGAGTTTAACAGAGGAAATTTGCGCATGGAAATCAAAAATTATTCGTTGTCTTTTGGTAATCGACAATTGGCCGATCGGGTTGATGTGGTATTTTCTCATGAAAAATTTAATGTGGTGATTGGTGCCAATGGGGCAGGTAAAACGTCTTTTTTGGATTTTGTAGCCGGTGTAGGGCATAAAAATGCAAGTGGCACTAAAGTTGATATTCCCAGTATGACCGACGTTGCTTATCAGTTGCAACACATTCATTTCTTTCCAACACTAACAGTTGCACAAACGGTGGGAATGTATGCACAGTTAGGTTCAGAATCATCGCAAATGGCATCTCGTACTTTTGCGACAATTAAGCGTGAGGTCTTATCGAAAATTTGGCATACAAAAATGGGTCAGTTGTCCGGTGGTGAGCAACAGATTGTCTTAACTTATGGACAGTGCTTATTAGATAAACAACTCTATATTTTCGACGAGCCAACTAGTGGCGTTGATGCGACGAATGCCGAAACGATCCTACAAATGATCAACGAACTCGTCGAACGACAGCATAAAGTAGTGGTAATAACATCACATCATCTGGAACAGTTAAAAGAATTTGATGTGAATCTGATTCAGCTATAAATTGCTAAAAAGACTGCATAATTGCAGTCTTTTTAATTTGTACTGCGTTGAAATTTCTGGTTGATATTTATGATAAAATTAGTGTTTTTTGTTATTTTCATGCCATAATAATAGAAGAAGCATAATAGGGAGCAATTATGGCAAATGACACTACGTGCATTATTAGAAAAAATTCTGAACACTTATTTACAAGAAAAAAATAAGCCTTTGAAAGGTAATTCATTAGCTAAGTGTCTCAGATCAGGACTAAAAAATGTTGTGAGTGATGATCTCATTAGTGGTAGTCTCATAACAAAGGGGTCACCAGGGCAAGGGAGTTGGGCTACAGTACCATGGATTGGGCTATTCGATACGACAATATCCGTTTCAGCTGCCAAAGGGTTTGATATTGTTTATCTATTTTCACCGGATATGAAGTATGTTTACTTATCACTAAATCAAGGGTGGACGTTTTTTAAGAAAACCTACGGCAAAAATGCGGAAAATAATATCAGTAAGGTATCCAAATATTGGCAAAATACATTAGCTAATCGAACGGATCACATGACAGTGGCACCTATCGATCTGACTAGTTCTTTATTGAAGAAGAATGATATGGTATCAGGTTATGAATTAAGCAACATTCTGAGCATCAGATATGATAAGGATAATTTACCCTCTAATGCGCAACTACTGACGGACCTGAAAGATATGTTATTTTGCTTGAATGAAATAAAATCTAGGCTAATCAGTGAGAACGATATTCAGCAAAGCATTGACTATATATTATCATGCCGGTCAAGTACCTATAGTATCAAAGAAATAGCGCAAAGCATTGACTATATATTATCATGCCGGTCAAGTACCTATAGTATCAAAGAAATAGCGCAAAAAATACCCGATATTACGCTTCATGAAACGTATTTAGACGAAAATTCAATGGTTCAAACAGGCCGTCAAGTGGATTATCCTGCACTTCAAAAACAAAATGCTATCATTGGCTTTTTTGGTGAACAAATTGTTCTAAACACCGAAAAAAATAGACTGAAAGATTATCCTGACTTAGCTAAGAAGGTTGAACATGTTTCTCAAACTCAAGGAGACGGTTTAGGGTATGATATTTTATCTTTTGACACACATGGCAATCCAATTTATATTGAGGTCAAAACTACAACACAAGGAAAAGGAATACCATTTTATATCAGCAATAATGAACTGAAGTTCGCCAGTCAGCATCCTGATAACTATTTTCTATATCGGTTATATAATTTCAATGATTTAGTCGACACGAATGACGTTGAGTTTTTCACGATAACGGGTCACGAGATGGAAAATGTTGAGTTGAAACCAATTAGCTTTTTAGCAACAGTTAATGACCTTAATAAAGAGAAATAGTTCGCTTACTATTAAATTGATTAAGAAGACTGTTTGCTTTAAAATTGAAGATTAGTGTTAAATTTATTTGTTTTGATAGCTGTTTAAAGTATTTAATACTAAAAAACACTTTATTGAGGTTACCAGAGTTAGTAATTGAACTATTTTTGGGTTTTATGAAAGAATTTAACAAAAACCAGCTCTAAAACACAGGGAATCTGTAATTGGTTTATAAAAAATTATCCACATTAAATGTATTAATTTAAATACTTTACTTTCGATAATATATATTATGTAAACCTAAATTTGTCAGGCGAATGTCAACCCAAACGCCACATGTTTAATGTTTTGGTAATCTACCAGTAACTTCTGTGTAAAATAAAGGATGATTATTTTTTAAGTAACTCACTACTTCCTCAAGAATAACATGATTGTGTTTAAAAGTAAACGGAGCGTCCACGCTTTTGGAATGTCTATACAAAGGCTTTTAGCAATCTAATTACTCACTATTATATCAAATGTTTCAACCAATAAAATCGTTTCAAATCGTTTTATTTTAATCACAATAAAAAAAGACACAGCCCGTGTCTAAAGTTTATTATCTTTATTACCAATTTTTATTCTTTATTTTTCATCATTTTGGCGTTCTTCGAGCATTCGCTGTTTACGCTTTTCATAAGCTCTACGATAACGTTGCATCGCTTTATATTCTTGTGCAAAGACTACCATTGGTCGTTTTCCATTCAGAGCTTGTCTAAGTGGCATCGCATTCATTTTTGAAGCCACTTCATCTAATTGTCGTTGCTTCACGTCTTTAAAAGAAGTGCCTTTAGGATACCAATCACGTAACTTACGATTTCGATTTTCATTGGATCCACGTTGCTGTGGTGATGACGGTGTCGCATAGTATAGCTTGATTTTGAGCTGTTTCTGCACGTATTCTAAAAAGTCCCACGAGATAAATTCAGAACCGTTATCAGCTGTGATAGTCCGTACGGCTTTGCCATATCGTTCATAAAACAACTTAAAGGCATTTATCATATCATTGGACTTCTTACTACGGACTAATATTAAGGCAGTAAACCGAGTTTTGCGTTCAGTCAGTGTCATAATTGCTGTGGTATCTTGATAACGCTGATTATTCATTTTAGCTGGCAACACTAAATCAATTTCCCAATGACCAAACTGTTTACGACTTTCCACAACTTGTGAACGATCAAATATTGAATGGCGGACTAATTCTCCGTCATTTTTTAGTTGCTCACGCAAACGTGCAATTTCACGTTCCTTATCACGTTTAGTTTGCGCAACAGCTCTTTCTTTGGGTGTCCCATTTTGACGATGATATTTCTGTTTACGAATATTGATAAGGCCTTGCCGAGACCATAACCTAATAACAGATGCGGACACATCAACATCTTGCACGTTACCAGCAATTTGCTCTGGCGTCCAATGCTCAACATTGACCCAGGTTTCAATGATTTCTTTTAATTCTGGCGTCAGTTTGAGACCAGTACCCATTTTACTGCGCTTTTTCAAAGCAATATATTGTCCACGCTGTGCCGAATACTTGATACGTGCGTGTATGTCCATATTCAACAGTGTTCGTCTATCTAAATTTGAGAAATCAAGCGTATTGCCACGGTGTAATTCACGTAGTATTGATGACGGTGTATAGCCTAAACGTCTGGCTATATCTGCTTGTGTCATTTTCTCAATATTCCACAAATATTCAATCATGTGACGTTGGTTCTCATTCAACCGTGGTTGTCGTTTGCGTTTTTGTGTTGTTGCATCACTCATAAAACATATTTTCTCCTTAATTATGATTATTTTAGTCTTAGGTATTTACCCCTTATAACAAGTTTACCATTTCACAATGTTGCTTATTATTTTATTTTTTAAAACACAATATATTAAAGTATTAAGCATAATGAAGATTTTTTTTGAAGTTAAATAAA
The DNA here is from genome assembly GCF_007954625.1 of Leuconostoc lactis. Taxonomy (NCBI): domain Bacteria; kingdom Bacillati; phylum Bacillota; class Bacilli; order Lactobacillales; family Lactobacillaceae; genus Leuconostoc; species Leuconostoc lactis. The sequence continues at coordinate 1,410,585 of NZ_CP042420.1, read as the reverse complement.
AACGACTCTGGAAAATTTTTCAGAGTCGTTTTTCAATTCTTGACGCTTATTTGATTTCTTATCAGTCGTGTGTCATTTTGACTCGCTCTAATATAAATAATATCACCAGCTCGTAATACTAAATCGCCCTTTGGAATCAGTACATGTTCAGATCTCTTGACCAGTGTAATCAAACTATTTGAACCCAGTTGCAAATCTCTTATTTGTTGATCTTCTAAGATACCACCAGCAAGAACTGGCACTTCCGTTGTTGTCATGGAAGACATCGTTAGATACACTGATTTTCTTTTTAACAAACGTTCTAGTAAAGATTCATATATTGGTGCACCATTTAATAGATCAATTACTAAGTAAGCTACTAAACTTACAAGTGCTAAAGGTAAAATGTGGGTCACACTCCCCACCATCTCAAAAATAAGAATAATTGCAGTAAATGGTGCTTTACCAATACATGCGAAATAACCGGCCATACCGATCACAATAAAGTTTAAAGCATAATTTGCACTCATGAGATGTAAATAGACAAATATATGAGCCATTAATGAACCACTTAGTGCACCTAAAGTCAAAATAGGTAAAAAGATGCCTCCTGGCAGACCGGAACCGTAACTAATCATTGAGAAAACAAATCGAACTAACAAAATTACGATGATCATTTTCATTGTCATAGGTGTTTCTTTCAGCGACAAAATTAAATTATTGCCCCCACCTAAAAGATTTGGCCATAAGATTCCAATTGGTATCACCAAAGTAAACGGCACCATACCGTATAAATATTTAGGGACCTTAATTTTACTGTAACAATTTAAGCTGAATAGTAAAACTTTTTGATATAAAAAGCCAAATAAACCTAATATAATACCAAATACCAACAATAAGCCATATAACTGTACCGGGAAAACACTTAAGTGACCAACAGATAAAACTGGTGTTTGGCCAAACAAAACCGTAGAGACAAAATCCGAAACGCTTGCGCCTGTCAATGCACTAACCCAGACAAAGGGAGAAATACTATGATAGACTTCTTCCAATACAAACATAACGCCGGCTAAAGGCGCATTGAATGCAGCTGATAAACCAGCAGCGGCACCACTGGCTATAAGCCCTTTCGATTGATTATGACTAAGACGTCTATATGATGCTACACCCTGACCAATTGATGCACCCAGTTGAATTGAGGGACCTTCCCGCCCCAGCATCAAACCACTACCAATAGCCAAAATTCCTGATATAAATTTTCGCCACAATGTCGACCACCAGTTTATTTTTAGTTCACCTAATAATAGACCTTCAACCTGCGGGATGCCGGAACCGGATATATTAGGTTCTTTGTTTAACAGCCATGCAACAATTAAAAAGCCTATAAAATTGGCTATCATCAAAAAAAATATTAGCGTTATATTGCCATGTGAGATATCTACATACAACGTTTGCACAAATTGAAGCAATTTTTCAATTGTCCATCGAAAAACGCTAACAACTATTCCTGTTAAAAAACCTATAAGTGCACCATATAATACTACTGACAGCTTTGATGTATTGAGTCTAATTCTTTTTTTAAACATAAAATCAGTGTACAACAAAAACTGGTCCGATTCCAAGCATAAAAATTATTAATGTTTTTCGGCAAGCTGCCTTTTTGCTTGATACAACTGTTCTTCAATCTTGTTCAACCCACTTTCAGTATTGCGATCAGTTCCCTTAATAAGCAAATCCAAATCACGATAAGCAAAGGTTAACTCAATTGATTTGGAAACCAATTCTTGCACCCTAGATGCTAATTCTTTGTTAAAAAAAAGCACATCTCCATATGCTTGAGATTGTGCTTGTCTAATTTTAGCTTGTAATTGCATTGATACGCTCAACGTTGTTTGGAAGTTGGGCGCGCCAGCTTTGAATTGAAATCCTTGTCTATCACTTTCTAAAGTCTGGTCTAGTTTACTGTATAAGTCTCTAAACCGCTCTAACTGCTTAATATACAGTTCTAATTGTTCTTGTTTTAACCATATTTTTGTAGGCATCTTGTTTATTCCTTTCGTTTTTTAATGAAAATAAAAAAAGTAGTACTCATTAAGAACTAACTTTTTTGTGACTAATAGTTTAATTTTCAACTTTTATTTATATTTTTCAGATGATTTCTTAATTTTTTTCGTGCGTTTATGTAAATTATCGATTGTTTAAATAGTTTCATGATATGATTATCGAAAAAGAGGTAGCATGAATATGGCAAAAATTATTCTTTTAGATGGCTATGAATTAAATGACGATTTAGATTGGGATAAGTTAAGTTCTGTTGGCGACTGTACTTTTTATGACCGTACCAATACAGCTAATGAAAAAGAAATAATAAACCGAATTGATGGTGCAGAAATTGTTATCACTCACAAAACTCCTATAAATGACTATGTCATTTCCAAATCTAAAAACCTGAAGTATATTGGAATTATGGGTACAGGTTATGATGTTATTGACCTAGAAAGTGCTAGTAAGCACAATATTGAGGTAACTAACGTTCCTACCTATGCTAGTGATGCGGTGGCTCAATTCACTTTTTCTCTCTTACTTGAAGTGACTGGACAAGTTGGACTACATAACCAATTAGTTCATCAAGATCGTTGGTCACAAGGACCCGATTTCACTTTTTGGGACAAGCCTTTATACGAATTAAAAGATAAAACATTAGGACTTATTGGCTACGGTCATATAGCTCAAAAAGTAGCAAAATTAGCTCATGCATTTGAAATGAATGTAGTGTTCTATAATCATCGTCCTAAAAAAATAAAAGAAAATTGGCTCAAACAAGTTTCGTTAGATGAATTATTGAAAACGTCGGACGTTATTAGTCTACATGTTATTCAAACTCCTCAAACAATCAACTTAATTAATAAGACAACACTGGCTAAAATGAAGTCTACTGCTATTCTCCTGAATACTTCAAGAGGAAAACTAGTTAATGAAAGCGATGTGGCAGATGCCCTGAATCAAGATCAACTATACGCTTTGGCAACTGACGTCGTCACCAAAGAACCAATTCAAAAAAATAATCCCTTACTTAAAGCTAAAAACTGCTATATAACCCCTCACATTGCCTGGGCGCCGTTTGAAACACGCGAAAGACTGTTATCCATTACAATAGCTAATTTACAGACATATCTGTCGGGCAGCATAGTTAACAGCGTAAATTAATGAACAAAATATAGTCAATTTTGAATAATATAAAAATGCTATGGTATTTATTCGATTACATAGCATTTTTTAGTCGTGGACTACCTGTCTCAGTTTTTTACTTTTTAGATAGTAGGTCTGTAAAAATCGAACGACCATGCACAAATATATCAAATAAACAGATTAATCACCATTTTCGCGTAGCCATGGTCGATCACTAACTTCATTTTCAGTGATAATCCGATGCAGAGTTTGTTGCGCTTGAGGCACAAACATTTTTGGTTCCGGATGAATGGGTACAAATTGCAAATCCAATGTCTCTGTGCCATCTTTTTGCAAAAATCCACCAATCTGTTCAACTTCAAAACCAATACCAATCGTTTCTTGTGCATCACCCCAAGAATTTTTGTCCGTCACATTTGTGGAGATACCCAAGACTCTGGTTACGCTAACGTCAATATTCGTTTCTTCTTTAAATTCACGTACAACCGCTTGCATTGGAGAATCGCCATATTCAAGATATCCACCAGGAAATCCCCAGCCAGCATCTGAATCCCAACGTTTTTCCAACAAAATAGCATCGTGAGCGTCATTCCATAAAACTCCAAACGCAGAAACAAAAATCATGCCCTCATGACCAACTTTCTCCCGCATTCGCGCAATATAATTCTTATTCATGATGTAACCCCTTAATCAAAATTTTGTGCAACAAATCACTTTTCATTATAGCACTACGACGTATTAATTATGAAAATAATGATATTCGGGGATCACAAAAAAACCTGGGCAAATTTCAATTTATTTGGATTGCGCAGTAGTGTAGCTGTCCCATTTTTCTGGCAATAATGTCATTTGCCAGTATCATACAAGCCAAGTTATTGGATTCTTTTCACAAAACCCTTTTAAAAATTATCTTTACTTTGCCCATACATCGCGATCGCTCTTAATCGCGCAGCTTTATGATCCACAATTGGCTGAGGGTAATCATCATTTAATTTCACACCATAAGCTTTTTGTTCCGCATCAGTTAACTGATTAGGCTGATGTATTTTTTTACCCTTGATAGATTTCAATTCCGGAACATATTGCTTGATAAACGTGCCATTAGGATCAAATTTTTCTGACTGTATTGTCGGATTAAATACTCTAAAATACGGCACACTATCTGTACCTGTCGACGCAGCCCACTGCCAACCACCAATATTACTTGCTGGATCATAATCAACTAATTTTTCTCGAAAATACTTCTCACCCCACCGCCAATCAATTAATAGATCTTTGGTTAAAAAAGAAGCAACAACCATTCTCAAGCGGTTGTGCATCCAACCCGTTTCATTGAGTTGACGCATGGCAGCATCGACAATTGGAAAACCAGTGCGCCCTGTCCGCCATGCTTTAAAATGATCCTCATTATTTTGCCAAACAACATTTTGAAATGATGTTTTGATTGCTTTTTCTTGCTGATCTGGATACATGGCATAAATCATATTGTAATAATCACGCCAACACAGCTCTTTGATGAAGGTCGTACGACCGTCACTTTCCGGTTCCTGACTGACAGCATCAAAAACTGTCCGAATTGAAATTTCACCGGTCCTTAAATATCGCGATAAATGGCTGGTAGCATCGAGACTTGGTATATCACGATTTTTATCGTAGTTAGCAAGCTTATGTGATACAAAGTCGATCAATACTTGTTTAGCAAGTACTTCTCCAATTTGGTTTTCGTAAGCATAACTGTCACATGGACGGATTAGCTTTTTAAGCTCAGCTGTTGCCTCATTACACGACAGTTCCCGTTGTTTCTTGACAACTTCCGAATGCTTTAGATCATAATTTGCTGATTTTTTAGGTCGTTGTATCCATTGCTTAAAGTAAGGTGTGAATACTTTATACCCAGTACCATCTTGCTTTTTAATATCAAACGCGCTGTGCAATGTGAAATCTAAAAAAGGATGCGGCGTTACCTGCAACTCATCACGACAATATGTTGCAATTGCTTGATCTCGTTTTCTACCATAACCCCGTTCATCAAAATTAAAATACAAATCTTGCCACTCCGGCAGCTCTTTTTTTAATGCTGTAAACACAGTTGTGACATTTCCTGAGAAAATATGCAAGCTGATTTTTTTGGCTTTTAAAACTGATTTAAAATGAGAAACACTGGCAAAAAAAGCACTTTGATTGACACTGCCATTCGCTACGATTTGGTTTGGGTCAATAATAAACACTAAAGCAAGATGATCACTATTAGCGACTGCAGCCGTTAATGCCGTATTATCTGCTAATCTTAAATCTCTTCTAAACCACATCACGCTTGTCTTAGTCACAAAAATTATCCCCTAACTTATATTATTTTGACAATTGTCGTTTGTATATCTTTCTTGAGCTCAAAAACCAATAATTACGGAAGTCACCTACTAATTTTGAATATGGTAGATTGCAAGAATTAACCGAACACTGCAAACTGCTGAAAAACCTTTTGTGGTGATTGCCAGTTGAGTGTTTTCATTGGTCTCGCATTGATCCAATGATTAATTTGATCTAATTCTTTGGCGCTAACTGTTTCAATTTTGCGTTCTTTCGGTATAAAACGACGGACGTATCGATTTAATATCCCATTACTATATAAGTCTCTAAATCGTTCTAAATGTTTAATATACAAATCTAATTGTTCTGGTTTTAACCATATTTTCGTTGGCATAATTTTTTCTCTTTTCCTAATAAATAAAAAAGATAGCATAAACATTTCCTTGTGCTATCTCAACATTTAGTTAATAAAATATTCCTTAGCCATAATTATATTTTTGCTGATTATTAGTCATAAATTAAATTACTTCTCCAGTATTGTCATTTTACCGTCAATTATCTGATAAACTTTGTCTGCCATATCTTTTAACCTTAAGTCATGAGTAACTACAATAATAATTTTATTTCTTTTGTGCGCTAAATCTCTGAGTAACTCGATTACTTTCATGGATCTATCTGTATCTAATGCGGCTGTGGGTTCATCTGCTAAAATATAGTCAGGATCAGTGTATAATGCTCTAGCAATTGCCACACGCTGCTTTTGTCCACCAGAAAGTTGATTAGGATATTTTTTTAGCAGTTCTAAAAGTCCTAAATCAGAAAGAAGCTCATGCATTTTTGGTTCAGTCAAATTTTGTTTTTTTAGTTTATCTACGAATTTAAACTGTTCTTCGACCGTTAAAAATGGGACTAAGTTATAAGATTGTAAAACAAATCCTATTTTTTCCAATCTTAATTTTGTTTGTTGTTTTTTGGACAAACTGTTAATTGTACTGTCATTTATTTTTACGTCACCATTAGTTGGTGTCTGTAGTCCGCCTGCTATAGTCAAAAATGTAGTTTTTCCTGATCCTGATGGCCCTACAACTAAAATAAGCTGACCGCTTTCTGCTTCGAAATTAATATTTTCTAGTGCTACGTACTTACTACTCCCTTCACCAAAAATTTTTGTGACTGAGTCGAAAATTAGATTTGACATGAAATTAACCTCCAATAATTTTGTAAGGATCAACTTTGGCAATTTGGCGAATTGGTATCAATGCACCCAACAAGGACATAACAATAATACCGATTCCAGTTACAATAATATTACTTTTATCAATGACAATGGGTACCTCGCTGGGTAACGTAATAGCTGTTATTTCAGCTAATATAATGGCTATAATAACGCCAATAACTGACATAATAAATGATTGAAATAACGTACTCAAAACAAGATACTGCGTTGAGACTCCTTGCGCCTTCAAGACACCTAAGTTGGGTAATTTTTGAACGGTCAGAATATACAAGAAAATTGAAATAACAATTAGAATAATAATATACAAAAAACCAATCATGAAGTTGAATGTGAGTTGTTGTGCACTATATCCAGGTAATTTATTAATAAATGAGTTAATGCTCAACTGATCAGTCCCTTTTGGTATTTTTGAATTATTTAACGTATTCTTGAATACCACAGCATTTGTTACACCTTTATTCAGTGATTGAATAGTGTCTGGTGAAATATAAACCACGGGAAGAGCACTTAAAGTTGCCCTGGGTGTAAAACCTGTAATTTTAATCCTCAATGATGAATTAGCAACTAACAAATAGTCACCGATTTTGAATCCATCACTTTTGAATTTATCCGATACGACGCCGGCATTGTTTCGGATCTTTTTACTACCACTTGTTATTTTCAAATTTTTAAATATGAACGATTTGGAATCAAGAGCTACTAATTGAGCATTCTCTTTTAATCCATTTTCTGATTTTACAAGTGTACTATACTGTGAAATTCTGGTTCCATTATTGGGTAAACTAGCAACCTCATCCTGTGAAAGAAAAGATTGTTGTAAACGTCCTTCAGAATCACTATTTAAGACAATACTTGAAGCATTCCACTCGTTAATTGCCGCTTTGTTTAGGTTAGCTAAACCAGTGGCTAAACCAGTAAGAATAATCAAAAGATAACTTACTAAAAATATAAGTACCACTATTAGGCTATAACGCAATTTTTCATGTAGCATCTCTTTAATAGCTAAAAACATAATAATCTCCTGTTATTAATTCTATTTATTATTAATATGTCACTTAATGTGTTTTGAAAAGGTTTTTAATAGTAATAGTAATTTTTCTTGGGGTGTCACATATACTCTTTTTGATAAATCAACGAAGTTATTTTTCATTAATTTTGTTAGGATCTTTTTGTAGACATTAATGGATAGTTCTAATGCTACTTTGCCTTTTCTATCTAAAATCTGATCAGTAATCACATCAGTTTCGGCGTACTTAGAAAGTGCTAATCTTGCTAAATATTGCAACAAAGATTGTGTTTGAATATCAGGTTTACTTTCTAACAAAACTTGTTTTTGGATATCATATTTTAATAGCAGTTGCTTGGGAATGAAATATCTATCCGCCATAGCATCTTCATGTACATCTCTTAAAATATTGGTTAACTGAAGAGCTATTCCCACGTTTATTACTGCCTTGCGATTGTTTTCAATAGAGTTTCTAGAGAGTATACAAAAAATCATGCACCCCACGGTTCCTGCTACTTGATAACAGTAAGTTTCTAATTCTGATAGTGTGTTAATTTCAATATTATTGAGATCACGAAGTTGTCCTTGAATCATGTCAGTCATCAGCTTGGTATCTATAGAAAAATGATTAAAAATATAGGCTACTCTATCAGCAATGTTTGATGTTTTGTTAATTACAATATTATTGCTATTACAAGCCGTCTCCCACCAAAAAATTAATTTATTAAATGTTATTCTGTCATGGTTGTCAGCAGCATCATCAATTTGACGTAAATAATCATAGATGACAAAGATGCTATAAGCTTGATCTTTGTCTAATTTTGAAAAGGCAAAATAAAATGATGATGAATTTTGTTTAATTGCTGCTTTACTACTAGAAAAAATTTCAAGAACTCTATTTGGTATTTTTGGAATAGTTACCATTTAAAAGTCCCTCATTACTTCTTTCGCGGTCAATTCTCCACTAGTAATAACGATAGGTACTCCAGCACCAGGATGCACACTGGCACCTGCAAAATAGAGGTTATCTATTTTAGCATGCTTATTATGCGGGCGGAAATAATTACTTTGTTTTAAAGTTGGTTTTAGTCCGAAAGTTGCACCGTAGAAACTGTTATAATGTGTCTCAAATGTCTTAGGCGTATGAACCTTTTTAAAAACGATATGTTCATTTAAATTATCTAAATTAAGTTCCGTTTCTACTTTATGAATTATTTTATGTGTAAATTTATCAATATCATTTTCCGACCAGCTGCTATTTTCCTTTAAATTAGAGACTGGCACTAAGACGTATAAAGCAGATTGTCCACTTGGTGCAAAACTATTATCAATTGCACTAGGATTGTAAATATAAAATGATGGATCATCAGGTAAAATACCGTTATCAATGTCGTAAACGTTAGTTTCAAAATTATTAGCCATTTTTATTGTATGAAGATTCAGTTGATCATAATTGTTATCTAAGCCTAGGTACAATAAGAAGCATGACATGGAATAATCCATTTTTTCAATATTTTTCTTTTGATATTTTCCTTTCTTGTTATCGTCCATATCCAACAAATGTGTCATTGTGTAAGGAAAATCAGCGTTTGCAACTACGGCATCACATTTTTTTAGGGTGTTATTGATGAGCAAGCCACTGACATGTTTATTGTTTTCAACAATAATCTTTTCTACTGTTGAATTGTAAACTATTTTTCCACCTAACTCTATAAAGCGTTTTTCTAATGCTTTTGCATATTGAAACATGCCACCTTTTATAAACCAAACGCCATAGATTAGTTCAATCATTGGAATAATATTATATATAGAAGGACCACTAAATGGTGAAATACCAATATATAGCGTTTGAAATGACATTAAGTATTGCAGATCTGTATTTTTGATATTTTTTTGAATAGCTTCAAACGAGGACGAAAATGTTTTTAATTTGTAAGCGTTCCAAAGTGTTTTGATATTATAAAAGTCACTGGGACCTCTAAAACTTTTATAAATAAAATTATTTTTGGCATTTATATATTTACTATATATATCTGTTAAATATTTTAAAAATCCAAGCATCTCTGACTCATCATAAGATTCAAATTCTTTTGCTAAATCCACAAGATCAGAAGATAATGCAATTTTTTTGTTGTGTGTTACAACATCCATGAACGGATTAATACGTTTCATTTTAAAATAATTTTTGTAATCAACTCCGCTATCTATAAACGGCTTTTTATAAATGTCGGGCATCATAACGATTGTTGGACCGGTGTCAAATTTAAAGCCGGATTCTTCTATAATGTCCATTTTCCCACCAGGTCGACTGTTTTTTTCATAAATAGTGACCTGATACCCATGGTTCTGTAAGTAAATTGCAGAAGTTAAACCACCAACACCTGCTCCAATTATTGAGATTGTTTTCATTTTTATTCTCCTCTATCTATTGTAGAGTATTGGTTATATTTTGTCGCTGTTAATCCTATTGTATATGATTTAATTTACGATTTCACTCGCTACACTAATAATTTTTAACGGTTCTGAGTAAATATATAGCGTGGACGAACTCCTAGAAGTACGTCTGGGTGCTGGGTACTCCTTTTGTAACTTACGCATCACATCAGCAGGATTATTACCAGCCATATACTCATTTTGTGAATACCAACCAACTGCTTTAAACATTGTCATGCCCCCTTTCCTCGTTTGTCATCTTCGTTGTATTTTTTAGTCGGCTTTTCAAAATTGATATTTAACTGCTTGCTTGCTCGTGTAATCGCATTCTTAGTAGTTGCCATAACCAGTTTTTCTTGTTCAGCCGACAATTCCGCTGTATTGATTGCTTCAATGATTTCATGCCAGTGGCCTGTTTTCTTTAATACGGCTAGACTAGGCACAACCGATTGTAAAACCCATTTTTCAATACGCTCAACACTTTGCTTTTTTGGTTCTCTAACAAACTTCATTTTTTTACCTAAAGCAGTTAGTAACGACCACGCAGGCATTGGCTCAACTGTTGCTTCAATTTCATCACGCACTGTATCTGATTTCAATTGGTGGTCTTCAATTTTGCCATTAGTAAACCAAAGGTAGCTGTACAAAATATCAAAAGTTATATCCACCAATTTTTTATCATTGTTAAGCCACTCATCAAGGACATACTCTGCTTTGACCTGATGCAATTCTAATTCGACACGAGTTTTAACATCAGTGTCATAGCCTTTATTGGCTTGTTCTTTATGTTTGTCATAAGCACGGATAACAAATGGTGACTTACCAAAGTCAACCGTCCAGCCGTCATCAACGTTGCCATGAACTGCGTACGACTTTGATTTACTCCAAAACCGTTTTTCTTGTACGGCTTTAACCAATTCGTTCATATCCAATAAGCCCCATTTGTCGTTAATTGCAATATCTAATCGTGTTAGATGTCCCCGATATAATCGTGCCTTTGCAAAAAAGTCATGCCAATTCATACTCTGCTCTAACAAAGCTTTTTCAAACAGCCGTGTGCCTTTACCAGTTAAATAAAGCGTTGTCCCAAATTTTTGATCCATAGCCTGTGTTTCTGGGTTTTTCACTGGCGCAAAGTCTTGTATGTAAATATTTTTTTCGCCAGCAAATGCCATTTCACGAGTATAGAAGTTTTGAGACGTAGGACGTTCTAGAAACAAGTTGTCCTGCAATCTCAACACATCATCAATTACTTGCTTTGAAGTTAAATCTGGGAACGTTAATGAAACCCAATCAAATTGCACTTCGATACTTTCAGCAAAATTTGGGTAGGCTACTAACAATTTATCAACAAACTTATCTGATATTTTTTGTTCTCCATTTTCAAGACGAGTAACTGTTTTTCTACTAATATCCAGTGCAGTAGCTAATTCTTGTTGTGTTATCCCAAGCAGTTGTCGCATCAATATTAAATTATCATATGTTAGTTCTGGTGCATTTAAATCTTGTGTCATAATATTTTTCCCTTTCAATAGTTGGTATCGACCGACATTTTTTAAATCAACCAATTTTTCTAATTCAGTTGAAGCCGTTTTTTGCATCTGCGCATCAGGCTGTTTAAGTTTTGCCTTAAAGCCAGATAACTCACTACCAGTAATTTCATCAATCGCAATTTCACTACCGATATTAGGTAAATGTCCTAGCTCAATAGCCGATACGGTTACGTTATAAGTCTCAATAATTTCATCATTCAATTTCATACCAACCATGATAAGTATTTCCAACGATAACCGTAAGCTATGTTGTGTTGTTCCTAGAAATATAGGTGTATAAGCTGTTGGTTCATTGTTAATCATTATCATGTCGGCTTTCCTTTCTTAAAATGTCCCATTTGGTACTTTCAAAGGGACATTTTTGTTTTTTGTTCTAAATGGCTTCATAACGGCGTTTGTTCCCCATATTGGGTTGACGCTTTCAGCGTTTTTACCGGTTTAACCCCCCTGTTAGTAACTGGGGGTTAAAGCTTTTTTGGTGACTTTATTTTTGGCGCATGTGCCAGTCGCTTACAAATGCTTTGCATTTGCTTAACAGCGACCACGCACCCAGCCCCAACGCTACGCTAGGGCTGGGCGTGGCACTGTCTCTTCCTTTGGTCGAGCCACGCCTAAAATAAAGTCACTATGTACATAAAGCCCCGGTCTCTCACAGGACATTTGCTGTAAAAGACTAGAGCTTTAACAATAGTTACTTACTTGATATGTGACAATTGATCCAAGAGACACTCAATATCCTTTGTACGATTGACACCGTGTGTCTGCAATGACTTAGCCGTACCAAGCAAAAAACCTAAGTTCTTACGTAGTTCTGCAAAATAAGGTGGCAGCATTGGACTAACAGCACGTAGCTGTTCTTCATCTGCCATTGCTTTTTTAAGTTCATCACTTAGTTGAGCAAGGTGTTCAAGTCCACCTATCTTTTCAATTGCCTTCAAATCCTCAATTGATTGAGCGGACAAAGATTGAATTTTTTTAACTTCTAAAGCCATAATTTTTTACCTACTTTTTCTTTTTAAACTACAAATATTTAATTAACAGCAAAGCCAAACACAGATGCTAAGTGTTGGACTTCTAGCGTGGTATTTCATCATTTCTAACTCCTATTTTCAACTAGACCAATCAAGGTTTACATAAGCTATGCTATACAAAGTAACGGTATATCAACGTTTATAGAGACTAAAAAATGCTTGTGAAATCTCAAAATTCACAAACATCAAATAACGCTATTTTTACATTTCACAAACTAGTCATTTCAGCAAATTTCACAAATAGCATCAATTTAGACCAATTTTCTAAACTCTTTGATATACGCATCGAACTGTTCTTGCGAACTCTCAATATGCTTCATCAAATCAACAATATCCTGTGTAAAATTAAAAAGATCAACATCTCTTATTTCTTCAATAAGCCGTAACGCTTTTTCATTTTCAACTGCGCCACTTTCAACATCAATATTCTTAACGATATTTCTAATGTTAGCCATTTCGTTGGCATCAATCGAACGTAACTTATCCAACATCAACGACATGTTTCTTGAACCATTCACTAGACTTAACCTAGTTCGCTCAATTGCCATAATATCATCTGCCATTATTTGCCCTGTCTTTCTCTTATTGCGATATTTTCACGCATATATTCATGTAAATTAAAATCTTTTGGTACTTCTGGTGAAAAGAATGACCTGACTTGACTGTCCCCAATCTTAATAAAGCCCCAACCTTTCAAACTAGATGACAAAGGGCGCAACTGCTTTTCATTATCAGGGAATACCATTTTTTCAATTTCTGGTGTTGGCACACCCATGTTAATACGCATATTCAATTGGTTACGTATTGCCATAGGTAACGTGCCTGCATCAGGTCTTTGCATACCAATTAAAATATAAAAACCTAGTTCACGTCCCAACATAGCAATCTCTCTAAGATTTGACATTGCTGTCTCATAACTAGCTTTAGTTGGGTCATCATAAGCCAATCTATCATTCATTTCATAATAAGCACCAAATTCATCAAACACTAAAAAATAAGGTGTGAACCCAAAATCTTTATAAGTCCCAACCTTACCCGATGCTTTAATTGCTTCAATTTTTTCAGCACGAGCCATCATTTTAGTATAAAAATCTATCACAGCTTGATTGATTTCAGATGCCAAACTAAAAACATTATTTTTTAATTCAGGTACATGTTTTAAACCTGCTAAATCAGACCGTTTTGGGTCAATGATATAAACAAATTTAGTAACCTGTAGTAACTGCCCAATAATTGCAAACATAGTATAAGATTTACCAGTACCAACGTTACCTGATATTAAAGCATTGTAGAAAGTATCATACTTCCAATCAATACCCTTTGAAATTTGCAATAACCCTTTTTTAGGTTTCAATTCTTCTAACTTTCTTCTAAACTTAATCGGGTCAAAAGCAAAGGTGCTAATCATTTTATTTTTACTAAATTCAGTTGTTTGTCTATCAGCGAGTAATGCTGTTTCAACAACATTATCAAACTCATTTTTAGAAAAACTTTCCATGTATTTCTGGCCGTCTACTGGCTCTTGTAAAATCAACTGACCTGTTTTGTGTAGTACCTTTAATTTCAATTTTGGAAAATAAGCTATAAATGTCCCATTGTCATCACTAGCAGTATCGAAGAACCCTTTGGAAACAACCAACAAGCTCATCATCTGGCGCAATTCAACTGTTTTCAGGTATTTTGAAACAAAGTCCGAATGTTCTGGGGCATAGTTCTTATAAAACCAAAACACGCCCCAGCCAACCAAACCAGTCAGCAAAACACTTAACACAATAGGTGACAAATACCACCAACTATATTGTCCTTGCGTCAACGATTGAAAAATAGCTAAGTACCAAAAACCAAAACAAATCGTTATTAAAAACCAAATAAAAAGCAAAGTCCTTTTAAATAAAGTCTTCGCTAAATACTGATCACTATATCTAATTGTTATCAACATTGTAAATTTCTCCCATAACCTTCACTCTAGTTACTTAGCAATGGAATTTGATTCAATATTTTAAAAAGTAAAGGTGTATTTCAATTTCTTCGAATTGTCAAAATCAATGACATATATTCTATCTTCTATTTCTTTTTTAATTTCTTTACTACCTTCACAATAAGATAGAAATTTTTCCTTCAATGAATTCTTTTTAAAATCGTAAATGAGCAATTCACTTCCTTCGGCAAGTCGGTGAATTACTTGTCTCCACCACCATTCATCAGATTCGCCAACAGATTGTCCAAAAATTACAAAGAGATCTGATTTTTCTAGAATTGGTTGCATCTTCTCGTCCAATCTGGCCCAATACGCCTTGTCCAGTTTTTGCAACAATTCATTGTTAAAATTATTTTTTTCTTTTATATAAGCTGGGATGTCATTTGTCGTTCCAAATAATATGGACTCAGGAATAGAAAGCCTTCCATGTGGGTGATAAATGTTCATAGATGAACGAATATAAAAAGTTGTATTTTGGTCATACTTTGATTTTAAATTAGGAAAGCTCTGTGGATTTGGAGCAAAGTGAAAATTATTAGTTGACACATTGTAAGGGTGATAGTCAAATAACCAATAAAAATAATTATCAACTAACGAAGAATAATTAAAATTAAAAATATGAAAATTCATTTCTATGTGATGCGTAGTTTTCGAGGGAAATGCTATATTTTTGTACTGGTTAGCTGTTAAGTCACCCAATAGTCTTTTCAATGTTCCTTTACCGCTCAACTGTGTGACTTGCTTTAATATGTCCGGTGTTATGACATGGTTCAAAAAATCGGCAAACATATATTGAATTTCTTTCCAATCCTCTAAAAAAACTTCATACTGCTTTTTCTTATTTTGAAAATTACTGATCCTTTCTAATGCTTCGATTTTTTGTTTTACAAGTTCACTAAGTAATAACTCATAATCCATCCAATTATCGTCAGTTTCAAGTGCTTTTTTTCATTGATTGCCATATAGATCGAATTATTTTTATTGACAAGAAAATAAGTTAAATAATCATAAAACTCTTTATAAGTAGTAGTATATTTTAGTTTCAAGCTCTCTAGTATTGCAATGTCAAAGCCATTGCCAATTAATAAAGATACATTTAGTTGTTTTTCTTCCATATCGTATTAGAACCTCTAACAGCGATTATACTCTAAATACTTGAGTTTATCTCCTGATGAAGAGAGATTTACTAAATCAAAAATATTCTGAAAAATATTTAGAGTAATAGGTGAAATACTGGATCGTTTTTACACTATTAGTGGGAAACTATCTCAGCACAAAAATAAAGTTAACTATTAGATATATTGCTCTAATCTTTGCATATCATCATTAATAACATTGTCATACATTTGATGCGTAAACTCACTCCTAAAGCGTTCTAACTTTTCAGGACTGCCCTTAATTTCATTCAAATTCAGACTGTGTTGGTCGGGATAAGCGCTATCACTAGCATAATCTTGCCAAGCAATTTTCCCATAAACATTGATAATTGCTTGTGCTAACAACAACACATTTTTTCGTGTCATGCGATATTTTTTAAAAACACTAGACATCAATTGACCTCCGACTATTCAAGTAATCTCTTAATTCAGCGTAGGTATCGTTATATTCCAAATAAACGCTAAACACGCCCATACTGTCATAATAATGACCTGACTTAACAACCTGTCTCACTCTACCAGCAAAATCTTCCAATGAAGCATCATGAAAAATCAAAAGATCTCGTAATTCTTTATCAACACCAGATGCCACTAATTCTAAATACTTATTATGAAAATACTGATAAGCCCTTTCTGCTCTTTTTAAAACTTCTGGTGTCACATCTTGTCCTTCTTCATAACCTAACGACATAGGCTGTAAATCTGCCATTGTAAAATCAATTTTCGTCATATTCTTTACCCCTATTCTTAACATCAAAGCGCACCACATTTCGTTTTTTTTCCAAAATAACTATGATTGTAAAATCACTTGCTTCAATCTTCAATGTAAGCAATTTTTTATCAAAAACAGTCACTGTGTTGCCAGCAATCACACCAGTTTTGTCTCGAATATTTTTTGACAAATCACTAGTTTCTGGCATCGTAAACGCCAAATCTTTCGTCTTATAAATTGTCTTCCCCAAATCATCTAACGCCTCAAAATCTCGATTATGCCTAACATAGAAAAAAGCAAAACTAAAACCAAAGATTAAAAACAAAATAAAGTTTGCCATACTGTCCTACTTTCTAAGCATACTTTTCTTCTAACTTGGCACTCTCATTTGAGTTAACTGTCTTTAACGCTGCCGTCCATTCATCAAAGAGTGAATGAATAACCACTTTACCAACTCGCCCATAAATATCTCTAAACAAACATTGTCCCTTTTTCAGGTTAGCTAACATTTCAATATTTGCTTTGGTTACTGGCAAATTAAACTGTTTCAAAATATTTTCACGATCATCAGAACTATCAAAGGCAAATAATTGCCCATACTGTCCGATACTTTCTTCATCATCACTATCTTTGACACGTTGTGTGGCGTAAAAAACAGCATTATTCTCAGAACGTCCTAATCGCTTGATGCTATCAAAGACATTTTTTCCAGCCTGTGAAGTTGTAAATATCCATGCTTCATCAATCATTTCCAAACTAAACTCATCTGGGTTGGATCGACCAAACTTTTCTAAATACTTACCTAATGCCAACATCAAAGCCATTGAATACTTTTGTGTTTCAGTATAAGTACGGCTATCTTGCTTGGCACTAGGTAATTGCAAACCAGTAACTTCTAAGATTGTCCGTTGGTCATTAAACTGCAAGCTGTCTGTTGAACCGTCACTAAAGGCTAGACGCAACATTGTCTTTGGGACAATACTTTGGTAGAAATCAGATAAATCTTTTTCTGCTTGCGAACCTTTAGCTAATTCATCAAAGACTGTTAAAGTGCCAACCTGTTCGCCTTGAATACGCATCGCACAAACTTTACTAATGGAACGATTAAGCGCAGTCTCTAATTGAATATCTTGTGAGATTGGTCTGATTTGAACTAACATTTCTTTAACCAACGTCAAGACATCAGGTATATCATCTTCGGTACTCTGCTCATTCAAAGTTAAAATTGGGTCAAGCACACCTAAGTTCTTTCTATCATTGGCATTTAAAGTGACAAAATGAAACGACTCAATCAACTTACGGAAGTAAGGGTTTTTTTCAGTTTCCAATGCTCGCATAAACCACCTATGAATTTCTTGCTTAGGATCAATATATAAAATCTTGACATTAAACATTGCCATGTGAAGCAACAAGAGTTTAAACAAAAATGACTTTCCTTGTCCGGTATCACCTGATAATGCAAGGTGGGGACTATCTGTTTTAGCGCCCCTGATGCCTTTGTTGGTAATCACTAAATTAAGTAGTAATAATAGTCTGGAAGATGCCACGGCTTGTTGGATAGTCTCAAACTTATCTAAGCTCAAAACACGCCCAACATAGAAACCTGTGTGTGACCCTAAGGCTTGACTAGTGCCAAACATCAACTCGGCTAAGGCTGGTACAGTCGTATATTGTCGCCATTGTTTGAAGACCCCTAAATTAACCGCTGGCAATGTTTGATACAACAA
This sequence comes from Leuconostoc lactis, assembly GCF_007954625.1. Taxonomy (NCBI): domain Bacteria; kingdom Bacillati; phylum Bacillota; class Bacilli; order Lactobacillales; family Lactobacillaceae; genus Leuconostoc; species Leuconostoc lactis. The sequence goes on along the minus strand of NZ_CP042420.1, from coordinate 1,392,276 downwards.
TTGTTCTTGATTGAAGCTTGGTTGATACAACTCAATATCACGCTCAAAAGTCTTTAAACGTGTTTTAAGTTTATTAACTTGGGAATAATGTCAATACTTTGGAGTGGTTTTTAGATAGCCCCGCGAGGGGCCGGAGCTACCCCGAAAGTTTAATCAAAAAGAATAAACGAGGTCCAGGCAATCATCGCCCGGACCTCGTTTGTTTTCTATAATTTATTTTCGGATTCAATCATGTAAGAATCATAGTTGTCAATTTTCCACTGTAAATAATCACGGGCATCAACAATTTCTTTTACCTTTTCGTTAAGCGTATTAATTGCTTCGCCTAGAATGTCTTTACGGGCTGGAATGGTAGTCGGGTCGTCTTCGAACACGGCGCTGATGTCAAGATTATGGACAGGCTTTTTTGGCACCGAGAGGTACCGCACTCCGAAAATTTTTCAAAACCCGGATTTCAGCTTAAAACGGCGTGATTTCTGGGTGTTTTTGTAGGTGGAACAGGGCCGAGCCCTACCAGTGAGAGAAAACAGGTGGTATAGATTGTGAACCAGCCGGATTTCACAAGTTGTATCGTGCAACAAATAAGCCTTCACAAGGCGAATTTTTGAAATTCACAAGTGACGGCTTATAAACGGCGTCGTACCGGCTAGTGCCGATAACCGGCATTATGTTAAGCAGCAAGTGGTATAGCTGCCGGACGGGTCTTTGTAGATATTCTGGTGGTGTTCCACCAGTAGTCATAGCGGTGCGCTCCTGCAATAATCGCATTGATTGACCAACTTAAGCGACGTGGGTTGAAGAATTCTGATTTGAAAAATGAGTGATAGTTTTCGATGATTGTGTTGTGCTCGGGATGCCCCGGTGAGCTGAATGAGTGCATGAGGCCATAAAATGAGACGGTATCTTCGTATTCCTCACTGATGAAGTGGGAACCGTTATCTGAGTGCAAAATGATTGATGTTTCGGCGTTGAGAATCGATTTAGGAATTTGACGCATAGCTGTTTGAAGTGCTCGTTTAGTTAAATCAGATGTCATATCATAGCCAACGACGGCACCAATGACATCACCGGTAAACCAGTCTAGAACGCTGGCTTTATAGAGTTTCTGCTTATCTGGCATCACCAGGTAAGTTACATCAGTTGTGAGAACTTGGTATGGTCGTTCAATGATAATGTCTTTAACCAGATTGTCGCGTTCAACAACTGGACGGCCGCGATTTCCTTTATAAGACTGAGTGATAACAGACTTATATTCAATCTTCTGCATCAAGCGATGAACACGGTGTTCACCGGTATGTATGTCATATTGATCGGCCAATTCCTGCACCATACGCTTAATTCCGTAGGAATTATTGAACTCGTGCGCGTCAACGATTTCTTGAATTTTCTCGATTATCAGAGCGTCTTGTAAATCGTGTTCTGTGGGCGATTTTGGAGCTTTGTGCGAATAAAAAGTGCTTGAGGGCACATTCATGACCGCAAGCAACTTGGTTTGAGAATATTTCGCATTTTCAGACATATCGACGACGGCGCGCTCCGCTAAACTCATCGTCGGTTGGATTTTTTTATCTGTTCACGTGAGTATTTGTCCATTAAAGTGACTGCTTCACGCAAAATTTGGTTATCTTGTTCGAGTTCGGCAATTCTCGCTTCAAGTTCAGAGACTGTTTTCTTGGTAATTTTTTCGCCATTGTCACTCACCGCAGGTGAATACTCACGGACCCAGCGCCGAACGGCGCTTATTGAGATTTTATTTTCACGTGAAATTTGGCTTAATGTTTGTTTTTCATCCCAATGTAGGGCAGCGATAGCTGCCTTCTGTTCAGGGGAATAATAATTTCGTGTAGTCATAATAAAAAGACGCTCCTGCTGGTTTCATTTTACAGGAAATGGTTCTAAAAACCACTCCATGAAACTAGCATAAGCACCCTTTCTTTTTTAGCTCTTTGACGTTCTCATCACGCACAACCAAAATAACAGACCACTGCAAAAAACCGTTTTTATCATCAAGAACATTAACTAAGTTTTTGGCTAACTTGTAATTTAACTCACTACGCTTAGAACTATCTTCATCAGTGTTAAAGGCATCTCGTAATTCATCACGATACTTCCCTTTTGATGACTTGGTTTGTTGTTTTAAGCCACGCCAACCGTCTCTTTGTGGAAAGTTAATTTTGATATGCACTTCGACTGGAAATTTATATGATTGTATCTCTGGTAACACAGATAAAAATTGCATCTTGTCCGGCATATTCAAAACTAGATGCGTAAAGTAATCTTCTTTTTCATCTGTAATTCGTTTAATAAAGCCTGTTTTGGATAAATCAAAGACTGTATCACGCATTGCCATAAGTGATTTTTCTTTTTCGTGATGATAAGGTAGACCAAGCAAAGCAACTAATCTATCTTTGTCCATTTTCTCGGCATCAATTGACTTCAAAATGCTTAATACATCTTCATTCATGGTATTAAAACGTTCAAAGAAACTATCATCAAATTTGACCTGATACCTAAATGTCTCGGCAATTCGCTTCATGACTAAATCAGTGACAAAACTAACTTTGTCTTTTAAATCATCGCCAACGTTGATATTTTTAAGCTTAACCCCGATGTAAAATTCATCAATAATGGCTGGGTTGAACTCACTCTCCAATAAATTGACTTCTTCTTGACCGATATAATACTCGGCAACTTCTCGCAAATCATCAGCCCAATCATCACTCGTTCCTTGGATACGTCCAGCCAAGTCCATATCTTTAGGAATGAGTTTTAAATCGACATCATCATATTTTTGTAAACGTTCTAGTATGGAAGAACACGGCCCAAATTGTCAGAACCAAAACTACCCCAATACCTAATAAAATTATTCCTTTTTTCATTGTTTCTCCCTGTACTCATCCTATGGTGAATATTGTTCATTGCTCATAGTGCGTACCGCCAACATCGCTTGTTCATAATAAATGCTCCTGTCAATTAAAGTTATATTCTAGTTGAATCCAGTCATAGCGTCAAACATTCTGTTTAAAGAAGCTACTTTGGCTTTGGCGCCCCTGGCCAAACAGCTACTTCACCAGTACCACTTTCGTTATTGATATAGTTGGCGACATTATTAGCTTGATAGGCCTTTACCAACTTTTTGATCGCATCACTATTTTTCTTGTCTTTCGTGGTAGCAATAATGTTAATGCCACCTTGCGTTCGCTTATCAACGGGTTGAACATAGATAGCTGACTTGATTGAACGGCCTGAACCGACAACAAAGCTTGGATCAATTGAGGCAAGGTCAACTTCAGGCAATGTCCTAATTAACTGATCCGTCGCAAGCTCTTTAAATTGCAGATTCTTCTTGTTTTCAATAATGTCTTTAACTGTGGGGTCTTTGACATTTGGCGACAATTTAATTAAGCCAGCTGATTGTAAAACCAGCAAGGAACGCCCTTGCGTCACCTTACTATTTGAAATCGCAACGATACCATTTTGAGGAATAGCATTAATCGACTTGTGCTTATCTGAATAGAGTCGGCCAGCAACTAAAATCGTTTCTCCGACAGGTACAATATCTGTTTTATGTGATTTGTTCCAATCGTTTAAAAAGATGTAATGTTGAAAAGCATTAGCATCGATATCCCCAGCTGCTAAGGCAGCGTTGGGTTGCGTATAATCACTAAATGTTTTGATTTTAAGCGTGAGTCCCTCTTTTTTAGCGTTATTTTTAATGATTTCCCATTGCTTATCTGTTCGTTTATCACCCGCCATAATACCGACTGTTAAGGTTTCTGGTGATTGAACCGTTGACTTTGGGACAAAACTTGCATATCCGAGACCACTGAGCACGATGATAGTCGCTGCGCTGATCAACCATTTACTTCTTTTTTTCATGTTCTAATAAACTCCTCGTTTTAACATTTGATAGATTTGTAAGACGACCATTAATAACGGCTTATCAAGTATGTAAAAGACACATTCGGGTCTGTACCAAACCACAACCCAATAACGTACTGAGTGCACGATTAATATCGAAAAATCTGATTGGAGTTATTTTTTGCATATATGAACGCCTCTCGTGAATTGAATTACCAAAATTTTGGTTAAAAAAAGTCCTGTAATCTAAAAAAAATTAGATTACAGGACGACGAATCGTGTTACCACCTGATTTTATGTGTCAATCAAAAACACACCTCATGCCGGCCATACAGGGATTGAAACAGTATGAACGGTTGCGCGGTATCGGGCGCACCCGCGTATCACTAATGCAATGCCGATGCACTCATAATACGATTAACTCCGAGACCATTATTCGGACATTCACGTTGTTTACTTCCACCAAATGTAAACTCTCTTGCTAACGCTACATGCTTACTCATCTCTTCTTCGTTGATTAAAAATTTACACGATTAAAATGAATCTGTCAACCGTTTTATCATTTAACGCTCATTTAATATTAAAAATAAATTGTTAATGCTTCCCAACTTGCAAGAACGTTGATCGTGATGTGTATCATGATTGGATATTGTAGTCTTTTGGTTGCGCAATAAACCAATGATAGGATAAGCCCTATGCCTGTGTAATAAATAAACGGCAATGTTGCATAGCCGTATGTATGAATACTGCCAAATAACAAGGAGGCGATCAATAGCGTTAAGCCGCATATTAGCTTAGAACCTTTTCTTTCTATCAGTAAACCACGGAATAAGAGCTCCTCTAAGAAGGGGCCAATTAATATTACATGAAATAATTGAACGTAAATAGCGATGGTAGATTCGTTGGTAGCCGCAGTATTCAAGACAGCTTGATTGCTCGTGATAAGTACTAATGGCAACATATATTTTATGAAAAGTGAATATAAAATATAACCAATACCAGTTATAGCTAGTGCCTTTATTTTGGGTATTTCAAAAATACTATCTCGTTGTGAATATTGTTGTATTAAAAAATACAAAAAGATAATATCTATCCCGCTATAAACCACCCACCCCATCGCACCGTGAAATAAGCTCAAATGAAACACAGGAAAAATAATAATCCGCTCAATTAAAGGTACCACATGGTAGATTAAGATATAAAAGATGATACCAACAACAAAAATATGATTTTTATAAAATGAACGGATTTGCAAGTTATTTCTCCCCCCTACGATAAATAAACTAGTAAATCAATTTTATATAAAATAATGATAAAAATCAAATTATTATCTAATTTAAAAAATCAGCCTATTGTCGATATGGTTGTTAAATTAAAAACCTGACTAAACTGGTGTGTTTAGTCAGGTTTTGTCTTATCAATGATTAGTTGCGTTTTACATTAACCCAACCATTTGCGCAAACACTGGGACAAGAACATCCACAATCAAGCCAATGACTACCATTGAAATAGAAGCCATTGCGCCTTCTGTTTCACCAATTTCGATTGCTTTAGCTGACCCAATCGCATGTCCGGCCGTCCCAAAAGATAAGCCAAGACCAATGGGGTCTTGATCCAGCTTGAACCAACGAATGAGTTTGTCCGCTAACGCGTAGATGACCACAGCATTGACGATCACTGCCATCGCCGTGATTGACGAGGCAAAGGCGCCTGCCTCACCACCACCAGCAATGACGGCAGAAATTGGCAAGGCAATGGCCGTGGTAGCTGCTTGTGGCAACATCGCAATGGTGGCAATTTGTGATAGCCCAAAGAGTTTCGATACGCCAAAAATTAGCATCAACGCAATCGTCAAACCAATGACTAAGGTCGAGAAAATTCTCAACCAGTATTGTTTGACCATATCGCGCTTTTTATACAGTGGGATAGCAAATGCCATAGTTGCTGGACTCAAGAACCAGAACACAATGTCGCCACCAGCCTTATATTGCTGATAAAAATGACTCATTGGTTGCTTAAATATCCCAGCAAAACTCACAAGCACTAAGATACCCAAAATCATGCCAACAAACAGCGGTTGGAAGATGAAAATGGGATACTTTTTAAATAATTGCTGCCCAATCCAGTAAACAAAAATTGTTAAGAAGATGCCCCAGAATGGCGTATTAAGAATATTAATCATTGTAGGCGCCTCGTACGATTTTAGTGCGCTTTACGCTGAATTTACTTTCAATTTTAGCGATAATTTTAGATGTATAGGCTACTGACAACAATAAAATAATAGTGGCTAAGATGACGACGACGATGATTTTGAGACCTTCCTCTCGGAATAGATGCAAAGAATTAGCTAACGAAATACCTGACGGTACAAATAGTAACCCAATCATTCCCAAAAGGTTTTGTGATAATCGCTCGACTTGTTCTAATCGGACAATCCCACTTGTTAAACAAAAAAATAATAAGATTAGGCCAATCAAAGTCGTTGGTACCGGAAATTGCGGTAATATAACACTCATCCCCAATGATATCAAATAAGATACCAACAGAATCGCACTAAAAATGAGAAACTGGGTTAATATTGGCGCAGCTGGTTTTTCGTGATGATTTTTCATGATTCTCTCCTCTTTCTCTCCATGAAAGCGCTTACACTACAAAAACTATTCTACGCCTTTCTCCAATAATTACAACACTTAAACCGTAATATAACAAATATCATTTTTAAATAAAATCGGCACACACGTCACGCCAATCTATTAGTGTTAACCCGGTTATAACGTATCAATAGATAACCGCAATTATCCAAAAAGAGGTATTCATGACAATAGTTTATTTCCGAATAGATCGGCGTAGCGGCTTTGCTCGACGCTGGGCTTCACCCGATCAGCAAATCATCTTACATGGTGGCTTCCCAGTGGCATTTGAAATTTATCAAAAACAGCGTAGCCGTACCTATATTATCCAACACACCTTAGCCCTCATGATTGCACGCTACGGTCGCCCTGTACAGTTGATCGCTGTTCAGGCACCCAAAAGAATATACAGGCCGAGACCAATATAGACAATTGGCACAATTTTTGAACTGTATTGCTTTAAAGTCTTGTTAATAGCAGGCAGTGAGGATAATCTCTGGCCGATAAAACACCAGACCAGCGTCATCACAGCAAAGATAATCACAGTGAGAATATTCTCAAATTTGGTAAACGTGGTCAACATTGGGATATAAATCCCAAGATTATCAGCACCATTTGATACGGTAATCAGTAAGACCGTGAAAAGCGATAGTGCGCTGTTTACTACCCTTGGTGTGTTTTGATTCAGATTTTTTTGATGCCATATCTCGATGATACCTAATACGACTGGGATACAACCAAGCCAATTAAGATGTGCCATTTGAAAGTTATCAAATAGCCAAACAACCAGTTGACTGACACCTAATAAGGATAAGATACCAAATAATTGACCAAAGTATATAGAACGGACATCTTTGATCACTTGTGTCTGGGCAAATAACAGGGTTAAAACAAAGATATCGTCTAAATTACTACTGATGTATGCTAGAAAAATTGTGACAAGCGTGCCAGTCATCCGTTTAATCCCTTTCCTGTTAAATAAAAAGCCTATATATCACGATATATAGGCTTTTTATTATCTTTGCTAATTTTCAAGAGCAAAGTCGCAGCATTGTCTCATTGTAACATGCTTTGTTATTAAATCTTGATATTATCTCCAAACCATTCTTGCAAAATTTGATACTTGGTATTAAATTCAAACGCAAATGGATACATCTTGCCTGTGTCTTTACGCACTAAGTCACCACGTGCAATAAAGGCATTCCCATCTGTTTCCCACGTTATTTCTAAGTTAACGATTTGGTCTTTTTCGAACAACTTGCTAAAGCTAGTCCCCTGTTCATCACTTTCTAAGCTTTTCGCCACGGCATCATTGATGTTACGACTCCCAAGATCCTGCCCATCAACATACGTACTACCTGCGTAGTTGTCAGGATCAGCCAGATACGTGCCAAAGCCTGCATCGGTAAACAGCTCACCGTTAATCCGTTTAACCACTTTATTTGTGTTGATTTGTGGTGCTGGACTAGTGTGTGGTTGCGACTGTGATTGTCGGATAAATAACAACAGGATAATCCCCAACCACGCCACGATTCCTACCAAAGAACCAAACATCAATTTTTGTTTATTTGTCATCTTTCCCCCCCTCTTCTCACCGACAAACAACAAGGCATTGCCAGTGCTATTCATTTTTGGCACCACTCACAACGCATAAAAACATTTAGCTGCAATCAATGTTTCTATGCGTTGCTCCCCCGGGTGCTTTTAACAGATATTATTCTATCAAAAATTGTTTTAGTTCGCTACCACATTGCTTTTGGGTAGTCAATGAATGAAAACGATGTACGTGCTTAGCACAAACAAAAAAACAGCAACCGTTTTAAAGTTGTTGTTTTTACTGTGTTGTTAAGACCTATCGCAAATAATTTTGTATCGTTTAAAAAAGCTGTTTAATTTTATTTGCCATTATTCTGACAGGTAGCAATGTTTCCCAGGGATGCGATTGATAAACACCTTTGATAAATCGATCCATTTCAGCTGTCATTTCCCAAGCCTCGTTAATAGCTACCTTCTCGAAAAAAATAGGTTGATTTTGCGGCCACTGAGCGATCACACCCAAATCAGTTGTAATCACTTTGGCAATGACTGGATAGCCACCATGTGTCGCACGATCAGCTAATAAAATAATCGGCTGGCCATCGCGTGAAATTTGTATGGCACCATTCATATTAGCTTCTGATAATAAATTTTCAGATTTAGCGTTAATTACAGGTCCATCTAAACGATAGCCCATTCGATCAATATGTTTGCCTAGATGAAATGCTTCATTTAACAGTTTCTCCCAATCCCTGTGAGAAAACCAATCTGATTCAGGCCCGTCAACAATCCGAATTTTATGACGAGTTGTCAAACTAACCAGCTGATTAGGCACTTGTGGTGATAATTTTGGCTGCAGTCGAGGCCATGCTTCTGCCAAAGCTAAAATCTTTAGTACGTCGCCTTGTACTAAAGATCTCCCGTCAAAACCACCTAGTTTTATTGATAAACTCGTTGACCATGATCCCATACGCATCGGGACCTGTACACCACCTGCAACACTTAAATAGATAAATCGCCCCTGTGTGATTTGTGTAAAATCCAGCACATCGTTTTCTTTCACCAAAATTGGAATATCTTGACTAACCACTTCATCATTGCGTTTCACTAATGCTCGCGCGCCTGTTAAAGCAACAATTGTCTGACTTGAAAATTGAACTTTTCCGCCCGTGACACCAAACTCTATACTAGCGGCATTATCACTTGCACGGTTACCAACTAACGCGTTACCAATTCGATAAGCAAAGTTATCCATTACACCGGAATTTGGAAGACCCTCACCTTGGTGACCAATTCTGCCGGTATCTTGAACTGTTGCTAACGTACCAGCAGTCAAAATTTTAAATGCATTCATTGTGCCAATGCCTCCGCAAAAAAGTCATTGAAATGTACACCAGCCAATTGTTGAAATTCATATTTATCAATTGCATAAAACCGCACCCTATCTCCCGCATGAATACTTATTTCAGGACGATTAGCATCAAATACGACTAATGGTGTTTGCCCAATAATTTGCCACCCGCCAGGCGATACGACAGGGTAATAGCCTGTTTGCTGTCCGGCAATGCCGATCGATCCAGCTGGAATACGTAAGCGCGGCGTTTCTTTTCGTGGCGTATGCAATTTCTCATCTAAACCACCAAGATATGCAAATCCTGGCAAAAATCCTAACATGTAAATTCTATAGGTGTGACTCGTATGTAAACGAATTACGTCTGCTACAGTTAAATCATGATACTTTGCAACCTCAAGTAAGTCCAGGCCCACTGTTTCATCGTATAATACTGGTACGTGATACAGTCGGCTGTCGCTACTCGTATCAATATTTAGTTGTTGCTCTAACTGTGCCCGTAAAAATTCTTGAAATGCTACAATATCAATAACTAGCGGATCAAAAACAAATGTCACCGCACGGTAAGCCGGTATAATATCCAACAAACCGTTAATATGTTGACTTTCTACCAATTTAGCTATGGTTAAAACTTGGTGACTAATCGTTTCGGAGATAACATTTTCAAAGACAACATTAATGCTGGTATCACCGGAAAACATAATTTTTGGTGCCATACTTTCTCCTTTTATAATGTATTAATCAGTGTTTCAATACCAGCAAATGCCATGAATAGGACAACAAGCCAACCAAAAATACTTAATAGTATTGGATGTTTATAGGTATCCCCCATAATCTTGTGCTTATGTGCGCCCACTAGTAAAATAGCTAAAGCAATTGGTAAGATGAGACCGTTAATTGCGCCAACAATCACTAAAATTTGAGCTGGCTTACCAATGATATAAAAGACTAAGGTAGAAAGTGCAATAAAACTAATGACTAAGTAAGGACGATACTTTTGGAATTTTGTAGCGCCTTCTGAAGAGTGCGAATAATTTAAAAATGATACAGATGTAAATGTTGAGCCAAGAACTGATGTCATACCAGCGGCAAATAACAGTAAGCCAAAGAACTTATAACCAAAGTTACCAGCGGCAATTTGAAAGATAGCGGCTGCTGGGTTGGCAGGGTCAAGCTTATGTCCCGCCATGACGACTGCAAGGCCTGCTAAAAATAACATCACACGAATGACTGAAGCAATACCGATACCAGAAAGAGCACCTTCGTTAACGTATTTCAAACCTTTTTGACCGCGAACACCACCCTCTAACAAACGATGACCACCAGCAAAAGAAATATATCCGCCTACTGTTCCACCAACAATTGTAACAATTGAGTAGAAATTGATATCAGTCGGTAGAAAAGTATGTTTAACTGCTGCACTAACGGGCACAGTTGTCACAGACAGGATGTAGATTAAAACAGCAATTTTAACAACTGCTAAAACTTGGACTGTCCGATCCATTACGACTAACGCATTGCGAACGACGAACACGATAATTGCTAAAAGCGCTGCTATAATCGCCCCGTTTTCTGCCGAAATACCAAACAACACATTTAATCCAAGACCTGCCCCAGCAACATTCCCAATATTAAAGAAAAAGCCACCCACAACAATTAAGAAGGTTAAAAAGTAACCCAATCCCGGGAAAATATCGTTGGCAATTTGCTGCGCATGTTTACCAGAAACGGTAATAATACGCCAAATATTTATCTGCACGACAATATCAATTAAAATAGTGACCAAAATAGCAAAGCCAAAATTTGGTCCTAATTGACTTGTAAATGCTGCGGTTTGAGTTAAGAAACCTGGCCCAACAGCAGACATTGCCATAACAAAGGCAGCGCCCATTGCGACAGATCGTGCGCTTCTTTTTTTAATCGGTGATGAAACATTATTTTTTGTGTCATTTTGAGCCATATTTTTTATCCTCTTGTTGTGATATCACTAGTAACGTCAATTTGTTTATGGCGTAGTAACCGCTTAATGTGTCGTGCTAGTTCTACCGCCGCTTGATTATCACCGTGCACACAAATTGAGTCCACAGTTAAGGGCACAGTTTCCCCAGTGATTGCCACTACAGACTGATTAATTACCATGTCTAATGCGCGTTGTGCAGCTTCTTGTGGATCTAAAATCATTGCATTTGGTTGTGTCCGTGGCACAAGCGTACCATCAACCTGATAGTTTCTATCGGCAAATACTTCTTGTGCATATTGCATATGCGCTTCTTTTGCGGCATGAATTAATTCACTGTTTGCTAAGCCATAAATAATGGTTTGCGGATCCACTTGCTGAATGCCAGCTACAACTGCTTTGGCAATATGTCGGTCTTTCGCAGCCATGTTATACAAGGCCCCATGTGCTTTGACATGATGTAACTTATGATCTGGCGTAAACGCGCTCAAAGCCCCCACTTGATACGCAACCATAGCTGTGATGTCACTAGGAGACATGATAATTTCTCGGCGACCAAACCCCTGTAAATCAGCAAATCCAGGATGGGCACCAATTGCAACGCCCTCATCAATAGCTAATTGAATCGTTTTAGCCATGATTGTTGGATCACCAGCATGAAAGCCACACGCAATGTTCGCAGAGGTAACTTGTTTTAAAATTTCTTGGTCTAAGCCAATGATATATTTTCCAAAACTTTCGCCTAAATCAGCATTAAAATCAACTTTTATCATTTTTTCACACGATTAAATCCTTATTTGGTAAATTGGTAACTAGCATATGACCTGGCGCGTGCGTGATAGCGAAATGCGGTTTTGAAGCCATTACTGCTGCTTGAGGTGTAACGCCACAAGCCCAAAAAACCGGTGTTTCGTCAGCTTTAATTGTTACGGCATCACCAAAATCTGGTTTGGTGAGATCGTTAATGCCAATCTCTTCAGGATTACCGATATGAATTGGTGCGCCGTGAACACCAGGCATACGATTTGTCACACTCACTGCAGTTGCGATTTGACTACTTTTGATTGGGCGCATACTCACAACCATGTTGCCCGAAAAATGACCTGCTGGTAGTAAAGGTATATTGGTATTAAACATTGGCACATTGACTTGTTCTGTAATATGACGAATTTCAATACCAGCTTCAATTAACAAATCTTCAAAAGAAAAACTACAACCAATCAAAAAACTCACCAAATCATCACGCCAGTAATCTGTCACTGACAACACTTCTGCTGTCAATTTACCATCTTGGTAAATACGATACTTTGGGAGATCAGTTGTCAAATCAATATCGGCACCTAACCGTTGCAAGTGTCGGTTCCCAATTTCTGTGACTTCTAAGATCGGTATAGGTTTTGGATTCCGTTGCGCCAGTAATAAGAAATCATACGCATCTTTTTTTGGTAAAACAATTAAATTTGCTTGTGCAAACCCAGGACATATCCCAGCTGTGTTTTTTGATACGCATTATTTCTGACTGAATGTCTAAATGCTGTTGGCGTCATAATAACAATCTCCTATTCCTTAAGTTGATGGTCGAGCCAGTCAATATCTGTTCTACTTTCCTTTGAAGTGAAATCAGGGTGTGTCAAGATACGTAGTAATAAATCCAAATTCGTTTTAACGCCTAATATCACTGTTTCTTCAATAGCGATTTTTAAACGTGTTAAGGCTTCTTGACGAGCAATGATTTTAGCAATCATAGCGTCATAAAATGGCGATACAGTGTAACCTTGATATATAGCAGTCTCAATACGTATACCCAAACCAGCAGGTAAGTGGAGTCCACTAATTGTACCGGCTGATTGCGCAGAAATTCTTGCCTCGATAGCAAACATTTTTTTAGTGTCTGCAGGTATATCAGCTAGCTTTTGACCGTAGGCCAATTGTAATTGTGCACCTACAATATCAATACCTGAAATCTCCTCAGAAATAGCATGTTCCACTTGAATTCGTGTATTCATCTCCATGAAATAATAACGACCCGGACCTTGATACAAAAATTCAAAAGTACCTGCACTACGATAGGCCATCTTTTTTGTTGCTTTTAACGCAACTTCTAACATCTCAGATCGTGTAGCTGCATCTAGGTATTGACTGGGGGCTTCTTCAATAACTTTTTGATGATGACTTTGAATAGTGCAGTCACGTTCACCCAAGACAATGGCATCTCCTAACCCATCACCTAATATCTGTACTTCAATATGCCGTGGCTGATCAATAAATTTCTCAAGATACATACGACCATCACCAACTGACGCTTTAATTTCATTCTGAGCAAGCTCGAATAGTGATTGAAAACGATCTTGGCTTGGAATCAGTCGCATGCCTTTTCCGCCGCCACCAGCAACAGACTTAAGCATCACTGGATAACCAATTTGATTAGCCTGTGTCAAACCAGCATGTGCATTATCAAAAAAAACATCACTTCCAGACACAATCGGTACGCCGGTTTCTGACATAAATTGACGTGCGCTAGCCTTATCGCCCATTTGCGAAATGGTATCACTTGTTGGGCCAATAAATGTAAGACCCATTGATTCGACTTTACTGGCAAAATCCGCGTTTTCAGATAAAAAGCCATAACCAGGATGAATGGCATCAGCATGTGTAATCTCTGCTGCCGCTAAAATTGCATGTTGGTTCAAATAGCTATCAATCGCATTTGCAGGACCTATTTGGATGGCCTCGTCTGCCATTGCGACATGTAGCGATGCTTTGTCGGCGGACGAATAAACTGCTACTGTTGTGAACCCCAATGTCTTTGCCGCTCGAATAATTCTGACCGCAATTTCACCACGATTAGCAATTAAAATTTTAAAGTTGTGTTCTAATGTACTGCGCATCACAACAACCTAAACAATTTTTGTCCATATTCAATTGCATCACCATCTTTAACTAAAACCTCAGCAATCACGCCCTCGTTATCTGCTAAGATGTTGGTCATCATTTTCATGGCTTCTGCAATACCAACTACAGTAGATTGAGTTACTGTCTGTCCCACTGTAACAAAGGGTGACGATTCAGGATCAGATGCGGTATAAAACGTTCCAATTGTTGGTGATACGATGTAACGCATCTCTTGATGTGGTTGTTCTTTTGCAATATCTGTGCTTTCAGCTATTTGAATCTCACGATTAATGTTTTTTGAGACACTAATTTTCGAATCACCTTTTTTAAACGAGATATGACTAAGGTTATTGTCGTTTAAAATCTTTACGATAGCAGCAATGTCATCAATTTCCATGTGTTTTTCACCTTTATTAAATATAAATTAAAATTTATCACTTTATTCAAGGTGTTATGTTATTTATGTGAGAAAACCTTACTTAAAATTACATTTTTATTAATTTTTGTGTGTTGTGAATAGGTTTTTTTCCAAAAAAAAAGACAATCTCTTGTCTTTTCACCACATTATTTTATGACGCTACATAATTGCAAACACTGGTCGTCCGGCATTCCAATCAGCAGGATCGCGACTCAGCGTATTTGAAAGATAGTTAAGATCGTACCAGCCATTGAAGTAATAGCGACTGTAAGGATCATAGACCTGCGTTGCCCCGTTATTATAACCGTAAGTGGCAATTGCGTGCCCGATACCATTAGCCACATTAACATAGAAAATTACAGGAACGCCTTGTTGTAGCAATTGCGCCGTGCGGGCAACCGTATTGATTTGTTCGACTTGACGACCATAATAATGTACGGTATTAATCAAGTCAATGCCCGTCGCACCATATGATGATGTACTGATGTTATTCATCACGGCTCTCACGTTGTCTGGGTTCACTGGAATGCCATATGACCCATTCAAAACCATTGCAATACTAGTAGGGACACAACCAGCTGGCCCCATTGTATAGTCATTAAAAGGATGATTTGCCCAGCGACTGTCTAATTGCGAGAAGTAAACCGGTTGGTTTGCATGCTTTGTGACAACTTGATAATTTGTCGGGTTCAAATAAGCTGTCCCTGTTTGCGGTACAGCCTGGCCTTTTTGAATCAGCGTTAATTGAATGGCTTCAATACGCTTTGCTAAGCCAGTTGAGCCAGCAATACCATCATTAGCTGTCCAAGCCAACCAACCCACATCTTGAATATGAACACGATAGTAAAGGTTATAATAACTGGCTAATTGGCCAGTCAAAGTCACTTTAATGGCTTCCATTTGACGAGACTGACCAACCGTCCCTGCTAACTGACCATCGGTGACTGCATTTTGCCAACCTGTTCCTGAAACGTGTGCCTGATAGACAACATCACCGGTCAAGCCATTGTTATCAAGATAAATTTTGATGGCTTCTAAGCGTTTACCCTGCCCTGTTGTCCCAGCAACCGTATCATTATTACGCGTCCCTTGCCAGCCATAGTCTTGGCCTTGTACTTGGTATTGTATGTTAGCTGCGCCAACACTTGGTCGCTGCGTGCTTTGGGTGAAGGCTTGTTGCTTCAAATTAAGCAAGAATTGAATCGCTTCAAGGCGTAAACCTAAACCAGTTGAGCCAGCAACTGTCCCGTTTGAAGCCCAATCTAACCACCCAAAATCTTGAATATGAACACGATAGTAAATGTCATACTGGTTGGCTAATTCACCGGTCAAATGAATCTTGATGGCCTCCATTTGGCGGGATTGTCCAACTGTTCCTGCTAGCGCACCATTTTTAACTTCACTCTGCCAGCCAGTACCGGAAACATGCGCTTGATAAACAATATCACCTGGGTAGGTATTGCTCGTGTTGTTAACCGTTATTTTAACCCCTTCCAAACGTAGCGCTTGGCCAGTGACACCGGCGGTTTCGTTTTCATGGACAGGGTTTTGCCAGCCATAGTTTTGTCCTTGGCCTTGCACAGTGATATCAGGTGCCGCAACGGTTTGTGGCGCAGCCGTTACACCTTGTGCTGGGGCTGGTATCACTGCCGATACCGGTGCTATTGGCGTTGTTGGTGCTGTTGTGACTGGTGCTACTGCACTAGCCGTATTTGCAGTAGTCGTTTGTGGCGCTGTACTTGTAGTATTTGGCGTAGACGCTGTCTGTGGGACAGATACATCGTTAACGTTGCTAGTTGTTGCGTCAGTGCCGTTAACTGGGCTTTCTGCACTAGCCGATGTTGCCGAAGAACTTGCTGGTGTAGTACTTGTCACCGGTACTGGCTTTGTCGTGGGCGTATCTACTGGCTGGGTTGCGGTTGCATCAGTCGTTGTCGTGGGCGGATTTGCTACCCCCGTCTGCACAACCTGATCGGCACTATTCTGCGTAGTCGTGTCAGCGTGTACCTGTGACACGCCAGTTAAGGCGATGGCACCAGCAACAAAAATACCCGTCACCAACGTTTTCCCGGATTTGTATAATTTATACTTTTTTAACATCACATCTCCTCAATTCTCCCGAAAAATAAAACAACAATAATCTTATACTATATTTTCTCACATTTTATACACAGATTACGCCCATTTTAAATCACTTTATACTCGTTAGCATATCTGACTACACTGCCACCGTCGCTAGTAATTGTCTTTTAATGGCTTGTGCCACATCTTGACTGGCCCGCAGGTAAATGATGTCGCCCGCGCGCAAAACCAAGTCACCCTTTGGAATGAGCAAGTTATCTGATCGTTTTACCAATGTGATTAAACTGTTGGGCATTAAATGCAAGTCGCGTATTTGCTGATCTTCCATGATGCTGCCGGCTAAGACGGGAATTTCAAGCGTGGTCATCTCAGATGAAGCGCTGTTTTGCTGGTTTTGCTGTAATAATCTAGCCAACAATGATTCGTAAATTGGCGCACCGTTGAGTAAATCGACGACTAAATAAGCCACTAAACTGACAAAGGCCAATGGCAAAATATGCGTGACGCTTCCAACCATTTCAAAAACAAGAATGATCGCAGTAAACGGCGCTTTACCAATACAAGCAAAATACCCTGCCATACCAATCACCACAAAATTTAAAATATAAGTCGTTGGCATCCAGTTCAAGGTCACGAACACATTGCCAATGAGGGTCCCACTCAAAGCTCCTAACGTGAGAATAGGTAAAAAGATCCCACCTGGCAGTCCAGAACCATAACTCACCATTGAAAAAACAAACCGCACAGCCAATAGACCTAGCACTAGCTTAACGCTAGTTGGGGTATTATTGAGCGATAAAATCAAGCCGTTACCACCACCCAAAACGTGTGGCCAAAGTAGGCCAACTGGCAGCACTAAAATAAATGGGATCACCCCATAAAAATACTTGGGCAGTGGTAATTTGTCATACAGAGACAAGCTAGCCAGTAGGACACGTTGATACATATAACCAAACAACCCTAACATCAGCCCAAATACCAAGAGCAAACCGTACAACTTCACCGGAAAGACGGTTAAATGCCCCACAGCTAAGACTGGTGTTTGCCCAAACATCACCGTCGAGACAAAGTCCGATACAGTTGCCCCCGTGACAGCACCTACCCAAACAAACGGTGAAATGCTGTGATAGATTTCTTCAAGGACGAACATCACACCAGCTAGCGGGGCGTTAAAGGCCGCGGATAGACCGGCGGCAGCCCCACTGGCGATTAAACTTTTTGCTTTGTTATGGCTTAAATGTCGGTATTTTGCCACGCCTTGACCAATTGCAGCGCCAAGTTGAATCGATGGCCCCTCACGGCCAAGCATCAGGCCACTACCAATGGCTAAAATACCAGCAGTAAATTTGCGCCAAAGGGTTGCCCACCAATTATCCGTGATCTCGCCGGTTAATACCCCTTCAACTTGTGGTATCCCTGATCCTGATATATGCGGATTTTGCTTGAGTAACCAAGCAGCTACGATGAGACAGCCAGCATTTAACAAGATAATGAGGACCAGTGAGAACAATTCACCCCGTCCGACAGCAAGGTATAAGGTCTGAAAGTACGCTAAAACTTTTTCGATTGATAGCCGAAATAGACTCACCACGATACCGGTTAGAAAACCAATCAGGACACCGTAACCCACAATAGCTAGTTTTGACGTATTTAACTGTAACTTCTGATTTAACATAGCCTTAGTTTACAACAGAATTTGGGGTGAGTTCAAATTCTGTTAACAAACGCTATCGTCTGTCTAAAAAAAGGGAACCTTAACGGTTCCCTTTCACATGTCAGCAGGTTTATCTCAGATAACACTGCTGCTATTCACTTGTTTTAGCGGTTTGCTCGAATACCGAACACAGCTGACACAATCAGTACTAGGACAACCGCCCCAATAATTGAAGGAATCAAAGCCATACCAGCTAGAGTTGGACCCCAGTGGCCAAGAACTCCTTGACCGATAGCTGAACCAATCAAGCCGGCAAGGATATTACTAATCCAACCCATTGATGCCCCACGGTTCGTAATAGCACCTGCAATTGCACCAATAATGGCACCAACAATTAATGACCAAATCATATGAGACTCCTCCGTCCTTTGCGCTATATTCTTATTACTTGTTGGTTATATTATATCACTCTCGCGGTAATTTCACAAATCAAGCAAACACAAAACGCCTTATCATAGGCTTTGGTAGCGTTTACCAACTGTCGTGATTCACAATCAAAATTTCAATCACAGAACAGCGCATGTCAATGTCAGCAAATTACTAGACTTTTTACGTACAACAGCTTATGATACTTATAATTAGTAAGCACAGTAAATCAACAGTCAGGATAGAGCCAATGCAACAAATCACTTACCACATGACACACCTCACGCTCGTCGCGAATGATGAAGCCCAAATGCGGCCTTTTTATCGCGACATTCTTGGTTTCGTGGAAACAAAAATTGACGCGCAAACCTATGGTTATGCGTTAACGGCTAGCCAACCGCCAATCCTCACGTTGGTATTTAACGGGGCAACGCCAAGTGCACCACGGCAAGGGTTATATCATTTCGCCCTACTCTTCCCAGATACTGCTAGTCTCGCAAGTTTAGTGGCACATCTTTTGACAATCAACTACCCGCTGGGTGGCGGTGACCATGATGTTAGTGAAGCTTTTTATTTAAACGATCCCAATGGCAACGGGATCGAACTCTATCATGATCGGCCGCGCAAACAATGGCAATGGGATCAAAATTTTGTCCAAATGGGCACTAAAGCCGTTGACGTTGCCACGTTATTGCAGGCACGGAAAAGCAACTGGACAGGCTTTCCGCCCCAGACCACGATTGGCCATTTACATTTTGTGGGCCATAACGTAGCAGCTGGGGATGCTTTCTTCATTGATGGCTTGGGGATGAATTTGACGACCACCTTCGCTAATAGCGCCAACTTTTATTCGCATAACCGCTACCACCATCACCATGCCTATAATACGTGGTTAGGCGCCCAAGTAGCGCAACGCCAACCGCAAGAAAATGGTTTAGCTGATTGGACAATTGCCGTTAATCCAGCCTATTTTGCGCAACTAAAAACCCGATTTGCTGATCGCGGGCAATTGATAGAGGCCCATACACTGACAGTGGTTGATCCATTCGGCAGTACGTTGATTATCCAAGAAGCCACCGATGAAGCTTAATCAAACCAATAGTAAAAGCCTTCGATTGACGAAGGCTTTTTGTTATGTGTCTGAATTTAGTTGGTCAGGTGATAGACTTTGGCTTCATAGGGCCGTAATGTCGTGCCAGCATCATTGTCATAATTACTAATAATTATCGTTGCCGTCTCAGGGACTTGATAATCACGTGTTAAGGTGTCACTCGTAAAGTTGTTAATGACGAGTAAGGTATCATTTTCTCCAACTCGACGATAAGTATAAA
Source organism: Leuconostoc lactis (assembly GCF_007954625.1). Taxonomy (NCBI): domain Bacteria; kingdom Bacillati; phylum Bacillota; class Bacilli; order Lactobacillales; family Lactobacillaceae; genus Leuconostoc; species Leuconostoc lactis. Next base: position 1,372,138 of record NZ_CP042420.1, on the reverse strand, counting down.
CTTGCGCATCAGTTGGATCTAATAATTGATAAGTACCGGTAGTGATAATTGGCAAGTCATGCCGTAGGCGGATTAACTTCTGATAATAATAGAAAATTGAATTTGGATCGTTTAAGGCTTCTGCCACGTTAATCGTTTCATAATTATCGTTCAACTTCAACCAAGGTGTGCCAGTAGTAAAACCTGCATTGGCGCTGTCATCCCACTGCATGGGTGTCCGAGCGTTATCCCGACCTTTGGCATGGACGTACCTTAACATCGTGGCTTCATCGGTTAAATGATCTTGATCGATTAAGTACTTAAAAGCATTTTTAATTTCAACATCGTCAAAGTCATCACGTTGCAAATTGTAGGCGTTCGTCATACCAATTTCTTCACCTTGGTAAATGTATGGCGTGCCCTGCATGAAATGCAGGAGCGTTGCGACCATTTTGGCAGAAACAACACGATATTCTGTCCGATCATCCCCGTAGCGGCTCACAGCCCGTGGCTGATCGTGGTTATCCCAATACAATGAATTCCATGCTTTACCCGCCAAATCGTTTTGCCATTTGGATAAATTCGCTTTTAAATCAACCAGTGAAACTTTTTTATCATACCACTTGCCAAGCGCTGGGTTGGGATTGTGATCAAGATCCATATGTTCAAATTGGAAGACCATATTCAATTCTGAATGATCTTGATTAGCATACTTCACGGCGTTTTCAATATCCACCCCTGATGCTTCGCCAACGGTCACCATATCTGCCCGATTTAAGACTTTTTGGCGCATTTCTTGCAAATACTCATGGACGTGGGGGCCATTGGCGACCGCTTGATTTGAATTACCATAATCCCCACCTTCAGGTACTTCGCCATCGGGTAGGCCATCAGGCTTAGAAATTAGGGAAATCACGTCCATGCGAAAACCATCAATGCCCTTGTCCACCCAGAAATTCATCATATCAAAGACAGCCTGACGTACTTCAGGATTCACCCAGTTCAAATCAGGTTGCCCTTCAACAAATAAATGCAAATAATACTGTCCCGTAGCGTCATCAAATTGCCAAGCTGGTCCCGAGAAGAAGGATCCCCAATTATTTGGCTCATGCCCATCAACGGGATCGCGCCAAATATAGAAATCGCGCTTGTCATTATCTTGTGATTGCCGACTTTCAATGAACCACGGGTGTTGGTCTGAGGTGTGATTAACCACCAAGTCCATCATAATCTTAAGCCCCTTATCATGGGCTTGTGCTAATAGGTCATCAAAATCAGCCATCGTGCCAAATTTCGTGTTAATGGCTTCATAATCGGAAATGTCGTAACCATTATCTTTATCTGGCGATGCGTAAACGGGGTTAAGCCAAATAACATCGGCGCCTAATTTCTTGATGTAATCAAGGCGTTGTGTAATTCCCTTCAAATCACCAATCCCATCACCGTCAGTATCCTGAAAGGACCTCGGATAAACTTGATAAACCACTGCTTTTTGCCACCATTGAATTGCTGCTGTCATGTTAATTCTCCTTTTTTAATAACGCTTTTCTTCTTTGACTATCCATATCAAACAACCACCAATCATTAAACAAACACCGGCAACTGCTAACATATTGGCCATTGATTGCCCCACCGCTGAAAAAATGGCAAAGCTGGCCACCGAGGCTACAATTTGGGGGATACAAATGAAGCAGTTAAACAAGCCCAAGTACACCCCATCGTGTTTGCCATCCAACGCATTGGTTAGGATCGTATACGGAATTGAAATCAACGCCATCCACCCAATACCGAACAAGCTAAAACCAATCAGTGATGATAAATGCGTATGCCCATACGCAACCACCAGGAAACCAACCCCACCAATGATTAAACTCAAGAAATAAGCCCATTGGCGCGTGCGATTGTTTAACCGTTGAAACGCAATACCCACAATAATTGCTACTAACGAATAAACTGCCTGTAAAATGCCAAACCAGTTACCAGCCGACTGATAACCTGCTGAGGCAGGATCAGAAACATGCCAAATATTTTCGGATAATGCCCCAGTTGAATAAGTCCACATATATGGAATACCAAACCAAACAAAGAATTCAACAATTCCCAGTGTCCAAAATACCTTTGGTGCGTGCTTTAGAATTGTTAGCAGTGATTCATGCGTTTTTGTGTCGGACTGATAGCCATGATAATCAGCTAAGGTCTTTGGATCATACTCCTTCACATTCATAATCGTGAAAATCGTTGAGAACAATAAAATTGCTGCAGCCACGTAGAATGAAATTTTAACGGAATCAGGCACAACGCCCCGTGATGCTGTATTGGCGACCCCAAATGCAGTCAAAATAAATGGAAAAACGAAAGCAATGACACCGCCTAAACTGCCCCAGATATTTTGTAAACTCCAGGCTTTATCGGTTTGGCGTGCATTGACCATGTCTGGAATCAGCATTTTAAACGGCTGCATCGACACATTGGCCGATAGATCCATGAATAGTACAGTCACCGCCCCAAACCACAAAGCCATCATGGATCCGTACCCAAATCCTAGTGACCCCGTATTGGGTAACAGGAGTAGGACAATCAAGGAAACCAAACAGCCACAAATCAAGTATGGTATTCGCCGTCCGAGTTTTGGCAACCAGGTTTTATCAGAGAAATAGCCAATTAATGGTTGCGTTACCATCCCTGCCAATGGCGGCAAGATGAAGAAAAACCCTAGCTTTGTTGGGTCAGCGCCTAAAGTCTGAAATATGCGACCCATATTACCAGTTTGCACTGAAAATGCGACTTGAACGCCAGCATAGCCAAAAGTCATCAGGAATAGCTGCATACTGGTGAGCATCGGCAGCTGTCCCCTGTTTTGCGTCGTACGATTCAACATAGTCACTCTCCTTTAAGTGATAATTTTGTCTAGTTGAGAACCCGACTACATTTAAGACTGCTAGCATGTTAAACATAATCTTTTTTGGATTTTGAGTAAACGTTTACGCACTTCGTATTGTAAACGCTTTCATTTTGTTTGTCAACCGACTTTACGCTATAATATGGATTATGGCTATTACAATTAAGGACATTGCAAATCGCGCCGGCATTTCAGCGGCATCCGTCTCACGAATTTTGACAAATCGTGGGCGTTTTAGTGCGGAAACAGCCCAGCGCGTCCGCCAACTCGCCGAAGAGATGGGTTATTATAAAAATCAATCGGCTGCCGATTTGTCACAAAAGGCAAGTCGCGTGATTGGCGTACTTGTCCCTGCAACACATACCAACTTTGCTGATGAAATTATTAAAGGTATGCAACGTCAAGCATTTGAACTGGAATATGAATTGTTAATTGTTTTTCTGGAAAATGATGTCCAGCACCAAATTAAAACGGTCAAATCATTGCTCTCACGACAATTGTTAGCTGTGGTGATGTTGGCGGTTGACCTTGAAACAGCTGTTTTTGATGTATTAATGACGGCTGACACACACCTTTTGAGTATTTCCAATCAATTAAATAATGGCATTACGTCTATTTCTTCTGATAATTATGCGATGATGCATACCATCGTTGATTATTTATATGATCAGGGGCATCGTCAAATCGCGTTAATTGGTGCCGCTGATCCAGACTCGGTAGTCGCGACGTTACGGCGTCAAGGCTTCATTGATGCACTAGCAAAACATGAGATTCATTATAATCCGGCCTTTATTTGGGGTATTGAAAATGCTTATCAGACCGGTCTTGAGACCATTCAAAATTTTGGCGTGCCATTACCCTTCACTGCAGTGATTGGATCTGCTGACATTGTTGGGATTGGTATTCTGAATAGTGCTAAAGATGCTGGCGTTAGTGTCCCTGATGACCTGTCAATTATCACCGTTGATGGTACGGATCTCACCCAGCTCACACGACCTCGTTTAACAGCCGTCCAACAAAATTTTATCCAAATGGGTGAACTGGCTATTACAACAATTGCCAACCAAGCACTCTCACCTCATACCATTATTTTTACAGATGTGGTATTGAAACCTGGTGACACAGTAGCAAAAATATAACATATAAACTTATGCAAATAAAAACCACAACTTAATTAAGTTGTGGTTTTTACTATGGCTTATCGATTGATTTGGCATCTTGATTTACTGTTGTATCATCAACATAAAAATGTTGATTAAGTACATACATACTATTTTTTCGATAAGCCTTTTCAGCACCCTCTTTAATAATTGCAATAATCTCCTCTAGCTTATCATGGTTCTAGTACATATTAAATTGTGCCTTAGAAATTAGAATCGTCGTTGCATGGCCATATCGTTTGTACGGCATCCATTCTAGCATATAATCATTATCATTCTCATAAACACCAAGAGGATACTTGTGTTTTTTCAAAGATTTAAACTGTTCATCAATCACATCCATATCTTGGATATCTATATTATTTATCTTTGTATATCGAAGGTACTTTAGGATTCTAAAATACTTATTGATCAACAGTGTCGTTAAAATTGTAACAACTACTGCCAAAAGTACCAGTATTATGTTCACCCACAAAGATTTTCGGATAAAAAGTGTTCCAATAACAAGGAGATCATATAATACCGCAATAACTAATCGACCAATCGCACGAAATTTTTGACCACGCATAAGATCATAAACTTCATCTCTTTTTTGTGAGTATTTTTCTATCATCTCAATGTCCTTACTACATTTAGTCAATCTACAATTTCATATCAACAAAGCTAGTATCTAAATTGTAGATGGTAATCATCAAAAGCACAAATCTATCGAACTAATCCTAACCCCAGCTCAATGACCACCAAAGTTCATGCCGAAACCAAATCCAAGCCCCATGTATTTATCGGCATATTTGAAATTTGTTATTTGAAGATAGAACGGTGCCACCTTCTGAGACAAGCTATTTTTCACAGCTAATGGTGTTAAACTATTTTTTAAATCAGCAACAATTTTAGGTAGATACTGGTGCTTTTCTAGTCTCGCTTTAGCAACTAGTAAAATTTGCCGTTCATCTTCACGAATACTACTATCTAAAATCAGGTCTGTTATTTGCGCTAACAAATCTGCTGATTCCTCTGTTGTAAAATCTTTTTGACGCATGTTACCCCCGTAATCTACTAAATCATTATACCATAATGAGAAATCTTATCATTGGAAACCAGTATAGTACACGCTCTAATGCCAACTTGATTATCAACCTGCATTCCCGTAAAATAATTTTTAAATTAGAAACCACAGAAAAGTATCATCTTAAAAAATATCGTGTTATCGATAACCGTAGCGCACAAGAATAAAGGACAGGCATCATATGAAAGCTATACTCACGTCATTGTTAAACCAAACAAACGCGACATATTCTGATCAGCAATGTGCATGGTTAGTAACACATATCGGTGATCTTGATAGTGATATAAGAGACCAATTAGTGTTTAACTCATTCTGTCATAGTTTTTTAGATCATTGCTTCACCAACGAACAAATGCGACGCATTGCTGATGATGTCACTACAAAGCAATTGCTGTTCTTTGGGATTACAGGGCAAAACAAAGATGACATCTACACCAGAACTTTTACAGCCCTACTCGGTAGCCTTATGCTACACGTAGATAACGAAAATGCCTTTTTATCTGACTTTGAAAGACAAACATGGTTAGCCTGGTCAATAACATACTTAAATACTGAAGATGATTGGCGCGGATTTACTCAGGAACACGGTTGGGCGCATGGCATTGCACATGGTAGTGATTTACTTACCGAAGCAGCAACACACCCATCATTTAGTTCAATTCAACTAAAACAAGCATTAGATGCTATTAAAAATGTGCTATATAAGCAAACTAGTCCCTTTTTAGACGACGAAGAAGAAAGGTTAGCAAGGGTTATTTTAGCTGTTTCATCAAATCGTAAAACTGATCATCACCATACGTTAAACTTTATAAAGCAATTAAATGATGAGTTGTGGTCACAGTATCATGAATTAGATGCTAATAACGCGGCATACTATCGCCTATCTGCTTGGAAGCGAATCTTAATGACATTGTATTTTAACGACACGACATTCCAAGTGGCTATCAAACCAATGATTACACAGTATTTTGCCGAGATGGGGATGTCATGATACTACAGAGACCATTTACCTATTGTCAAATTTAAGAATACGGAGAACCCCAATGACCCCAGAAGCATTATTCGAAAAAGCTAAAAAAGCTAACGCAATCCCCGAAAACGCCACGCTGCAATCAGCGTTCCAATTTGGCGTTGATTCCGATGAGTTAGCTGACCTTGTTCTAAGTGGTGTCAAAACGGCCACTACCAGTGCGCTTGATTTATATCAAGACGATGACCCGTTACCACAAACAGGTGCCTATGATGTGGTCTTAGATAGCCAAAATCAGGCGGTTTGCGTGATCAAAAATGATTGTGTCGTAGCCACAAAATACCTTGATGTTGATGCCAAACATGCCTATCTTGAAGGCGAAGGTGATCGTAGTTTAGCCTATTGGCGTAACGTTCATCATGCATTTTTTGTTGAAGAGTACCAATCTGAAGGTCGCGTATTTGATGAACAAAATGCTAATATGCTCCTAGAAACCTTTCACGTCGTGTACCCCACAACATGATAGGACAGCATAAAAAAAGCAACGATTGTAATCGTTGCTTTTTTTGCTTAATATTCGTGGCGGCGATAGTAATAATTTGGCCGTCGCAGTAACTTAACAATCAAAATAACAATCACAATGACTAGAATCAAAACTACCCAGCCGGCATAGCCGCCTGATTGCGTCTGCATTTGCCCATTTTGATCATAATAAGTGTTGCTACCAAAGCCAAACATGGTATGCCATAAAGAATTTCCCATATGGTTTCCAATTGCCCAGCCAGCACCCCAACCAATGCCGCGCGTTAAACTACGCCCAAAGTCAGACATCACACCATTTTGTCGTGATTGTGTCCGATAAGATTGATAACGTGTGTTTGAATTGGTATTACGGTTGATACGGTATTTATTGTTATAGGTATTAGCATTTGGTGTTTGCGTTTGTGGTCGTTGATAGCTTCTAAACGTCGACCCTGGATTGGAGCGTGTTGTTGTACGGCTACCACCGGTTGCACGCCCACTACCGCTAAAACTACGTGCTGCCGCGTTATCTGGGGCAATCGCAAATAATGGTGCAATCAATAATACTAGCCATAACTTGGCCATGTGATGTGTGATACGTTTCAATTTTTTCTCCTAATTACCAAACAATTTTTGCAGGAAGGATTTTTTCGGATCGCCAGTCGCTGATGCTGTTGCCCGGACTTTATCATAGCTAAAATGGTCATAACTATCGGATGTCATGTAATTTTCTAATGATGCAAAAGCATGTGGCGAATAAATCACAATATCCCAGCCCAGTTGATGAAACATATTATAAGCAACGACATCTTCAAATGTGATTTCACCCATGGACTCTTGATGTACCACAGCTAGTAATGGCACTTCCTTTGGGTAATCCACTTCAAGACTCATTTCTAATAACTCTTTTGGTAGGTCTAACAAAACCGATAAAACAGTTTGCTGATTTTCAGTCGTCTGCGGGACACTAATTGGCCAGTCATTGAGTAATGCCACAATGGCTTCAGCAATTTTATCTTGCAGTAGTTTGTTTAATACCTGATACGCCCAAGCATCAGATTGTTGCACCGTTTGTGGCGTCAAGTTGGCCATAATGGCATCAAAGTCTGCTAATGAAATGCGCCAATCACTTGCGGTCATGTGTCGTGTTACCAACGCCTGCAAACCTGTAGTATCGCGAATGCTGTCGAGGTGTTGCCAATATGGCTTTTCATTCGTTGGCAAGCCGTCAACTTTAGCAAAAACTGTCGGGATCGTGATGGTTTCCTGCGTATCATCTTGTTCAAATCCCGTCCGAATCATCGCCGGCATCTCGAGTAAAATATTGAGTTCAGCCAAGGTCGTTTCAATCCGCACAACATCCATCTGATAAGCTTTTGTAGCAAAATCGCCTTGTAGCAATGCACTATTATTTGAGGCTTCAAGCAACTCATCTTGTGCCTGCCGTGCCAATGTTTTAACTGTTTTCTTGCCCATTATCTGTTACCTTCACATCATTAACGGCTGCTTTAAAATCAGTCATCATTTTGGCCATTTGTTCACGTGACGCTTCACGTTTTTTAGCATTCTCTTGTTCAATCGTTTTCGTCTCTTGAACGGCATTGAGGATTGTTGTGACAATGCTTTGCATGTCTTCAACAGAAACTGTTGGTTGCCCACTTGATTCCAAAATGAATTTATTATTGACAGCCAAACGTTCTGCGTTTTTCTTCATCAAATCGGCGGTCGCTTGCTTTTGTGCATTCAAGCCTTGTTGCGCATAATTCCCCTGCAATGCCGTCACGGCTTGTACCAAGCCAGTCTGCAAAGCCGGAATTGTATTAATAAAGGCTGCATGATACTGCTGAATTAAATTCAGATTATTATCTTGCGTTTGTTTGATTTGTGGCGCTGTAATCGTGGCCATTGCTTTCGCTTGCTCCAAATCAAACGCGCGTTTATCCAACACCTCGGCGACTTGTTGCAGTTTTGGCAAAGCAATTTGTGCTGCTTCATCCCCAGCTTGTGCCGCTAATAACGTGTTTTGCACTGTCATAGCTTGACGGTTACGCAAAATGTAAATCAAGGCAATATACTGATCCAAATTCTTAGCATAGGCCGCATTGGCACTAGCGAGTTGATCCATATCATCAACACGCTTTTGAATCGTGTTTTCATAGGACTTCAGCGCCACAAATAACGCATTGACCTCGCTACCAATTGATTGGTATTTGGCAACACGTGCTTTAAGCGTGGCTTCAGCGCGACGGAACAAAGCCTTTAGCCCACGCTCTTGGTCTAGTTTCAATTCTTTAAACTCAATTTGCTTGGTTAATTTGACCAACGCGTCTAAAACTTTCGTCGACCCAATCGTATCAGCAACCGTCAGTTTATCCAGCAACTGACCAGCAATCCCAGACATTTTGTCAGCTGGTTCTTTCCCTAAATCATATAAAGCAACTGTGTCCGTTAAATCGATACCGTCAGCGATCTTAATCACTTCAGGATCAGCCATCAGTTCTTTGGCACGCGTTGATTGTGGTTCAAATTGATTGTAATGTGGTTCAACAGTTGGTGTATCAACTGAAAATAAGTTTGACATGCAGGTACGTCCTTTGTGCATTTTTGAATTGCTTTATTATACAATTTTTGTGATAGACAATTCAACCGTACCTAGCCATCATATTTATCATCTACTGATTAAAAACAACGATTTAATTATCAAATACAATTAAAAATCATGGTATGCTAAGTGTGTTTAAAGGAGTATGAAAATGACGATTCAAACGACATTACTGATTATTGGTGGGAGTGACGCTGGCATATCGGCGGCTTTACGTGCTAAAGAACTAGCACCAGACACCGACGTTACCCTACTGTTAGCGGATAGCTATCCAAACTTATCGATTTGCGGTTTTCCCTACGCTTTTAGTGGTGAAGTCCCTAGTTGGGAACACTTGCGCCACCGCACCCTGGCTGATTTAGAAGCAACTGGTGTTAATTTTCACTTAGAAACCACGGTTAATGCGATTGATCCAGCAGCCCATCGGGTGACAACCAACCGCGGTGACTTTGTATATGAGAAGCTGATTGTTGGTACGGGCGCATTGCCAGAAACCAGTCACATTAAAGGCGTTGACAATGCCTTTGTCTTGCATGACATGGCCGACTACTTTGCCATTGATCAACACGTGACGACCACGACACCCAAAACAGCTGCGATTGTTGGCGCCGGTTATATTGGGATTGAAATGGCCGAAGCATTGGTCAAACGCGGGGTGCAAACGACACTTTACCAGCGTGGACCTGAAATTCTTTCGACCATGTCGCCTGACATGAGCCGCTTACTGCACGACACGTTACGTGAAAATGGTGTTGACGTTGTGACTGACTATACCGTATCAGAGATAACATCTGATGGCGTCGTGATTGGGGACCAAGCAGCTGCATTTGATCTCGTTCTCGTCGTCACCGGCGTAAAACCTAACAGCACTCTCCTCGCCCATGCTGGTGCCGAATTGGCTGAAAACGGTGCCGTTATGGTCAATGATTTCATGCAAACCAATCTTGAAGATGTGTACGCTGCGGGTGACTTGACGATTACCAAGCATCGCCTGTTAGGCACGACCTATCTGCCATTAGGCACGACAGCCCATAAACAGGGTCGAATTGCTGGTGCGCATGCCGTTGGCTTAGCAACCCCATTTCAAGGCATTGTCGGTAGCCAAGTCCTCAAAGCATTTGACAAAGTAGCCGTGCGGACGGGCTTGTTACCGGATGAGGCCACACAGGCTGGTTTCACACCACTGAGTGTCACCAGTGTAGTCGATGACCATAAGGCTTACATTCCTGGCGCTACCAAAATCACCATCCAGATTACTGGCGATCAACATACTGGTCAATTACTGGGTGCACAACTGATTGGCCAATTTGGCTCAGAAGTCGCAAAGCGGTCAGACGTTTTGTCCAGCGCAATTTTCAACAAGATGACTGTGAGTGCGGTCAGTGACTTGGATTTGTCTTATTCACCGCCAATTGCTGCCCCTTGGGATGCCATCCAACAGGCCACTCAAGCTTGGGAACAAGCGTGGCGAGCAGCACAAAAGCAAGCATAAGAGCACCTTTTTGTATGAGGAGAACGTGACATGTTGCAATATATTCAATCGTTTATCACGGTTTATCAAGTTCGGAGCTTTACTAAAGCCGCAGACCAATTATTCATCAGTCAACCGAGTGTTTCGTCCCATATTAAACATTTAGAAGCCGCCTTAGGCGTCGATCTGTTTACACGTGGTAAAAAATCAGAGGTACAACGGACCGCAGCAGCTGATTTATTTTACCCGCAAGCACAAAAAATACTCACCGATTGGCAACAGGCACAAAAGTTCTTCTCAAACCGTGACAATGCGACCGAAAAAGTCGCGCTTAAGATTGGTGCCTCGCACTTTTCAGCGCTAACGTTGGTCCCTCATTTGATACCGGCACTCACACAATTACCGGTTCAACTTACGGTGGAAATGCGTAATTCACAAGACTTGATGCAACAAATCGCGCAAGGCACAGTTGATTTTGCCTTTGTCGAACAACCGGTCATGGATTCGAGTCTATCGGTTGTGCCACTTATGACGGACCAATTAGTGCTGGCCGGCAGTGGTGATACCTGGTTGCTCCGTGAAATCGGCGCCAGTGCCCGTGCGCATATGGATCGCTATTTTGCCCAACACGGGTTACCAGACAACTACCTCAGTATCACAAGCACCGATGTTATGTTAGCGCTCTTGCGGGCTGGTTTTGGGAAAACAATCATTTCGCAAAAATTAATTGCTGATCACATCCCCTATGTCCCACTTGATGAGAGCTTCCAACGCCCCGTCAACTTGATTTATCGCGCACCACTGGATGCCCTTAAAACCAGCGTACTAGAAACAATCACGCAAACCCTTACAACCAACTTTGAAACGCAATAGTGTTAAAATAAAGCTATTCTAACCAATAGGTGTTGTCATCATGAATTCAGAGAAAAAATTAAAGATTTTAGATATTATTTTAGCGAGTCTGATAGCACTCATGTTGCTGGTTGTCATGGGTTTGGTCATCTTTCAACCTGCCGACCACAAACTCGTATTGATTATTGTCGCCCTATTAGCGTTGGTGTTGATTGCGCTATCCACTTATCGCTACTGGCTCGCTTATCCTGAACAAACAGGTATAAAAGCGCCCTTGTTTGTGCCTAAAGCTATTGGCTTGGGCTGGTCGATCAATCCACGTAATCCGATTGGCATGGCGCTCACAGTAGTTATTGTGATCTTTCTAGTTGTTGTGTTTGGTGTTGCCTTACTTAAATAATTAATCATTACAATGACTAAAAAGGCCCTGTTTTGTGTTGTACCCCGAAAGTTAAAACAACTTTCGAGGTTTTTTCATTTTCAAAATCTGCTACTTTAGTGATCACTTTAAGTGTAAGGTTAGCTTTGTTTCTTTTTAATTGAATTAGTAGGTTAGACATACTCAATATCTTCTATTCTTTTTAGAACTTCGTCAGTCACGTTTTCGTAACCTGTAAATACCCTCATGTCGTGTTTACCAGTAATACCATATCTTTTAATACGTTGCATTGCGGGTATTTTAGGGTCAAGGATATTACTTTTTTTAAAGTCCTCGGTAGTATTAACAATTATGGCTTCATCTACTGGTGCGCCAGCTTGTATTAATACGGCCAAAATACCAATTAACTCAAGTCTTGAATCTCCGTAAGTATTGATAACCTTGTCTTGAATGTATTGAATGAACGCCTCAGCACCAGCAAAACTGGCTTCGTGAGTTTGCATAACAGTCAAACTGTAATCAGATGCGTATAGTGCACTGTCAGTGATTAATGATATTGTTGGTGGAATTTCGATAGTTACTTAATACAAATTCACATTCTTTAATTATATAAGAATAAAGTGTTAGTATTATGGTGTTACGATTAAGCTTTATATTGTTTTAACAAGATTCGGATTACCAATGGAGGGGTCTTTCTATGATAAAACAACATTCGTCAATTGGAATAATCATTTTGATGATATTGGGTGGGATTTTATTTGCAATTCGCGATAGTGAACTTCCTATTTGGATTTTTGCAATAATTGCCATTACTATGGTTTACATTTCTGCAAAGATGCTGAGTATTGTGCGCTCTTAGAAAATTATTATGAAAGAGAATAGTCATCAACAAAGACAGCAGACACGTACCCGATAATTATTTGACAAAAAAAGCAGTAACTACTATTTATGTAGTTACTGCTTTTTATTATCAGGTAAATTCGTATCTTATCTCTCCCACATCGATTACTGATGCTGAGCCATTAATTCCCCAACTGTTGTGACATGCCACTGAATTAATCATACACATTATGTTATCCATCACTGACCTTTAATCGCATCATACGTTGTTCTTGTCCAACCATATATTAAACGTTAACAACAAAATTTACACCACGTTTAGCTGGCTTCATTATACACTTATTTCATCAAATTAATTGTTTTGTAGGCGTTATCCATGTATTATGGTAACAACATTAAGAAATCAGGTGATAAAATGATAAATCAACTAGATCAAACCATGCACGCATAATCCGTGTCCGTTCACTGCCGTTAGACACAATCGGCAATTGTTCGAGATGACCGACGACTTGGAACGTGACACCAGTTTTTCCGAGGTACAACAATCATGATTACCGCTAATAATCTCACGTTCAATTTCACAACTGAAGCGCTATTATTTGAAAACGTCAATTTTAAATTAAGCCCTAAGCAACGGGTTGCCTTAATTGGTGATAACGGATCGGGTAAATCCACCCTACTTAATTTACTGGTTAAAAACTTGATGCCAACAAGCGGCACCATCCAGTCAGATGGGTATACCCTGCTCGTCCCACAATTTTACGATGACAATACCCAAAATAGCCCAGGCGAAAGCCAACGTCAACGCTTGCAGCACGCATTTTCTCAACGACTAGACGTCTTACTACTCGATGAGCCAACCTCAAACTTAGATCAAGCGGGCATCCAATATTTAGTCAACCAACTAAAACATTTTAAAGGTATCGCGGTAGTTGTTAGCCATGATGCAGCATTCTTGGCCAAAATCGCCACTGCCGTATTAGTGATTGACCAAAAAAATATAACCTTTTATCCCACCGATTTTGCGACCTTTCAGCAACTGCAAGCCAATAAAATCCAGCAACAATATGCGCAATACGAGGTTGCCCGAAAACAAAGACAGCAACAACTCGCCTCACTGGCCCGCATGCAGGAAAAAGCGACGAATGCCAAAAAGGCCAAAAAGGTTTCCAATTCTGAGAAAAAAGCGATTGGTTTAGCTGGCCGAAAGGATAAAGTTCAAAATGGCTTAGAGAAAAAAGTTAAAAAAATACGTGCTGATATCCAGCAAACTGCTCACGGTAAACCATTTGAAAAGATGGGCCTTAAATTACTCACGACCTATCAGCAGCCCAAAAGGATCATGCAAAACGTGACGTTGGATCGCTTAATACGTGATGACCTCGTATTAATTGACAATCCAATTAACATCCGCCTCCAATCTGGTGAAGTGGTAGCAATCCTTGGGGCCAACGGCGCGGGTAAATCAACGTTACTCAAGGCGATTTTTCACGATGTGATGCAAAAACGGCACCGCGTGAATTATTTTCATCAAAATATCCAAAGCCAATTCAACGCTGACCAACCATTACTGCCACAACTACAGGCAATGTCGGGGATGAACCTACAAGTCATCCGCGATGTCTGTGGCGCACTGGGTATCCGTTCAGACATTTTGAGCAGATCCCCAAATACATTGAGCGGTGGACAACTTTTGAAAGTGCAATTAGCTTTAAATTTGATGATGCCCTTTGACATCTTATTGTTAGATGAACCAACCAATTACTTAGACTATGATGGTGTATTGGCCTTGACTAACTTCATCAACGATTCTCAAGCAGCAATTGTCTTGGTGTCTCACGATGAAGCGTTTGTTAAGCAAACCGCCACCCAATCTTTTATTATCCAAGAGCAAAATTGGATCGATTATTTAACCTACGATGATTATTTTAACGTGACCAACTAAAAACGGTTAGAACTTAATCTAACCGTTTTTTTGCGTTATCATCACATATGTTGCTTAATCTAGTGTTTGACCACCACTCGCAATAACTTCTCGATACCAATAAAAGCTATCTTTTTTGAGTCGTTGCCCTGAGCCTTCGCCCATATCGTCAAGATCGACATAAATATAGCCATAACGCTTCTTCATTTCGCCAGTACCAGCTGACACAATATCAATTGGTCCCCATGATAAGAAACCAATCACGTCAACGCCATCCAGTACAACTGCCTTTTCCATTTCACGAATGTGCTCACGGAGATAGTCAACACGATATGGGTCGTGAATTGTCCCATCGGCTTCGATTGTGTCATAAGCCCCAATCCCGTTTTCAACGATCATGATCTTTAATCCAGGATACAATTCGTTCATTTCATTCAAAGTGAAACGCAAGCCTTGTGGATCAATTCCCCAATCCCAATCATTGGTTTTAATGTAATCGTTCTTAACGATTTCAAAGTTACCGAAGTCTTCCATTTCGGCATCTTTGTCCGCAACTGCGCGAACAGTTGTCGAGTTGTAATAGGAAATGGCCATATAATCAACCACCCCTGCCTTCAGATCTTCACGGTCTTGGTCGGTAATATCTGGTCGGAACCCTGAACGTTCAAAGAACTTTTCCATATCACTTGGATATTCACCGCGGACATGTACATCCATCATCCAGTCACGCGCCTGACGTGCTTTTTGCCAAGCCAACATATCTGCTGGACTTGGTGTGGCAGGATAAAATGGTGCCACATTGGCCATCCCACCAATCACGAAGTCTGGATTAATCTCATGCCCAATCTTAACCGCCCGTGCAGAAGCCACTAACTCATAATGCCCTGCTTGCACCATCGCTTCTTGCTTATCTTTCAATGTCGCCTGTTCATCAAAGCGAATACCTGAATTTGTCCAAACTAAGAATTGATAGATTGGGTCATCTGAAATAGCAGTTTGGTTGGAAATTTCATTGTGTGTCATCCAGTAAGTCACCTTGTCACGGTAGCGCTTAAACACCACTTCCGCATATCTGACAAACAAATCAATGACTTGACGATTTGACCAGCCCCCATAAGCTTCAACTAAGTGATAAGGCATTTCAAAATGCTGTAACGTAATCACTGGTTCAATGCCGTGTTTATGCATTTCGTCAAATAAGTCGTCATAGAAGGCTAAACCAGCTTCGTTTGGTTCGGCATCATCCCCATTAGGGAAAATTCGCGTCCAAGCAATCGAAGTCCGAAAGGCTTTAAAGCCCATTTCTGCCATGAGGGCTAAATCTTCTTTGTACGTATCGTAAAATTCAATCCCGTGATGGTTAGGGTAATTCAACCCTTCAACCACACCGTCAGTAATTTGGCGTGGTAAATTGTGCGCGCCAGCGGTCAGCACGTCAGCGATACTAACACCTTTTCCGCCAGCCTGCCATGCACCTTCAGCTTGATGCGCGGCAATTGCGCCACCCCATAAAAAGTCTTGATTCAATTGATACGTTTCTTTTGACATGTGTATTTTTCTCCTTAGCCTGCCTGGCGTTCGTAAAGCGCAATAATTTCAACTGCTAGATCTCGGAAGGTAATGCCATTCATTAAGTGGTCTTGCGCATGTAACATATACAGATCAACTTCAATGTGTTCCCCTTGTGCCGCTTTCGTCAACATATCCGTTTGGATATCATGTGCTGCTTTAAGGGCTTCATCGGCTGCTTGTATTTCAGTACGTGCGCCTGCAAAATCACCAGTCTTAGCCAATTGAATGGCTTGAAACGCGTGTGATTTCGCATCACCACCATTCAAGATTAAGCCCATAATGACAACCATTCGTTCATCATTCATATCACTTAACCCATGATCTTTTCCGCAGTTGCCAAAACATTATCGCCCTTCATCATGCCATAATCCATCATATTGATAACATCCATTGGGACACCAGCTGCATCGGTCTTTGCTTTAACCTCATTCTTTAAGTAAGCCACTTGTGGTCCGAGTAATAACACATCTGGATGACGTTGTGACAAGGCATTGTCAACATCAGATGTAGATGTTGCAAAAATTTCATAATCTTTCCCTTGTGCCGATGCTGCACTTTGCATCTTTGAAACAAGCATTGAGGTTGACATCCCCGCTGCACATGCTAACATAATTGTCTTTGTTGCCATCGTAATTCCCTACACTTTCTTTAATGCACAATGTAATCGCTTACATTTTATCCTAAATAACTTGTTCTAACTGATTAAAAATTAAACTGCCTTTTCCTGGGCAACCAAAATTTTGTCGTACTTTTGTGCAAATGGCCAATAAATTGGGATCGTGACTGCCAACATAAAGATTTGCCAAAGCATGACCTTCCAACCACCAACGATGAAACCAGAAATAATTGGTGGGGTTGTCCAAGGCACATAGACCCCATTTAATGGTGGAATGATGCCAAATTTAATCGCATAATACGTACTGAAACCAGTGACGACGGGTGCTAAGATGAATGGCACAACCATCACAGGATTCAACACCAGTGGGATTCCGAACAAAACGGGTTCGTTAATGTTGAAGAGTCCTGGCCCAATTTCTAATTTGGCCAGTGTTTTCATCTGCACTGACTTTGCGCCAATGATCATATACACCACCAAGCCAATTGTGACCCCAGCGCCAGTGACTGTGATAAACTGTTCGAAGAATGATTGGGTCACAATATGTGCGCCGTTGTCTAATGACAATTTCCCAGCTTGATACAACGTCAAGTTGTCCGCATTGTTACTAATCAACAAGGGTTGCATAATGCCTGAGACAATTGTTGAACCATGGACTCCGAAGAACCAAAGGAATACCGGGACTAAGGTAATCAACAATACCCCGAATGGGCCATCTGAAGCATGTTGCAGCGGTGTTTGGATAATGCGATAGATCCATTCTGCAAATGTGGTGTGCCCTAACTTCTGGAACAAACCGTACACAACTGTCGCACCAGTGATAATCGCAGCGGCCGGTACCAATGCTGTAAATGAAGCCGCCACGTTACTTGGCACTTGTTCTGGCAATTTAATCGTAATCCCTTTCTTCATGAACCAGGTATAAATCCAACCGACCAGCATTCCGATAATAATGGCTAAGATCATGCCTTTACCACCAAGCCAAGCTTTATCAATGGCATTTTCTGCCATCCAGTTAGTAGATGTCTTCGTCTTATCTAGGACATTGGCCACCGTTGTCACATGATTCGGTTGCAGGATAATATCCGTGACAATCGCTAATAATCCAGCTGGGACCCCATCATACCCTGAGTCATGCACCCACGAGTAAGTAATCCCAAAGACTGCAAACAGGGCCATGATCGCAAACGAGCCATTGTACGCTTGCATGAACCAATCATCAATGCCAATTTTCGTGAAATAGGCAGCTACGGGTTGATATGGGAATTGTCCCAAGATCAGAAAGATTGCCCCAACAATGATAAATGGAATTGGATATAGCATCCCATTTTTCATCGCCGTAATCGGGCGTGTATTCACAAACCTCATCACAACCGGAATCACTTTGTTGTTCAAAGTATCTGACATTTTTGCCATCTCGTCACCTTTTTTCTTAATTTTCCCTAAGTGTAAGCGGTTACATTTATATGATAACTTCAGTTTATCAGGGTGTTTTTAATTTGTCAAACAAATTTATATAATACAAAATTATATGACAAATTTAATTTTTCAGAGGTTGAAATCCATCACGACAACAAAAAAAGCTATCGTTTAAGATAGCTTTTTAACATGAGATTTATCGTGTTAGTCCAATGACTGTAAATTATAACGTTCAACCAAGTTAATTAACGCACTTGCATATGTTGGCGCTGTGGCATAACCAGCAGCTTGCAAACCAGTCGCCATCGCGATGTAATTTGGCGCATTAGTAACCCCATTGGCTGCGTAACGACTGTTAGCCAGTAAGAAATTAGTGTGATCTTGGAACGATGCCATTTGTGAACCATAAGCGCGGAATGGTGCCACAACCGTGACCCACTTACCGTTTTCAAATTCAGACGTGTTCATATTCACGACAGCACCAGTCCAACCAAAGCCTTTTTTGATGCCAAACAGGTTATGGTATGGCGCTGAAGCCAAAGCTGATTGGCCCCAACCACTTTCAAGAATCGCTTGGGCAACCGTCACGGATGCCAAAACACCTGTCCCTGCTGTTGCCGCTTGCGCATCAACAACCGCTGTCCGCAACCATGCGGCTTGCGCAGCACTTAAGCCAGCTGTTGAAACACCATTTGGTGCAGCAGGTTTTGAGACGGTCGGCGTTACTGGTGTTGGTGTTGATGTGGCTGTGCCGGCACCAGCAACTGGTGCGCCTGTTGTTTTCAAAACTTGCCCGACATAAATGGTGCTTGACAATTGCAAACCATTCAAAGACAGTAACGTCTGGACGTTCGTGCCTAACTTTGCTGCAATGCCATACAATGTGTCCCCTGACTTCACCGTGTAACTACCGTTCGTTGATGGCGTTCCCGTTGGGGTTGTATTAGTTGACGGTGCGTTTGGTGTTGTGACCGTGGCATTGTTAGCCTTTTGAATCGTTAGCTTTTGTCCAGGATAGATAATGGCTTGTAATGATAAGTTATTCCAGCTGAGCAAGTTCGCCAATGAAACACCGTTGGCCGCAGCGATTGCTGACAGAGTATCACCAGACTTAACGGTATAACCTGTTGTGCTTGGTGCCGTGTTCGTTGGTGCTCCTGCAGAAGGCTGGGTTGTATTTTGTGTATTATTTGAACCAGCGGCGTTAGACACCTTCAAAACTTGTCCCACGCGGATTGCATTCAAATTCGAAATTTGATTCAACGCGGCGATTTGGGCCAGATTCATCTTAAACTGGGCCGCAATTCTTGAGAGCGTATCACCGGCCTTAACCGTATAAGTTGTCGCATTATTAGTTGTGGGTGCAGCCGGCGCTGCTGGTTGCTGTGTTGGTGCAGCAGGTGCAGACGGTTGCGCGTGGTTAGTCGCCCCCGTTACCTTGAGTACTTGACCAACACGAATTAAGTTCGGGTTCGTGATGCCGTTTAACGCAGCCAACTGTGAGAGCGACATTTGGTGCGAAGCAGCAATCTTTGAGAGCGTATCACCAGACTGGACTGTATAGCTAGCAGCGTTAGATGCTGCTGGCTTTGAAGTGTTCGTCTGATTGGTGTTCGTATTGGTATTGGCTGTTGTGCCATTGACTTTTAACACTTGACCCACATTAATCGCGTTAACATTTGAAATTTGATTCAATGCCGCAATTTCCGCTACGCTCATCTTAAATTGCGCCGCAATCCGAGATAGCGTATCCCCAGACTTTACGGTATAAGTTGCTGCCGTAGTCGCTGGCGTTGCGGGTGCCGGTTTGTTAGCGTCTTCTTCACCCAACACTAACACATCCCCAGGATGAATAGTATCTGAATTCAAACGATTCAATGCTTTGAGTTGGCTCACACTTAAATTATGCTGTAAGCCAATGTCATACAACGTATCCCCTGGTTTGACACGATAAGTTGTGCTGGCAGAAGCGGTTGATGCCTGGACACCAACCATAGATGCCGCAACCGCACCTACTAACAAAGATTTTTTCATGCATTTTCTCTCTTTCAAACAAATTGACTATTAAATTATAACATATTTGATAAGATTGTTAAGAAAAATATAAGAAATTGTATTGCGTCTTGTGGTCAAAATAATTACAGTTCTGTTTCTGCTAACAATTTATACAAAAAAAATCACCGTCATAGGGTTGATTTAACGCGAAACGCAATCCTATGACGGTGATTTATTGACACTAAAATTTAATATGTCTTATGCTGTATATCAAGCTTCAATGGCTTTTTCATCTGCGGTATAGCCCTTTGCATGAGCGCGTGAGCGTAATTCAGCTTCAATAGATTCCAATGTACGATTACGGGTTTCAATCGTATACTTGTGAATAAACCAAATTGCGGCAAAACACATCACACCATAAATGATGAACAACTTTGCAATCCCTTGACCTTCAGCGTTCACAACGTGTGCGGGTGTGAAGGCAATGAGTAACATTGGAAATGACTGTGATACGCCGAAATTAGCTGTCCAGTTGATGACCGCACCAAATGAATTACCCAAACCTCGAATATTCAATGGGAAGGCTTCACCGATCATGACCCACATCACAGGACCCCATGTTGCTGAGAAAAAGGCGATATAAAGTGTCAAGGCGATGACACAAATCCATGAGCCAAGATTACCATGCCCAGCCTGCAAAAAGAGCATCGCCGTTGACATGATTAATAAGGAAGCGCCCATACCAATCGCACCGTAAGTCAACATCTTTTTACGATCAATTTTATCCATAATTTTAACCGCAATCGCTGTGACAATCACATTAAATACCCCAATCACAATATGTGATTGCAAGGCAAAGTGTTCACTAAATCCGGCTGAAATAAAGATTTTAGGTGCATAATACAAGACCGTGTTACATCCCATGATTTGCTGGAAAACAGCTAATCCAAAAGCCATAATCAATACCGGTCGTGGCATTGGTCCGAACAATTCTTTTAACCCACCTGACGGAATTGACGCTTGTAATTCAATATCACCAAGTTCTGCTGCGACTAATTTCGGATCACCATTCATAGTGAGCAAGACTTGTTTTGCCTCAGCAATCTTGCCTTTTCTCACCAGAAAACGTGGTGATTCTGGTAAAAAGAGTCCGCCGACGAATAGCAAGGCTGCTGGTATCGCAGCTAACCCCAGCATCCAATGCCAGCCAACATTTTGATCAAGACCAAGCCAGCCATTTGGTGACAGCCATTCGTTGGAGACATACGCCAAGAAAATCCCTGTCATAATCATTAATTGAAACAATGTCCCAATCCCACCACGTTTATCCGCTGGTGATAACTCCGCTAAATAAGTTGGAATTAAGGCTGATGCGGCACCAACCGCAATACCGAGTAGTACACGAGAAGCCACAAGTAATAAATAACTGCTGCCAATTCCCGACCCTAAGGCACCGACAAAGAAAATAATTGCTGAGATCAGCAACAGCTTCTTACGACCAAGCTTATCAGACAGCGGCCCAATAATGGCCGCCCCGACGATAGCACCCAATAAGACTGATGCGGTAACGAAGCCATCTTCAAATGAACCCGCTTGAATCCCCAATTCGTCCCCTATAAATAACATGGCCCCAGAAATGACGCCAGTATCATAGCCGAATAACAGGCCGCCTAAAGCGCCAAAAAAGTAAATAAAACGATTTGAAATGCGTTTGGTTCCCATCAGTGTTTCTCCTAATATGATTACTGTCTTTTATTGAAAGCGCTTCCAGAAAATATTATATCTTGGTTGGTTTAATAAATCAACTAACCATTTTAAAAGTTGTCTAAACCATGAGCAGAATAACCCCAAATCACGATCTCAAAACATCAAAAAAAGCTACCCGATATAGGTAGCTTTTCAAATAATTAAGCAGTACGACGCTTTTGTTTTGCAAGACGGCGGTACTTATCTAACTCTGTCACGAGCAAGACAATGAAGCCGGTTGCCAAGACTACAAGCCAATCCGTCCATGATAGCCCTGCAGTCGTGAAGACACCTTGCATAAATGGTACATACGTGAACAAAAGTTGCAAAATAATCATCGCCCCAATGGCAACGAAAGCCATTGGATTTGTCCAGAATGACGCACTTAATGCTGGTGCAGCTGTTCGAATATTAAAGAGATAGAAAATTTTACCAAAGATAATCACGTTAACTGCGGTCGTACTTGCCACAGCAAAACCAGTGATTTCATCTAAGTACTCAAAGATTCCCAAAGCAACAGCAGCGATAATCACACTGACATAAACCATCTGGAAAACGTCATAGCGACTCATCAACTTAGCCGATGTTTTACGTGGGGGTTGTGACATCAAGCCAGGTTCCATCGGCTCGAAAATAAACGCCAGTTGTAACGTCAAAGCTGACACCATGTTAATCCAAAGCAACTGTGTGGCTGTTAGTGGCATCGGCTGCTGCAACAAAATACTAAAGACCACAATAAGCCCTTCGGCGAAACTGGTTGGCAATAAGTACAAAATCGTTTTGCGAATATTATCATACAAACGACGACCTTGTGCAATCGCAACTTTAATCGTTGAAAAGTCATCATTAGCCAAAACCATATCTGCGGAATCTTTGGCAACGTCTGTTCCCTTGATACCCATGGCAATTCCAATATCAGCCTTTTTCAAAGCCGGCGCATCGTTCACACCGTCACCAGTCATGGCAGTCACTAAGCCATTGGCTTGATAAGCTGTAATAATCCGAAGTTTATCTTTTGGTGTTGTACGGGCAAAGACATCATATTGCGGGACAGCCTTAGCGAGTTCATCATCGGATAATTGTTCAATTTCTGAACCAGTAATCGCTTGAATATTGTCCGCCAAGCCCAATTGTTGCCCAATTGCTTTGGCAGTATCAGGGCTATCACCCGTGATCATTTTCACGCGAATGCCTGCACTACGCATATCCGCGATGGCTTTAATCACCTCAGGACGTGGTGGATCAATGATTGCCGCCAAGCCCAAGAAGGTAATGCCAAGCTTTTTCAATAGCTCATGGGTTACCTCAGTCACATCAGGTGCGACGTCGATGTACCCCACCGCAATCACACGCTTACCTGACTTTGCAAATCCAGAGGCTAAGGTTGACCAATAGTTCAAATCAAAATTAGGATCATTTTTGGCCAAGTCAAAGAGCTTATCAGGCGCACCCTTAATCGCCACAAAGCGTGATTGCTTTTGGTTTTGAACTAAACGTGCCATATAACGGTAATCCGAATCAAACGGAATGCGATCTAGTTCGATTAACTTTGGCTTCTTGAGGCCAAAGGCCTTATAGTAAGCCGATAAGAAAGCTGCATCCGTTGGTTCGCCATTAATTTCCCACGTGCCATCTTCATTGGTTAAGAACGTATCGTTGGCTTGATGTCCCATCGTCAAAAACATTTCAAGCGCTGGGTCCTTTGCGGCATCAACAATGACATCATCTAGTAAGATATCTCCGTCCGGTGCATAGCCCGTACCGGTAACGTGATAATGATGCTGACCGATCACAATATCTTGAACCGTCATTTCATTTTTTGTTAAGGTACCCGTTTTATCTGAGGCAATAATATCCACTGCTCCCAATGTTTCAGCGGCAGGTAACGTTTTAACAATAGCATGTTTTTTCGTTAATTTTTTAACCCCAGTGGCTAAAATGATTGACGTTGCGGCCGGCAACCCTTCAGGCATTGACCCAACAATCATCGCAATAATGGCCATTACAAGCGTTGGCAATGAATAAATTTGCAAGAGCCAACCAAGCCCAAACATCACAACCGCAATGACAATAATAAGCCAAGAAATACCACGACCCAAACTATCCAACTCACGGATTAATGGTGTTTTTTGTGCTGAAACATCCGCAACACTTTGAGAAATTTGACCAATTTGCGTCTGCACACCGGTCGCAACAACAATACCGGTGGCACTACCGTTCGTCACAGCCGTTGATGCATAAGCCATATTACTACGCTCAGCAAGCGGTATTTGGCCCACAAGCAGCATATTGTCCTTTAAGACAGAATCGGCTTCACCTGTCAAAGAGGATTCTTGAATGCGTAAATTATCTGAATCAATGATCCGTAAATCGGCTGGGACGTTGTCCCCGGCCTCTAAGTAAACAAGATCGCCTGGTACCAATTCACGCGATGGGATATCAAAACGTTCCCCATCACGGATAACGGTCGCCTCAACAGATAGCATGCTTTTAATTTTATCTAACGCATTGCTAGCATTCACTTCTTGCATATAGCCAATCAAGGCATTAATGATCACTACAAGACCAATAACGATGGCATCTGAATAGTGGCGCATGAGTAACGTCAAGGCGACAGCTACGAGCAAGATATAAACAATGACATTGTTAAATTGACGCAAGAAGATTTGCCATTTTGGCGTTTTCTTGCTCGTAACTTCGTTGTAGCCAAACTTTTCAAGTCTCGCTGCAGCTTGCTGTGTATCCAAACCGTCTGGAAAATTGCCTTGCAATGTATCCACGGTTTCTGTCCACGACTGTTGGTAGAAATCTGATGAATTCAATAACGGAACGTCATCAGTTTCACTTGATTTGGTGCTCATAAAATAACACACTCCTTTAAGAGAAAAATTCTTTGCGTCTTGCTGTTTAAGGTTGGCCGCCAAATCATGTGATTTGGTAAGTCAGTTTCCCACGCATGTGCGCCGCTACTCCCGCAAGGAGTGTTTAATTTTGAACAAATGAGATTAATATAACAACTTAAGTATATAGTACCACGAATTCGGTTGTCAATTATTTGCGTAACCACATTTTTTTCTGATACAACCAGCCGTTAAATATATTAGCGACCCCAATACCTAAAGCCAATGACATCGCGACGCTACCAGTATTAAATAACCCTTTCAGCACAGCGGTTAAATTATTTTCAGACAATTTTTGCAAGGTACTAAAAGCCATCCCCCCTGGTACAAGTGAAATCAGTGCACCGACATAAATCATGGTAACAGGCACACGAAAACGGCGCGCTAGGAAAAAACCTAGCATCCCCACCACCAACGATGCCATAAAATTGGGCAGCACAATGCTATGATGCACACTATCTAACACATAATAGGCAATCCAAGAACAGACGCCTGTAATACCAGCCCCAAGTAAGGCGCGTTTTGGTACATTAGCAATAATAGAAAATCCCACACTAGACAACAAAGCCAAAATGGTACTTAAAATAAAATCCGTCACAAGCCATTACCTCAAACAAATCTGACAAGTTCAAACGCAATCCACACACCAGCAACCAACGACGACACCACCAACAAAGCAGTAATCGCCCGCACGAGACCCGATAACACGTCGCCCATAATAATTTCGCGAATCGCATTTGTCATGGCCAAACCTGGCACCAGTGGCATGACCGCCCCAAGAATTGCTGACAAAGTCGAAATCTGTGGGAATAAACCATGACACATTAAGACAAACAAGCCAATTGCTAAACCACCAATAAATTCAGGTGCATAAGGCGTTTTAGAATTTTTGTCCGTTAAGATATACGCCAGATAGCCAATAACACCAGCAAAAAACATGATCACATAATCAAGTGGCGTGCCTTTTGCAATTAAAGACGGCGCCATTCCGACCAGCCCCGCACTAAATACCTTTAAAGCCAGTGGGAAATCCACTACCTGCTGCTTTAACGTTTTGATACCGGCGTAAAATTCCTCTGGCGTGATTTGCCCAGCCACCAAACTGCGCGATAGTGTGTTCACATGGTCAACCGTTCGTAAATTAAAACCGGAAATACGCGCTTTAACTAATTTCGTTTGTACCCCATTGTTTGCTGAAACGATGACAGCGGTTAACGTCACGTAACAAGTCAATGGTAGGCCCAGTGATTGCCCAATATGTTCAACTGTTTCTTCAATCCGAAAGGATTCCGCCCCACCAAGGAGTAACAAGCGACCGGCATCGGTAGCGACATTGATAATGTCTGCTTCGCTATAGCTTGGATTCGTCATATTTGTTGCCATCAAATTCGTTCACCATCACTTGAACAGCGCCAAGTACTGTCCTTCATTCATTTAAATCATACAAAATGCGGTTATTGACGACGACAATATTCGTGTTAACGTCAATAGCTCTTTAATCAGTATACATTAAAAAGCACCCAAATTTATGGGTGCTTTTAACTTTATTTTTGGTCGTTTGTAACAAGGTCACGAATCACATCAGCTAATGAAATGGCTTGCATTTTCTGATAAGCCGCGGATTCAATGTCGGTATAAAAATGATTCAACGTTGCTTGAATTTGTCCCCCGACAAGACAATTGGGATTGGTTTTTGGATCAATATGCAATAATTGGTGGGTCATATTGATAGCCATGTAGATATCATACAGGCTAATATCTTCTGGTAATTGGGCTAATGCGGGTGTCGCCACGCCCTGACGGGTCGTTAGTAAGCCGGCTGCCCGCAAATCCAACATTAAACTCCGAACCACACTGGCATTCGCGCCAATACTGCCGGCGATTGCTTTACTCGATAAGTCGTTGGTTTGATTAATATGAATATAAGCTAAAATGTGTATGGCATCGCTTAATTTATAAGAAAAACGCATATTAGGCGTATGCCCTCCCTGTGATCTTTGACATTAGCCAGTGGATGTTTACTGGCAATGCGTTATGCTTGGCGTGACAAAATTTCCTTCAAAGCAGCGGGTAATGGCGTTAAGTCACGACCCAAAACAGTCGCTAAATCATCTGAAGCGACATCAAGTGATCCTTCTGCAATGGGACTTTGGAATGAGGCAAAGAGCACAGCCAAATCATGTGGCAAGTCGTTCTTTTCTAGAATCGCGACATAGTCGTCTTGCGTCACTTGATCCACTTGAATGTCTTGTTCAGTTGCTTCAATTAAAGCTTGACCAAGCGTTGCATAATCTGCTAACACGCCAGAGAATTCATAGACTGCTTTTGGTGCATCACTCACCAACACTTTAACCGCGGCTTCGGCATATTCACGTTCCAATGCCCAGCCTGCGCGACCTGGTGCCCAGTAGGCTGTCACTTGTCGATTGGCACCAGTTGTGATGAAGCCCATTTCATTTTCCAGATACCAGTTGTTTCTTAAAATTGCGGCTGAAATATCAGCCTTTTCCAAAGCTTTTTCAGTGGCTAAATGATCTTGCGCTAATGCACTCACTGACTTGTCAGCTTGGATAAAACTTGTATAAGCCACAAATGAGACATGATTGGCAACCATAGCATCAATCACGTTTTGGTGTTGCGTTGCGCGTGGAACTGGACCACCAGGTTGCGATGAAATGAACAAGACCCGATCAACACCAGCAAATGCCCGTGTCAAAGCTTCAACATCATCATAATCTGCTTCACGGATATCTGCCGACCCAAACAACATCTTGGCTTTCTCTTGATTACGTACAATAAGCACGATATCTTTTTCATCCACTAATTCTCGCAAATAGTGATAAGCTAGTTGGCCGAAGTGGCCTGTCGCAGCAGTAATGGCGTATTTCATAATCGGTGTCCTTTTCTATTACCTGTTGTTTTATTCTGTACAAGTATTATAGCACAACTTGTTGGTTTATTGATAACAAGTGATTATCACATATTATCGTCACAATCCAATAAAAAAGCACGCGTATCGGTAACAGATACACATGCTGCAACGCATTGTGACAAAGCCAATTAACCCAATTTAATGAAAGCCACACCAACGGCCATGATAATGATGCCAATGACCTTCAACCAAGACACAGCCTGTCGTGGTGATTGCCACCAACCAAAATGTGACACCGCCATTGAACCGGCAAGTGCCCCGATTAAGCCAATCATCACCGCAAAGCCAGCACCCAGCACTGGCACACTTACGGCCATGGCAACAACAAATATACTGCCAAGGATTCCCCCGATATACACCCATTTAGGTTGGCTGGGTACAGGTTGGCTTGGCATTAGACGTTTATCACGCAGCAATACAACAAGGAAAATAATTAACATGCCGACACCAAACGACACAATGGCGGCACCAATCGCAGAACCTAAGGCAACTGCCAATTTTCCGGCAATGGCCTGTTGTGCTGATGATACAGCACCCGCAATGACACCCCAGATTCGCCAAGCGTTTAATTCAAGCGTCGATTCTTCAGATTTATCAATCGCATTTTCACGATTTAATTCGCGTCGATTGGCCCAAACGACTGCAACATACACGCCAAACAATAATAAAGCCGCTCCGCCAGCTTTTGTCAGTGTCATAGGTAATTGTTTGGCTGCAAACCAACCAAATGTGTCAATCATCAACCCCATCAGCACTTGGCCAACAATGGGGAAAACAATCGCCTGAATCGCACCAATTTTTGGAAAGAGTAAAATATTCGACGTCAAATAAACAACGCCAAATATACCAGGCGTCCAAATCCACCAAGGATGTTGCCCTGTCAGTGTCACATGCTGACCGCTCACTAGAAAAACGGCCACCAAGAAGACGAACCCTACGGTAAACGACACCAAACTTGAACGGAATGGTGATTTTAACGCCGCACCCAAGCGCGCATTAATTGGCGATTGGTTGGCTAAAGCCACACCCCCTAACAATAACCCCACGATGTATAACATGATAATCTCCTTACTTTTTTAAAGCACATAGTACAAGTCTACGCGGATTCAAACAAATTGCAAGGGATTACGGCAAGTATCATTACATGTATTTATCGTTATATTTTAGTCTTGTGGTCACGACATTGCGAAAATTTGGCATGTCACCGTGAGATTTGTTATACTTATTCTTACTATATTTGTTAGGAATCATCAATCACACATGAAAAATCCAAGAAAATTTATTCAACAACAAACGAATCAAATGCTGTCCAAGTCCACTGAAAGATTGGGTCAATTTAAGCAATTTTTGTTTGCCCCCAACTTGATTACCTTTGTGATTTCAGTGGTTGTTGGAAACAGTTTTGGCTCTACTATTAAGGCATTGGTCAATTTAGTCTTTGGTCTTTTTGATTTTACAAGAATCTGGCTCTTTTCTACGCAGCACACGCTTTACTATAATCGGTTTACACAGCCGTTATCTGAATTTGCTAGTAGCCTATTAACCACTGTCTTAATTGCGACCATCGTGTTCTTCACTATCCGCTTTATTAATGAAACGTTAATTGTCGATCCCGTCAATAAATGGGGCTACAATCAAGCGCATGCCGATGCCCTACATCTGCAAAAGCAAAACGAAGAAACGATTGCCTTACAACGCAAAATCCTGGCAGAACTTGAAAAACTCAATCAACAAGAAAACCCAAAGTGATGACACTTTGGGTTTTTCTTTATCGCAATCGCAATTAATCCGTCATAAAAAACTTGAATGTCATACGGTATGCCAAGATGTTCATCCCTTAAAGTTGTCCCCATGCCGATGCTGCAATTGTTGGGAATAAGTAGACAAGACGTTCAATCTCAGCAGGTTCAAAGCCAAATTCAATTGCTGGCAACAAAGCATTAATGGCATTTTCTGCCTGAGGTGACACTTCAGTAGCCCCAACCAGTTGCTGTGCCTGGTTGAAAATTAAGATATTGTCGCCCATCGTCTCCTGATCAACTTGACGATACCAATCATCTGGCGTGTGGTGTGCCACAATTGTATAGTCATCGGGATGTTGCTTGGCTTCTGCAACACTTATTCCAGCTTGCGCCAAACGTGGTGACGTAAAGACAACAGATGGTATTACGGGGTAATTAATTGGTGCTACCGTTTCACCGGAAAATGTGTGCATTAAGTATCGCGATTCAAAAATAGCGGTTGGCGTTAACTTGGGTTGTATCTTATCAATCACATCCCCAGCAGCATAAATATTTGGCACATTTGTCTGCAAATAATGGTTGACGACAATCCCTTTATCCGTATAAGCAATACCAACTTCATCTAAACCAAGTGCTGCGATATTCGGCACACGCCCCGTTGCATCCAACACCCAGTCACTGGTCAGGTTAAGATCGTTGTCACCCACCACAACAAAATGATCCGCAATCTGTTGGATTGCCGTCACCGTTGTTTCTCGTATGAAGGTTACCCCACGTTGACTTAAATCACTGATAATCTGTTCCACAAAGGGTTGATGGTAAGCACGCAACGCTTGTGCGCCCCGCATCAAAACCGTGACTTCTGAACCAGCGGCGTTCGCCATTGTGGCAAACTCCATGGCGATATAACCGGCCCCAATAATCGTTAAGCGCTTTGGCATGGTGCTTAAATTCATAAAGTCTGCGGAATCATGCGCGAACGCCGAACCAGGAATATCGAGTCGATTGGGTCGTAATCCGGTTGCAATCACAATTTTGTCAGCCGTCTTAGGCTGACCAGCCACTAATACCGTGTGGGCATCAACTAACTGACCATGGCCAAAGAGCACATCGACCGAATTGTCATCAAGCAAGCCTTGAATAAACGCTGGTAAACCACCAATCACAGTCTGTTTATGCGCTTGGTTAGCAGCCCAATCAATTGTGACCTCACCTAGCATCACGCCATGAACATCAGCTAAGTGTCGCTGCAAGGCGACTGGTGAATCCAACACAATTTTGGCGTTACAACCACGATTTGGACAAGTGCCGCCGATCAAGTCTTGTTCAATCACACCAACCTTGACGCCTTTGGCCCCAAGTGGAATGGCACCATCAAAAGTCCCATGACCACTGCCAATATACAAAACATCATAATCATACGTTGTCATTTTTTCCGCCTCCTATGGCATACGTGCTGACTAAAGCCAACAATACTTTAATCATGCAATGGTTATCTACAGTATAACTGAAATCAGAAAACCTACTGGATTTAAGCACTGTGAAAATTACCACTTGCCAAAATCAACTGCCAATCTGATCAACAACACTAACTAACGGTTTAAATTGCTGCCAGTGCCGTGTCAATTGCAACCGGCCCATCACTCATCTGAATCACTTGCTTAATTGTATTATCATGATTGAGCAACAAAGCGAGGGTTTCGCCAACGTTTTGAATTGTATTTTTTGACCCACTAGCATCGTTTAACGCAATATGATGAGTGCCCTCACCCGTAACCAAGGCTGTTGCTTGCAAAATTGTATAATCGAGTTGTGTTTGATTCACTAAATAGTTGTCTGCGAAAAATTTTGCGATATTGTAGTCTAATAACCCAGCCAAGGCCGGATTATCCCATTTTTCAGGCGTGAGTGAAAAAGCAGAACTGAGCAAAATGAAACGTTGAATATGGTTCATTTCGGCCACTTGCATCATTTTGACCGCCCCAAAAGCATCTGTCTGCAGCAAGTCTTGACTGCGGGAACCAACCACAAAATAAATCACCGCAACATCTTTAACCGTCTGCGCCAAGTGCGTGACCGTGTCATGTAAATCCAATTTAACGGGCGTAATATGGTCAGATACCATAATTTTTTCTGGTGAACGTGCACCCGCAATGACTTCATGCCCTTGCGCGACCAACGACTGCAATAAGACCGTCGCTACCCGACCGGTTGCACCAGCAACAAATATTTTCATGTGAGGACTCCTTCTATTTGACGTATTCTTGAACGTCTATTCTAACACGTCACCGTGCATTATATTACACTTTATTCTTTGTAATTTTTTAAGCAACCCGTTATTAATCGCAGTTCAGTAGACTAAAAAACGCGTTGATACTAGCGCAACTAGTATCAACGCGATATGTGTTATTGAATCAAACCAAAAAGATCATTAAACCCTTCCATCATTGATGGATGTGAATAAATTTGATCACGTAATGCTTGGTATGGCAACTTGTGATGCATGGCCAAAGAAATCACGTTAATCAAGTCTTGTGCTTCAACTGCAAAGAAAGTCGCTCCCAAAATCAAGTCGTCTTCTCCAACCAAAACCTTGAGATAACCACGGGTATTGCCTTCAATATGGGTTTTTGGCAGGCTCGCAACCGGTAGCTTAGCGACCCGATAGGCGTTATTTTTGACTTCGGCTTGTGCTTCACTCAAACCAATTGTTGCCAATGGTGGATTGGTGAACAACACGTGCGGCACCAAATCTTGCTGTGCCAATGTGGCTTTCCCATCACCAAACAACTGTTGCCAAACAATCCGTGAATCATCGAGTGAGATATACGTAAACTGCGCACCCCCACGCACATCACCAACTGCCCACACATTGTCAACTGTAGTGCGTAGGTGATCGTCCACGACCACGGCACCATTTTCAACGGCAATATCGGTATTTTCCAAACCAAGATTGGCAATATTTGGTCGGCGACCAGTGGCAATTAAAACCGCATCAGCTGATAATGGTGCGACAGGTTCATCATTTGCGACAAGCGACAAAACGGTGTGATCACCGTCATCAGTCATTTCAACCACTTGTGTTTGGTAACGAATCTCGACACCTAAATCAGTCAAAGATTCAGTCACGGCCGTCACGGCTTCTGATTCGACCTGTGGTAACAAGCGATTGTCACGCACCAAAAGCGTCACCTTAGCGCCAAATTGGGCATAAGTCGTGGCGAATTCAACGGCAATATAACCGCCACCAATAATCACTAGGTGTTCCGGCAAAGTTTCTTTAGCCATCAAAGTGTCTGTTGTATAAACAAACGCACTATCCTTTAGCCCAATAATACCTGGCCAAACTGGCTTAGCGCCCGTATTAATAAAGATGCGTTCGCCCTTAACGGTCTCTGTTGTGCCATCCTTCATTTGGATTGTTAACGTATGATTATCAACAAACTGGGCTGCGCCAGTAATAACTGTTGCCGTTGGTAAATCTGCCACCTTACGGTAGTTTGCTTGACGTAGTTTACCAATCGTCGCATCTTTCTTTAAGACAGCACGCTGATAGTCCGAACGATCCGTCGCACTACGCGACAAAGTATACAAAAACTTTGACGGGATGCAGCCGACATTAATGCAAGTACCACCATACATTTGATCCGACTTTTCAAGTAGAATAACGGATTCCCCTTTTGCCGCTAACTTAAAAGCGAGCGTTTTGCCGGCCTTACCAAAACCGACAATGACATTTTTTGCTTCTCTCATACGATCTTACCACCCATTCTATTTTATTTATGATTATGACCAATTGGTGCCAACCGCTGGGCATTTATTTTTACAAAACTTGTTCATACCTTCATTACACAATGTCTTGAGTTGCAACGCTTTCACGCGATAGTTCTGACTTTTCCTAACTTTTTTACTTACAAGTCGATTATATCACTGATAGCAAGGTGTACATCAAAATCTGAATTGGATTTAAAAAAATTCATAAAAAAACCACGGTCTACCTTAATGGTAAACCGTGGCCTTCGGACTAAGAATGCCCAACATGTTATGTTAATATATGGGTTTTTATCATACAGAAAAAATATACTAAAGTAAGGTACAACCACATGTTGGGCCAACGCATGATGCGTTACTACAATAATTTATCATATCAACATCTAAATTGTCAAACCTTTATCAAAGAAAAATACTAAGCGATATAAATAAAAAAAGCTCACCTTAGTGAGCTTTTTGTCTTATTAAGCTTTAACGATATTTGCAGCTTGCAAACCGCGGTCGCTATTCTCAACATCGAAAGTCACTGATTGACCTTCATCAAATGTTTTGAAGCCATCGCTTTGAATAGCTGAGAAGTGGGCGAAGACATCATCACCGTTTTCACGTGTGATAAATCCAAAACCCTTGTCGCCATTAAACCATTTTACTGTGCCTGTTTCCATTATATGTTTCTCCCTTGGTGCATTCACCAATCTTTATTTGTAATTTAAATAATTGGTACTGAATGTCCTTCAAGAAAAGAGAAATCAAAATCAAAAACTTTATTAACCGTTAACTGTAACACGTATCACAACTAATAGCAAATTTAAAAACCCTCGACCGCGAATTAATGCGATTATCCATCTGAACCCGATACGCATGACTAGACAAACAGAACATTTGTTCGTATAATGAGACCATTAGTATTTTTGGAGGTTTTGACATGACTGACTATGACTATCGCTTTGAAACAAAACGTGTGGTATTCGTGATTGACACTAAATCTTTTTATGCTTCTGTCGAAGCCGTAGACCGTGGTTTGCACCCAATGAAAGTGCCACTAGTCGTCGTGTCAAAAGGCCCTAATGTTGGCGGTGGTGGCTTAGTACTGGCAACTTCCCCCATGGCTAAAAAGCGATATGACTTAAAGCATAATGTCAGCCGTCTGAAAGACTTACAAGGATTACCTGATCTTATTCAAGTCCCACCACGCATGAACCACTATATTGACACCAATCTAGCAATTAACAAGATTTATCGTCAATATGTTGCCGATCAGGATTGGCACCCTTATTCCATTGATGAAAGTCTCTTGGATATGACGGATACATGGGAATTTTTTGGACCAACACCACAAGCAGTCGCCCGTAGAATTCAGCTCGATGTCCATGCCCAAACCGGCTTATACACTACTGTTGGCATCGGGGATAACCCTACTTTGGCAAAAATTGCGTTAGATTTGTATGCTAAACAGGATCCTTCATTTATTGGCGATCTTCATTTTGAAACCGTGCCAGAAAAATTGTGGCCAATCAATCAACTAGATCGCATTTGGTCAATTGGTCATCGCACCGCTCACAAACTCAATCAAATGGGCATTTATAGCATGGGGGACTTAGCACATGCGAACCCATTTCGTTTAAGAAAAGTTTTTGGCCCGCAAAACGGATTACGCTTATACGCACTAGCTTGGGGCGTCGACCGGACACGCATTCGCGAAAAAGCGGTCCCTGCGTCTCAGAGTCTAGGCAATTCTCAAATTCTGCCACGCCCCTATACTGACATCAACGATATCCGCATCGTTTTGCAAGAAATTGTGGCACATGTTGCTACCCGTTTACGTCAACAGCATTTGCTGGCAGGCACCATCAGTATTCAGATTAACAGCTTCACAACGCGTCAGCAGTGGCAGCAGACACAACGGTTGGCGACCCCGACTAACGTCACTCAAATTTTACAACAACACGCAGCCGCCTTATTGACCCAACATTGGCAAAGCGGTGTTGCTCAACAATTAGCTGTTTACTTTGGCGAGCTATCATCAGATGCTGTGATGCAGTTAGATTTGTTTAACACCCCAACCACACTCGCCAAACAACAACAACTCGACCAGGCAATCGATCAGATTCGACAACGTTTTGGTCTGACTAAACTGGTGTATGGCGCATCACTTGATACAGCAGCAACAGCCATCAGCCGCGCCAATTTAGTCGGTGGACATCAAGGCGGGCAAGCAGATGACTGAACAATACCCCAATTATGAGCCAACCTGGCCATTACAAGTTTTTGGTCAGCTTTATCATGACCAAGGCATGAAAAAATGGGGTGGCTTTTATCTCTCTGATCACACAGCAGCCCGACAACGAGAAGCCGAAACAACAGCAGCCATCGTTGCTCGGCAACGTCACGCACAAATGAACCTGTCTGATATGATGGCACTGGCACAGTTAGCCATCGAAAAGCAGCTATCAGTTACCGCGCAAAGTAACACTGGCACCTATAATTTAGCTGGGGATCTTGTCTTACCCCCACTCATCCAGGGCCCCATTACCGGTTACACCACGCAACATCTCCGAATTGCCCAAACAATCTTAGCTTGGACGGACATTCGCTGGTTGGCCATACTTGACGAACATCAGAAAAGCACCGCTTCACCAAGCCATTAGTTTCCATCACGATACCAATCACAAATTTATCTGCAAAACATCATTATATTTGTTATGATAGTGCTATCTGTGTTTAAATTCATCGGAACTTTTGGAGGAACTTTCAGTTATGCAACGCGTGTTTTATCGCATGATTAACACCGCCACTTTAATTTTGTTACTGCTGGCACTCTTCTTATCACTACAATCCAGTACACTATCACCCTGGCAACTGGGTAATCGTTTGATTATCTGTCTTTTTGTCGTGCTATTGCTGAGTTATGTTGGGACACTTTTACCCCTACAACGGCCAATCGCCACAATTTGGCGGTGGGTTAAATCCCATCACAACAGCTTATTCTGGCTAGCATTTTGTCTACTAGTAAGCTGGCAAGTCGCATTACTCATGACGTTGCAAACTGACGTTGGTTCAGATGCGCAAGTGATTTTAGGTGGTTTAGAAACCCCACAAACCATTGCCCACTATTTATCCATTAATCCCAACAATACCATGTATTTTTTCATGAGTTTTGTCATGTCAAAAGTGATTGGGACCCAACTATGGGCATTTAAATTAGCGACGCTTGTCATCATTGATGTCTCAGTCCTACTCTTTCGCTTATTTGCTAAAACCTATTTTAACTCACGCGCGATTGCCAATAGTGCGACTTTAATTTTTGCCTACTTTGGCATGGCTCAGCCTATCTTTATCCTCCCTTACACGGATAACTACGGCCTCTTGTTTACCAGTTTGGCACTCCTTTTCCTACTCAAAGGGTTTAAAACCAACAAATGGGGATTTCTGTACCTCACGGTAGCTGGTATCGCCCTGGGGTTGCTCTACTTATTGCGCCCTAGCGCCATTATCTTTATCATCGCCTTGGTTGTTTTTCTGATCATCTCACCAAAGTATTTGCGTCATATGCAATCGCCTAAAAAAACAGTACTGTTAGGACTGACTGGCGGCTTGTTTTTTGCCATGACTGTCGTATCGTTTAATAGTTACGTAGCGAAACAACAAATCGTTACCATTGATCCAACAAAAGGATTTCCTGCCGTCCATTATATTTTGCTTGGTAGTTACGGTAATCCTGAAGATAAAAACACGGTACACGGTACATTTAATGACGCAGATTACGGATTTGCCATTGCTTATCCAAATAAAGACGCACGCAAAAAGCCAGAATTACAGCGCCTGATTGCTCGTACGCAAGAACGCGGACTGGGCGGTTCGTTGAAATTCTATCTCATGAAATATAGTGATAATGTGGATACTGGTATCATGGGGGCACACCGCGAGCAGTTGTGGTCAACCGTACGGACACTAAAACAAAAAAATACCGCCAGTCAAAAGTTACAAGATGTCATTTATCAACATAACATTCAAGTTGGCGATCGCGTTACTTGGCATGCGAATTACCAATTTATCATGCAACTAGTTTGGTTACTCATTTTAGTTGCTATGATTTATACCACCTGGTTTTATCAAACAAACGCTAAAACGACGCTGATTTCACTTATCTTACTTGGCGGTCTCCTATTCTTATTGATTTTTGAATCTGGTGGCACAAAATACATGATTCAATACACGCCATTTATCAGTTTATTAGCCGGCTATGGCCTTTATCACATGTGTCAACGACAAACATACATGAGCCGCCATTAATAAAAAAAGCTGAAGTAGCCATGACTACTTCAGCTTTTTTACTTGTCGTTTTACAACCATCTAAACACGACGATATTGTTTTAAACCGCGAATATTGATCCCGGTCAAAATGATGAAGAAGCTAAGTAAAACCAAACAGTCAAACCAAATATGGGTCAGACCGAAACCTTGCATCATAATTTTTTTATCCGCATTGGCGACATATGTCAAAGGCAGAATGTATTGTACTTTCGCAAGCCATGGGTTAATGGTATCCAACGGCACAATACCTGAAAAAAAGATCTGTGGCACGACAATCAGCGGAATAAACTGCATCATTTGGAATTCGGAAGTCGCAAAAGTCGACATCAAGATACCTAGCGCCAACGCAACTAATGCTAAGAGTATATTCGTCACAATAACCCAACCAATCTGGCCAACAATTGGCAAGCGCAACACGTATACCGTGTACAAAACAATCGTTAACGTTTGCAAAATGGCGAGCACGCCATAGCTAATGGTATAGCCAAAAATAATCTGTCCACGGCGAACTGGGGTGGCTAACAAGCGCTCAAGCGTCCCTGTTGTGCGCTCCTTCAAAATAGCCATGCCACTCACTAAAAAGACGAAGAAAAAGACAAAGAATCCCATTAGAATAGGCAACACCGTATCCATATACCGTGTCTGACTATCACCATATCGGTAGGTTTGTTCTACCTTTGGCTGAAGTTGTGCGGCCAACGCTTGAGAATGAGGTAACGCGCTAACAACCTGCAGTAATGCTTGCAACTTATTCTGCGTTAAGGTATTCTGTAGGGCTGTTTTGGCTAACGTCGTCTTATTCACATCCAAGTTAGCATACGTTACCTGATACGTATGCGTTGCCTTTTTGTAGACAATCACGCTGTCAACCCGCTGCGCTTTTAACGCATCATGCGCAGCCGCTTCAGTCGCATAACTAGTTTGCGTGACGTGTTTAACCTGACCAAGTTGCTTCGCCACAGTCGTTGGCATTTGTACCGTGCCAATTTTGACAGACGGTGTTGCATTCGTATTAAAAATTAAATTCATCAACGTTAAAATCAAAAGTGGTGCCAAAAACATCAAGGCCAATGTGCGTTTATCCTTCGCCAATTCTTTTAAAATACGTTGCCCAATAACCATACTTTTCATCATCTGGTAGCCTCGACTTCCGCTTTTAAGAATACTTGCTCCACCGTGGCAACGTCATACTGTGCTTTGAGTGCAGCAGGACTATCATCAGCGATAATGCGGCCATCAAAAAGAAGCACAACGCGATCAACTCTTTCAGCTTCGTCCATCACATGGGTGGTCATCAAAATGGTCTTTTGGTTGGCTTGTTGGCGCCGTAATTCCTCCCATATTTGAAGGCGCAACGCAGGATCAATGCCGACCGTCGGTTCATCTAAAATTAATAAATCCGGTTCCCCTAACAATGCAATGGCGAGTGATAGGCGGCGTTTCATCCCACCCGAATAGCCTTTAACTTGCTGGTTTAAGGCAGCAGTTAAATCAACAATCTGCGCCACCCGACTAATTTCGCGATCAACAGCTTTGATATCACGCATTTGTGCGAAAAACTTAAGATTATTATAGCCAGTCAGCGTCTCATAAAGCGCATCATTTTGCGCCATATAGCCAATTTGAGCTAACGCTTTGCGATTTGGCATCCGCATCTCAAAAATATACGCTTCGCCTGTG
Source organism: Leuconostoc lactis (assembly GCF_007954625.1). Taxonomy (NCBI): domain Bacteria; kingdom Bacillati; phylum Bacillota; class Bacilli; order Lactobacillales; family Lactobacillaceae; genus Leuconostoc; species Leuconostoc lactis. The sequence goes on along the minus strand of NZ_CP042420.1, from coordinate 1,332,787 downwards.
TCGGCTTGTGTCATGCCAAGGGCTAGTTTAATCACTGTTGATTTCCCCGAACCAGACGGGCCAATTAACCCTAACAATTGCCCCGTTGGTAACTGCAAGCTCACTTGATCAAGCACTGTACGTGCCCCATATGATTTTGTCATATTTTGGAGTGCCAAAATAGTTGTCATCCGCATTCTCCGTCATTCAAATTTACTTGATTATACGTCTGAGAAAATCATAAGTAAACACTTTAACCAATCGCAATATTGTATGACCTGTCATCAACTAAAAAAGCTGAAGTAGCGTTGTCTACTTCAGCTTTTATTTGAGCAAAGTCCCAATCCAATAAGTAAATCCCATCGTGATCACACCTGTTAAAACATTACGCAGTATAGCGGGTAATTTTGGCGCGTGACCTGACCAGGCGCTCAACCAACCAGTCAAGAAAAGCGCCCATAGCGTGGCCATGACGGTACCAATCACTTTATAGTCCTGCGGCAAAAATGCCACGGCTAATAGTGGCCAAATCCCCCCAGAAACTGAGGCGATAAAGGATGAAACTAACGCATGTGAAGGGCTTAAATATTCACCCACAACAATCCCATGCTTAATCTGAACATAGTGTTTTAAAGCATCCTTGGCCATTAAATCATCAGCGACTTGGGCCGCCAATTCAGGGGTTGCGCCCCGTTGTTCATAATACGTCGCAATGTCATCATGGACGACTTGCGGTTGTGTGGCTAATAAGGTTTCAGCCTTGGCAACAACGGCTTGTTCGGTATCTTTTTGAGACGACACCGATACAAATTCACCAGAAGCCATGGAGAAAGCGACCGCAAACATTTCAGCAACGCCCGCCACAAAGATAACCGTGTTATTTGTTGTCGCACCCGTGACCCCTAAAATAACCCCGGCACCACCAATGATCCCATCGTTAGCACCTAAAACCCCGGCGCGAATAATATTTAATCTTTCAGATAATGATAATTTCTTTTTTGTCATGTCAAGCAACCATGAGTAAACCAACTACATACGTGACCCCCATTGTCACGATTCCCATCAATACATTCCGTAAAATCACCCGTGTTTTCGGCGTATTGCCATAAACGGCTGAGAAATAACCCGTTAGTACGAGCGCTAACACCACAAAAATAAGCGTGGTGATGACGCGATAAGGTGCCGGCACTAGCGTCATGCCAACCATCGGTAAAATCGCCCCAATTGGAAAAGCGATCATCGAGGCCAATGCCGCTTCAATTGGTGAAATCAAATTATCTTCATCAATGCCATAACGGGCATGTAACGTTTCGTTCAGGGCATCTTGCTGCATCGTTTGTTGCGCTAACGCACGGGCATGCTCGGCAGTGATGCCGTCAGCTAAATAGTGTTGCGTTAGAAATTCTTTTTCTTGGTTAAAATGTTGGTCTAACGCCATAATCTGCTGTGACCGTGCTGCGCGTTCAGAATCTAGCTGTGAGTTAACCGAGACATATTCCCCTGTCGCCATGGAAAAAGTCCCTGCAATGGTAGCCGTTAACCCAGCCAAGAAAATAGCCCACGCATTCATTGAGGCCCCATAGACCCCAAAAACAACGCCTGCAATCGAAATAATCCCATCATTGGCACCCATCACAATTGCCCGTAAAATATTAATTCGTTTACTAATATGCATTTCCATGGGGACATTATAGCACAAAATAACACGTGTTTCACCTTAAAATTGGTCAAAAATGAGATGTTTAATCGTTGTCACACCACACTATATCACGTGATTATTAAGTGTGGTACGATAATACTATCAGCATATCTTCATGGCCAATTATCAGGGCGCATTGAAAAATCAGGAGTGTTATTGTGAACACATTCATCTATGAAACCATCGTCACAATTGTTGAAGAAAAGTCCTTCCAAAAAGCATCTGAAAAACTCAACATTACAGCCAGTGCGGTTAGTCACGCCATTAATCAAATCGAAAAAAAATACGGTTTCCCCATTTTTATTCGTAACCGTGCGGAAGTCTCCCTAACGACGAACGGCGCGCAACTTTACCCCGTTTTTCGTAAAATTCTTGCCGAAGAAAAAGAACTCGAAAAAACAGTGCAAGCAATCCAAGGTTTAGAATCTGGGGTCATTAAAATTGGGGCCTTTAGTAGTGTCTGCATTAATTGGCTACCCGATATTTTGCGTAATTACGCCAAACAGTTTCCCAATATCGCCGTTTCTCTGACCCAAGATAATTTTTCAGATATTAGCCAACACGTCGCCTATGAAGAACTTGATCTCGGATTTACCCTCCTCCCCGTCTCCGAAAACGTCAAAGTCACTGAACTCCTGCGCGATGAAATTAAGTGTGTCGCGCCTGCAAACTTTCAGCCTCGTAATGGGAAAACTATTACTAAGGCAGATTTGAAAGGTGTTCAGTTCATGTTGCAAAAAGCGGATTATGACCGTGACACCAAAAAAACGTTGGATTTTTACGATGTTCGCCCGAATACCATTAACTTTTCCATTGATGATCAATCAATTGTTTCAATGGTTGAAGCAGGCCTGGGCTTCGGTATTTTACCTGATTTAGCGCTTAAAAAACTGAGTGGTGATGTCAGCATTTTCTCATTCGATGAACCTTTTTACCGCACGATTGCCCTTGTCCAAAGTAAAAACGACATTTTGTCGCCAGCCGTGCGTGCCTTAGTACAAGAAATTGAAACTTATCTCAGCTAAAAAGCCAATCTAATGACAGATTGGCTTTTTTATTGTGCGACTAAAAGCTGCTGATGTAACGCTTTACCCAAACGCGCAATACCTGTTCTGATGTCATCTGGCGTTGCACCGGTAAAGTTTAACCGGAATTGATGGGTTACCTGCCGTGAGGCATATTGCATCTCTGATGGGACATAGACAACTTTGGCTTGTGATAACACCTGTTCGGCTAATAATGCAGTTGCATTAACCCCTTCAGGCAAACTCACCCAGATAAAGAACCCACCATTTGGCTGCGTAAACGTCACTGTGTCTGGCATATCAGCAGCTAAACAAGCTAACATCAACGCACATTTATCACGATATTTGGCATTAATGGTGGCAATATGTGCTTGAATATCATGCTTGCCTAAATAGTGATCAATCGCCATCAAGCTAATATACGACGGTTGGATATCAAGTCCTGATTTGATTTTTAAGAACAACGCCATTAATGCCGGATTGGCCACAAGCCAGCCCGTACGCAAAGCCGGCGACAAAATTTTAGAGAAACTAGAAATCAAAATCACACGACCATCTGTGTCTAATGCGGCTAATGAGGGCACGGCCTCGCCGCTGTAACGCAAATAACGGTAAGGGCTATCTTCAATGATATAAAAGTCATATTGTGCTGCTAAAGTTAATAATTGCTTGCGCTTCGCCAAGCTCATGGTTACCCCAGTTGGGTTTTGAAAATCGGGAATCGTATAGACAAATTTTGTCTCTGGATATTGCTGTAAGGTTGCTTCTAACTGCGCCATATCCATGCCATCAGCTTCTAAACTCACTTCATGATAAATCGGTTCATAGCTATCAAAGGCATCTAAAGCGCCCATATAAGTTGGTGCTTCAACGATAATATGATCATCCTTATCTAAAAAGGCGCGCCCAATAATATCAATGGCTTGTTGCCCGCCTTGCGTCATCATAATCTGATCAGCTGTTGGTCGGTAATCAAAATAAGTTGCCGTCAAAGCCGCAATTTTTTCTCGCAGGGACACTGGTCCTTGCGTATCGTGATATTGAAAAATTGACGCACCTGCCGTAACAATCGCTTCATTAAAAGCCTGAGCTAAAGCCTCGCTAGGAAAAACCGCTTCATCTGGTAGTCCCATTCCAAAAGAAATATTTTCTGGATCAGCCGCCTGGGCAAAAATTTGATCCATGTTTAACTCTGCTGTTTGTTGGTAACGGATTGATAAATGTGATCGTGTCATAAGCGTTTAGTCCTCTTGCTTTCTTGACAACTATCATACCCGAATCCAAACATGAATATGACGAAACTATTTTAATTTAACATGAATAAAATACATGTTAAATCAGTTACATCGATTGTCACAACATTTGACGATAGCGCATGACAAGGCTTAGCGTCGTGGCAACCAATATCGCAGCGACACAATACACCGCAAAATAGCCAAAATGACTGGCAAAAATCCCCCATATAATGGCACCCATACCATAGGCCACGTCCGTTCCGGATGAAAAAATAGCGGTCGCACGACCACGCTGTGCTGGCAAGATATCCCGTAGTACGACGGCATTCATCAAGGGCATCAACAGCGCAAAGCCAAGGCCAATTAATCCGCCGGCGACCAAACCCCCCCAATGCCTGGACTAAACGCAATGCATACATACGCACTGGCAATCATCACAATACTACTACCTACTAAGGTCAGCGTGTGAAAATACAGATACAGCTTAGCAAACCAAATCCGTGCTAAAACACCAACCAACGCTTGCACGGTAAAACTTAAACCAACTAGCGTCAAGGGCAACCCTTTTTCAAAACCAAATTGGACTAAAAAGGCGGCCACAGCGGCGTTGGCGAAAGCAGCAATAAAAACAACTAAACTTGGCACCCAAATACTCACTTGTGCAAGTAATGCCCAAATGCCAACTGGGGCCGTTGTTGCAGTCGTTTGCTGCGCCTTGACATCATAAGTGTCACGCACCAAAACAGTCAAACCTAATGCCACAACAACTAAACCCAGACTGAAATAAAACATCGCCTGAAATCCCCAGTGATTGACAATTAAGAGACCAATTGCTGGCCCAACTGCTGCTGGTAACGTTTGCGAAATACTGAAGTAGCCTAACCCAACTGATAACTGTCGTGGCGGTAATTTATCAGCGACCAGCGTCGCAACTGCGGTACTTTGAGTGCCATTACCAATGCCTTGAAACGCACGCAGTAAAATTAAAACAAGTAATGATTGACTAAAAATCAGTAAGCCAAAATCGACCACTAAAATGAGCAACCCTATCACGATTAATGGCTTGCGCCCAAAGCGATCAATCATTTTACCAACTGGCACACGTGCTACTAAGGCTGCTAACCCCCAAACCCCAATCACCAAGCCCGACATCATCGCATTGCCACCTAATTGCGTCACATATAATGGTAACGTCCCCATTTGCGCGGTCACGGCGGTCATGACCATAAAATTAATCACCATTAACAACAGAAAATCTTGTTGAAAAAGACGCTGCATCTGACCAACATGGCGGTCTTTGGCGGCGTCTTTGGTATGCGGCATCAGCCGATCATGCTGTTGTATCATAGGCTGACCAATTCAGTGGCACTGAAATCCTGACCAGCTAAGCGCGCTAGGAATTTCTGTGTGCGATGATCTTGCGGTGCATTAAAGATAGTTGCAGGCGTCCCTGATTCGACCACAACACCACCTTCCATGTACAAAATACGATCAGCCACTTCATAAGCAAATTGCATTTCATGGGTCACAACAATCATCGTATGCCCGGCTTGCGCTAGTTTTTTCATGGCCGTTAACACTTCCCCCACCAGTTCCGGATCAAGCGCACTCGTTGGTTCATCAAATAGAAGCAATTCTGGTTCCATGGCCATCGCCCGCGCAATGCCGGCACGTTGCTGCTGGCCACCGGAAAGCTGTGCGGGATAATAGTTCACACGATCAGCCAAACCAACTGCTGATAAAGTGCGTAAGCCAAGTTTAGTTGCTGCTGCGCGCGACACTTTTTTCACCCGAATGAGGCCTTCAATCACGTTCTGTAAAACCGTCATATTTGGGAACAAAGCATGTCCTTGAAAGACCATCGCCGTCTTTAAAATTAAGTCACGCGTATTTTTGGGGTCATGGCCAGCAAAATCTTTGGTCACCTCATCAATTCTAATCTGACCACGATCTGCCTTTTCTAGCGTGTTAAGACAACGCAAAAAGGTTGTTTTGCCCGATCCAGAAGGGCCTAAAATGACAATCACCTCGCCTTTTTCAATCGTAAGATTAATCCCTTTTAAAATTTCCTTGCCATAAAATGATTTATGGACATCCTGAATTGTAATAAAGCTCATGGTTGACCTCCTAATTTAGCACCACGTTGTCAGATATACCTGTACTGATCACATCGTAGGCATTGTCTAATGCCGTCATCACGATATCTCTAACGGCTGCCGATGTGTAATAGGCAATATGTGGGGTGAGTATAACATTCTCAAATGCTTGTAACGCCTGATAATATGGGTTTGTTTGAAAGCCTTGGGTATCTTCATTTTCTAAAGCATCTAAGGCCAACCCACTAAATTTACCTTGTCGGACATACCGAATTAACGCTGCGGTATCAATGACACTACCACGAGCAGTATTAATGAGTATCGCGTCATCGTTCATTTTCCCCAATGTTGCCGCATTAAAACGGTGATACGTTGTCTCATTTAACGGCACATGAATACTTACCACATCACTAGCCGTCAATAATGTCTCAAAACTCACTTGCGTCAAACCCAGCGCAGTTAACACTGGTTTGGGCGTGCGGGCATAAAACAAGACGCGCGCCCCCATGACATGCAAAGTTTTAGCGACTAGACTACCTAAGCGCCCGGCGCCATAAATACCAACTGTCACGTCCGTTAATTCTTTGCCAATCAAATGCTGCCGTGACACGGTATGTGCTGTTCTCAGCTGTTCCGGTAACTGTCGTAGCAACATCAAAATACTCATAATCGTAAAGTGCGCGACCGATTCAGGTGAATAGTTGGGGACATTAGTCACCGTCAACTGATAGTGCTGCGCATATGTCAAATTAATATTGTCGTAACCCGTTGATTTAATGGATAGATGCTTAATACCATTTTGCGCTAATTGTTGATACAAAACCGCATCCGTTTGAAATGCCCGACTGGGATAAAATATCAAGGCATCATAGCCGCGTGTTAACACGAGATTGTCATGGGACAATGGCGCCGCGACTGTCTCAACTGACACACCATGTGTTGTTGACCATTCAGCAATCAGACGTTGTTCGATTATTGAGGCGTTAAAAAACAAAAACTTCATCGCAGTGCCCTCACTCAAACTTCTACCTGTTGCTGTATTTTCGCGGCAGCTGCGGCTGCGACAATCCGTTTTATCCCTTCAGTAATGGTTTCTGGCGTTGGCAACGTGAAATTCAATCGAAAATATTGGTCATATCCCTGACCGGCAGCACTCATAATATTGCCCGGGATTACCCCAACATGCCGGCGATCTAATTCATCATAGAAAACAGTCGGGTCAATATCATCGTTGAGTTTCACCGAGACAAAGTAACCCCCATCAGGGGCAACAAAGGTTAAATGCTCTGAGCCATATTGTTGCAAAGCTGTCACCATCGCCGCCATTTTCACTTGATAAATCTGCTTGAGATAGGCAATATGGGCATTAAACTCATCGTCTTCAATCAATTGACTCGCTAAGTACTGCCAGTATAAATTGGCAAACGAATCCGCCACCTGTTTGACCAAGACCAACTTTTGGAACACCGGCTTTGGTGCCAGTAAAAAACCTAATCGTGACCCCGGTGCCAAAATTTTTGAAAATGAGCCCGCATAAATCACATGACCTGACGCATCAAATGATTTGATCTTTGGTAGCGCTGGCGTATCCATATATAACAAATCACCATATGGATCATCTTCATAAATCATGACCTGATGGGCTTGGCAAATGTCATAAACGCGTTGCCGATCGGCCGCTGACATCGACGTGCCAATAGGATTTTGAAAGGTCGGAATCAAGTAAAGCAGCTTAATTTTATGGGTCACATCGGCCGCTAAAATTTGGGCTAACACGTCTGGGTCAATACTGCCACGGTTAATATCAAATGGGAGTCCCTGCACTTGACCCCCATAAGATTTGATGGCATTCACGGCACCAACAAAAGTTTGTTCTTCCGTCAGCACAATATCCCCTTCATTGACGAAAATTTTAAACACCAAATCCATCCCCTGCGTTGAACCAGACGTAATCAACACATCATTATTGACGACATCCAGACCCTGTTCGGTTGCTAAGCGCGTTTTAATTTGTTCACGTAGTTTCGGAATCCCCTCACTTTCACCATACTGCATAAATTCAAAGGCATGTTCACGGTAAATGCGTTCTGATATTTTCGCTAATTTTGCGACCGGAAAGGCCTCATTGCTGGGATACCCATAAGTGAGTTTAATGAAATCATCAGCAATCTGCACTTGCTTTGCCTGCTCCCGCAGGGTATTTGGTTGTAATGACGCCACGCGCGTGGCAAATTGGTATTGCTGTTCTGACATATTGAACTCCTTTATATCTCTTAGGCATAACGCACTTTAAAGCGGTTGAGGAAGGCTTGCGTGCGCGGTTCTTGTGGGGCTTCAAAAATTTGCTGTGGTGTCCCTTGTTCGACAATGGCGCCATCGGCCATGAAAATCACCCGATCACTGACTTCATAAGCAAACTGCATTTCATGGGTAACCACAATCATTGCCACACCGGCCTGTTTAACTGCCTTCATGACTTTTAATACTTCGCCAACTAGTTCTGGATCTAGGGCCGCAGTTGGTTCGTCAAATAACAAGACGGTTGGATGCACCGCCAAAGCACGGGCAATCCCAATACGTTGCTGCTGACCACCCGATAATTGCGCCGGATAATAGTCGCCAAAGTCCGCTAAGCCGATAGCTTGTAACAACTCTGTGGCACGATCAAAAGCTGCTGTCTGACTCACTTGATGGACCAACGTCATGGGTTCCATGATATTTTGGCGCGCAGTTTTATTGAGAAATAACCCATAATTCTGAAAAACCATTCCCATGCTGCGCCGGAGTTTCATCACATCATCTGTTGTGGCTTGGTCAAATGACACCCAATCCCCATCGACTTTGATGGCACCAGAATCAGCCTGTTCCAGAAAATTTAAACACCGAAGAAACGTGGTTTTACCTGATCCAGAAGGCCCTAAAATTGTCACCACTTCACCAGGTTGCAAAGCTAAATCCACGCCTTTCAAGACTTCATTATTATTGAATTTTTTACGTAATGCTTTCACTTCAATCATGCGCGTGCCCTTTCCATTTTTTTAGCAAAATTCAATTCAAAGCGGTGCGCCGCCTGTTCAATTAAAATGGTCATTAGCCAATAAACAATGGCCGCTGCGATATACGCTTCAAAGTATTTATAATTTGAACTGGCCGATTGGGTGGCCGCTGAGAAGATTTCCACCACTGAAACCAATGAAGCAATCGCGGTGCCTTTAATCAAATTAATCAACATGTTGACAATCATTGGGAAAGCCACTGGAAAAGCTTGTGGAATCAGTACCCGTCGAATGGTTTGCAATCGTGTCATCCCCAGTGAACGGGCCACATCAAATTGTACGGCCTTCACCGACTCGAAGGCACCACGGAAGGCTTCACTGAGACCAACCATCGCCATCAATGACAGCCCAATAATTGCTAACAGGCTCATCGGCAAATCACCATATTTGATCTGCAACCCGATGGCCTTAGCGATATTATTAAAGTTTTGCGAGGTGATTAAAAAGATGACCAAGAAAACTAAGATCAACGGCACCCCTTTCAGAATTGTAATCACGGTGCCTATAATTGGGGATAACACCGGCACCTGATAGAAACGAATCAAAGCCACCACCAACCCCAAAGCGCCACCAATAATAAGACTAACAACCGCCATGTATAAGGTGATCGGCACGTAACGGATTACTGTCAGGATCACCTGCAAAATAAAGCCAAAATCAAATGTCATAGTTCTCTCCCGTTAATCCTTTGGCACATAGTCGCCCTTGAGCCACTTTTCGCTTAATACCTTCAATGTACCATCCGCCTTCAGTTCCTTCATCGCCTTGTTGACGGCAGTAGTGAGCTTTGGATCCGCAGACTTATTAAACATTGGGTAAGCGTTTGAATGGTTAACTGATTGACCAGCAATCAACTTTGTCCCAAACTGACGATTCAATAAATCAATGGAGTACTTTGGCGCCGGATAAACATTGAATTGCCCGGACTTAAAGCCTTGTGCAATTTGTTCAGTAGTATACGTACCCCGAACGACTGAAAAGGCATCTGGATGGTCCTTGAGATAAGCATCCGTTAAGGTTGCCTGGTTCGTCGAGTTCGTGATATACAGCTTTTTACCCTTTGCATCAGCAAATGAGTTTAACTTGCCAGTTGCAGACTGTGTTGCTAGCAGTGTATCCCACACTGTATAACCAACCTGCCCAAACTTAAAGTCTTGCTCACGTTCTGCATTTTTTTCAATCTGATAGAGAGCCATATCCGTCTTGCCGCTCTTCAAATTCGTAATCAACGTTGGAAAATCAGACAACACTAACTTAAATTTGTATTGTGGCAATTTCTTATCGATTGCTTGAATTAACGCAATATCCATTCCGGCTGGCTTACCATCTTTATCGAGATAACCAAACGGCTGACCATCATTACCAGAACCAACATTAACCGTCGTCACACCACTCGCCGATGTCGCTGACTCGCCATTGCCGTGCAGTACCATCACCGCCGCTACGGCCACCCCAACAACGCCTAAACCAAGCCACAACCCTTTTTTTGAACCAGACTTCTTTTCCATCCCTATTTCCTCTTTTATCTCTCTAACTTATTTTTTCAATACTGTAAATTCTGTTTTTTAAATCATTTTTGGTTTTTCAATCACCGGCATCACGGGTGCTGGTGCCACCGTCGGCACTGCTCGATTTGCATAATGATGTCGCTTCTCAACAAAACGGAAGACACGTTCTAACACGAAGCTTAATACCACAAAGATAATCATGGCACTGATATAAGCCTCAACGGTATGAAAAGTTGCCGTCCCCAATGCTTTAGCTTTACCAACCACATCTAATACGCCAATCGTAAAGGCTAGTGAGGTGTCTTGTAACAGTGAAATCACCATCGTCGCAAAGCTTGGGATCGCAATCACCGTTGCCTGTGGGAAAATAATTTTCATATACATTTGTTTTTTGGTGTAACCAGCTGTCATCGCTGCTTCCTTTTGCGTTTTTGGGACACTCAACAAAGCGGCGCGGATAATTTCTGATAAGAAAGCAGCCATATTCAAGCCGTAAGTCAAAAACAAATAAATCAATGGGTTCACATTATCCGTGTTAATGCTGATATAGCTTAAAAATAGGGGTAAGCCATAATACACTAAGAACATTTGAATCAAAATTGGGGTGCCGCGGACAAATGAGGTAAAAACAACCGCAATTTGTTTTAAAATCGGGGTATTTTCGAGTCGCACATAGGCAATCCCCGCCCCAACAATCACACCGATGATTGTGGAGACAATAGTTAACAACAACGTTGTCGGCAACGCTGATAGCACATCGGGTAAAAACTCCCCGATGAATTGTGGTTGAAAATAATTATGCATAAAACGCCTCCTTTGACACTAATGTTGCCTCATCGCTCACGTCATTTCCTTACGATCTTGTTTTATAAAGCCATTAACCGGTTAAATGTTTTTATAATTAGATATATTAAACGTGGATTGAAAATATCATACCTTCTCAGGATAATATAAACAAGTTTTTTGTTATTTTTGTTAACATTGCACAAAAACGTCCGGTGCACGATGTTGCAGAACACACAAAAAACGCTAACTTATCGTTAGCGTTTTGTTATTTTTCCTGTTGGATGTGACCATCCTCAATCGTATAAATATGATCAGCAAATTGTTTTAAACGTAAATCATGCGTGACAACTACCACAGCTTTTTGTTGTTCGGCTGCAATTTGTTGAAAGAGTGCCCCCACTTTCTGTACCCGATCACTATCCAATGCCGCGGTTGGTTCGTCAGCTAAAATGAACGCCGGATCGGCATATAAAGCGCGCGCAATGGCGACACGTTGTGCTTGACCGCCAGATAATTCACCAGGATATTTATCTAATAGCGCATCAATTCCGAGAATTTTTAAATACTGCTGAAATTGTGCCGGTGTTAGATTACCCGATTTTTTAACATGATTAACTAGATCAAATTGTTGTTGCACGGTTAGAAATGATACCAGGCTATGTGATTGCAAAACAAAGCCGACTTGATTCAAACGGAACGTATCTGAAGCTTGCTGATTTTGAATATCAATGGTTTGATCATTGACTTGTACAATGCCTGATGTTGGTGATTGTAAACCACCAATAATGGTCAGCAATGTACTTTTACCAGAACCTGATGGCCCAAGAATTAAGGTTAGTTCGCCTTGTTTCGCTTCAAAACTAACATCATCTAACGCCAAAACACGGTTACTCTCTTGACCATATACCTTAGATACATGGCTTACTTTTAATGTCTGCATCATGTTATCCCCCAATGCCTTGTTGTGGTTCGATTTTGATAATCAATCGAATTGGGATGAAAGCAGCCAACATACCAGCCGCAATTAAGCCCAAGCCAACGCCCATAATTAAGGTTATATCAAAGTACATTGGTACCACACTGGGGATGACCAAGCTACTTAGAAAACAACCGGCTAAACCAATGGCGACTGCTAATGCCATAATGATGGCAGTCTCACTTAACGTGTTCAAAACGAGATAACGACTCGGAATGCCTTGTGTCCGTAAGACGGCAAAATTAGGCAATTTTTGCATCGTTAAGATGTATAAAAAGATTGCCACGACAACAATTGAAATAACGACTAAGAAGGCTATCATAAATTCAAACGTTTTATTCTGTGCACTATATCCCGGCATATGATTAAACAATTGTTGCGGTGTCACCACGCGGATTCCCTGCACGCCCGCAATCTGGTTATCCGCCATTAACCCGCTAGCATAATAACTGTTCGCCAGCCCTTTAATGACTGACCAATGCTGTAAATCACCGTAAACCACCGGCGCCATATTATACGCGGCATTTGTCACAAAACCAACCACTGTGAGTTTCTGAGCCAATAAACCAATGGTAAGCTGATCACCAATTTTCAAGCCACTTTGTTGCAATTTGTTAGACACCACGACTTCCTGCGCTGTCTTTGGTCGGTGTCCGGCTGTTAGGGTCAGACGTTGCCAGTAGCGATCTTGTGGCAACCAACCCACATAGGTCGCTGCGACACGCTGGTTGTTATACTTGACAATCGCTTGTGCTACCCCGACTGGCGCACTGGCGTGCGTTTGCCGTTCTGCTAACTGTGTGACCTGTGCTTTGGATAATAAGGATTGGGCCAAATTCCCGTCTGCATCGTTACTCATCGCAACACTTTTTACGCGCCACGTTGATACAGCAGCAGTATTTTCATGGGATAGCCCCAATGCCAACGCGCTCAGAATAAAAATCAGAAAACTAATTAACGCGATGACTACAATCACCAAACCGTAGCGTAATTTTTCTTTACGCATTTCTTGTAGTGCTAAAAACATGTTTAGTCTCTTTTCTGCCAATTGGCGAGTGTCGTTAACGTCTTTAAAATGTCATCTTGCGCATCGGGATGTAAGAAGAAATCAGCGACCAAACCATGAACCGACTGTGTCACCAACCACTCATGTATTGTTTGGTCATCAGCATCTGGCTTGAGATGGCGTAGTCTTTTGCGCTGTTGATCTGGTAGCCGTTGCGCAATAATTGCCGCATTAACGGTATAGTGGTACTTTAAAAAATCATAGTCCTCACGCGTTCTCACATGATTCAAAAAAGCAATCGTCTGCGCAATTTGTTCCCCCGAACCTTGCAGTTGTTGATGAATATCGGCAAAAATGAGATCGGCTGCCCATTGATAGGCATCATAAATATCATCAAAGTAAGTGTAGAAAGCGCCACGAGAAATACCGGCCTGTTTGACGATATTGGCCACTTTGGCATCTAATAAGGGACGTTGTGAAAATTCTAAAAATACTGCTTGTCGTAACTTTTCTTGTTTAATTGGACTTAAGTTAGCCAGTGTGGGTTTAATCATAACTGGATCCTTTCTAAAATGACACCGTGTCAATATAATGACATTGTGTCATTATATGATAAAAAAGTCAATAAAAAAATACCTTTCGGTATTTTAATGTTTTAATCTGGCATTTTCGCCATGACATAATAATTGCCTTCAGGATCAGGAAAGTTAAAGGTGTCGTTCATTTTTTCGCGCCCCTCACCGAGTTTTTCATACAAGGCATCAAAGTCCTCTGTAAAGAACATCAAAGATGGTACCGGTCCAAGCACTTCTGGTGAATACTTGGCAATAAAGGCCTTCGGGAAAAGACCAAATTCTAGTTGCTCACTCACCTTCAAGTTAATATTAAGGTAACCATCCGGCAATGGATTCTCTGCAACAACTTCGGCCTGTAGTGTTGTGACAAAAAAATCACGGATAACCTTAACATCTTCAACATACAACATGACGCGTGTATTTTTGATACGCATATCTTATCTCCTTTTAACAGCGTGGTAACGCTGATAGCCACTTAAGCGTGTTTCACTCATTATATCACAGTTCAATTTGGCGTTTAAGATCCCAATCAACCGGCACGATTTATTTTTGCGGTAAAATTTTAAGCAAAAAAGTATTAGCTTGCATTCGTAATGGCGCTTTGCGAAAAGCTATTGCCGTAGTAGCCCACCAAAAGAATCCTAAGAAAACCGCGGCGATGGTATCGGTTGGAAAATGATCGCGTAAGTAGACACGAGACAACGCCACTAAGAAAATCCAAATGACCCCCAGTACACTGGCCACCATAAACTTCTTAGTCCCCTTGGTCATAAATGAGAGTACCAACAACACAAGCAAAACGGCTGATAAGGTGTGCACACTAGGAAATGACAGACCAGTATCTGGTACGAGTTGATGGATTGGGCGTTGACGTGCCGTGATGGTTTTAATGATTTCAGCTAAAAAGTCGCCACCAATCACGGTCACTAAGACCCAGATACTCTCAAAACGTTGCTGTTTGCGCCAAAAGACAACAGCCAATACGGCCATCACGACCAATACAATGGCAGGATTGCCAATGGTTGACACCAGCTTCATCACACTGGTTAAAAATGGGCTTTGCAGCTGGCCAATTGCCTGTTGTAAACTGTGATCGAGACCGTTAAATGGTTGCATGATGACATAACCTGTCATACCAAGCAAACCGACTAAAGCCGTTACGGCGACTGATTTTCGTGCTAAAATTGGATTCATTTTTTCCTCTTTCTATTGTTTCAAACTGACTAATCAAACCATTAGCCGATATTGAGCTGGTCTTCTGGTCTGACCAACGCCGGCTCTTTGACCACTTGCCCTTCTTTCATGAGCAAGTAAACAAACAAGCCAACAAAGCCAATCAACCAGATTAAACTCATACCAGCACTTCCTAACACGCCATGCTGCCAATGATAACCAAAATAGTCAGCGAAGCTGGCGCCAATTGGTCGGGTCAGCACATAAGCCGCCCAAAATGTGAACGTATCAAAGCGACCAAAATACTGGCGGTAAGCAATAATGGCCAAAAAGACCAACCCGAGATAAACCCCAGTATCTAAGAAACCAAGGCGCAGCGATTCTGCTAACCAATCACCGACTGCCGTCCCTAAAGTAAAACTCAACGTGACAGTCGCCCAATAAAACAGCTCACGATGATTGGTTGTAATGGTGTGCACAGACAGATTATGTGCATTGCGATACCACAACACAAAGGTAACAATTAAAGCCGAACCATAAATCACAAACGCAGCGACATACGATATGCCAATGCCATGGGTCGCATCCGCAATGAAAGTGCCAAAAATTGCTAAGCTTAACAAAGTTAACCAATAAGTCCAAACACGGTAACGCGGTTGCCTAAATTGTAAAAACAGAAATACCCCAAAGCTCAGTAAGCCAATGGCCAAATCCGCAACTGGTCCTAATGTCTGATTGAAAAAATCTGACCAAGATTCCCCTAACCCAGTGGTAATTAATTTTGTGGCCCAAAATGCTAGCCCAATGGCCGGCACCTTTGTCGCCAAATATGTCCGTTCTGTCATCAAAATAAAAAACCTGCCTTCATAAACTAACCTTAGTTTAGCGCAGGTTTTAATTTCATACTATGGGACCATTCTGATGGTTTTCTGATAATTTGTCAGGAAGTTTGTGGTGCTAGGAATGTCAACGTCACAATTGTCCCAACTGGCTGATTGTCCGATAGGGAAATACTGATGTTTTGACGCGCCGCTAACTGTTGCGCCAAGGCCAGTCCCAACCCATTTCCTGGCGTTTCCGAACGCGAGTCATCCCCACGATAAAAACGATCAAAGACCCGTGTTTTATCCGCTGCCGAAATCCCTTGCCCAACGTCTTTAATGATGACTTGGTTCAACGTACTCGTCACGGCGATTGGCGAATCGACTGCAGAATATTTAGCGGCATTATCCAAAATGATCCGCACTAATTGGGAAAATTCGTTCACCCGTAAGCGGACCGAAAAATCAGTTAACGTTGTGATCACGTGACGGTTGGTGTCGATTTCAAAAGCCGTCACAATATCTTGCAACACAGGCGCAATCTGAACAACTGTTGGTGGATTCACGTGATCATCGGTAGCCCGCGACATGTCAAGTAACGTATCCACCAAGTTTTGCATCCGCCGCGATTCTTGATCTAACATGGCAATCGCTGTTGGGATAATTTCTGGATGTGTTGCCCCACGCCGTTTAATCAGATCAATATTGCCACGAAAGCCCGCTAACGGTGTTTTCAATTCATGCGAAGCGTTGCTAATAAAGGCGCGCTCTTTTTCAATTTGGGCTTGTAGTTGTTGTAACCAATCTTGTAAATGTTGATTCAGCGTGACAATTTCTTCCGCTCCGTCAATATCAGGCAACGTCAGCTGCTTAGTTCCGGCTTGATCTAATTGTTTCACTGCGCGCGTTAAAGTCAATAACGGCGCATTCAAATCTTGTGCCAGTTGCCGCACGATAAATATCGCTAAGACAAAAATCACAGTTAGTGTCACAAATAAGGCGGTACTGACGGTCAGCACCATCCCAATCACTTCAGCTAAGCCAATATAAATTTGATAGGTCATGTTACCAATATGGCCCGTCTGATAGTAATAAAAATAACGTTCGCGCGCTTTATAGATCATTCCAAACCATAAATACCGACCCTTAATCCGTTTGAGAAAAGCCTCACTCCCAGTAGAATAATACGTAGCTTGCTGGGACTTAATCACGACAAACGTATCGCGGGTATCAATGGTTGAATTCCGACGCCAGTTCGCCCAATCAAAACGGGAATCAATATCAGCGCCACGTAAACTGGTCACAATGCGCTGGGCATCGGCCGTACGCGATTCGAGTAATTGATAACTTACCGTGCTCAGCACCACCACTGTCGTGGCGATATAAATTAACGCAAATAATTTAACATAGGCCCGGGTCATCAAGGCAACAGCTGTGTTTTGACGTCGTCTCATACGCTTAATCTCCGACACGCATAACATAGCCTAAGCCACGTGCCGTTTCGATCAAGGACGGTTGGCCATCACGCGCAATCTTTTGACGTAAATGGCGAATATTAACATCAACTGTGTTATATTGCCCCGCAAAATCAATGCCCCAAACATGATCGAGAATGGCATCACGTGACACCACCTGACCCTCATGCTGCATCAAAAAAGCCAACAAATCAAACTCACGCTGTGTGAGGGCAATCAGCTGATCACCTCGTTGTACCCGATGTGTCGTCGTATTTAAGGTTAAATCGGCCACTTCAAAAACAGTTTGCACCGGCGCAACTTGGCGGCGTAACACCACTCGCAACCGTGCTAACAATTCTTCAGTTTCAAAGGGTTTCGTCAAATAGTCATCCGCGCCATTATCAAGCCCCATGACCTTATCATCTAACTCACTTTTAGCCGTCATCAAAATCACCGGCAACGTCTGATTGGCTTGCCGAACATGACGTAAAACAGCCATCCCACTCTTTTTTGGCAACATCCAATCCAGTAATACAGCATCTACAGTTTCTGATGCCAATAAGGCAAGCCCTTGTTGCCCGTCAAAGGCCTGCAAAACCGTGTAACCTTCAAACGTCAATTCATTTTTAAGATAAAATTGCAGACTCATCTCGTCTTCAATGATTAAAACAGTCGCCATGCATCCTCCAAAGCGTTACAAAAATGACCTTACGCTTCGTTGTCAATATGTGCTAAATAGTTGCCATATCCCGCCGCAGCCATCTCTGCTTTCGGAATAAAACGCAGCGCTGCTGAATTAATGCAGTAGCGTTGCCCACCCGTTTCGGCTGGGCCATCAGGAAAAACATGCCCCAGGTGTGAATCTGCGTGCCGCGACTTCACTTCAACACGTGACATGCCATAACTACGATCCGTTTTCTCAACAATGTGGTCCGTAATGGCAGCCGTAAATGACGGCCAACCACAGCCAGCATCATATTTCTCTTTTGAGGTGAATAAGGGTTCCCCACTGACAACATCAACATAAAGTCCTGGCTCATAAAAATCATCATATTTGCCCGAAAACGGCCGTTCCGTTGCCGCGTTTTGCGTCACGTTATATGCTTCAGCATCTAATTTTGCTAAAATTTCCGACTTATCCATGGTGTCTCCTTTGCCGATTCGTACCAGTTATACCAAAACAAGTATCTCTTGATATCTGTGGGCCCAACAACTCACATTTTGTAACCCTATTGTACCTTATTTTATCTTCCCCGCGGCATAAAAACGATCAGATCCCAACGAGATCAATCGCAACCAGACCACGAACAGCATTTGTCATATAAAAAGCGTCAAAATTAACCAACTCACTCACCGGGATCTCCGCATAGATGACGTGATGCGTTTTGGCAAATGCTGCTAAATACGTCCCCGGCAAAGCTTGGGTACTTGGTGTCACATAAGTATCACCGCGCTTGGCGAGGAAATTACCAATTGACAATTCAGTCACGAAGCCATCCGTATGGAACAGCACATCTTGGTAGCCCTGTGTTTTTGCGTGCACAACTTCCGGATGAAACGCCTTTTGAAATGTCGGTCCGGATAACTTGTATTGTGTCAGGACGGACGGTGCAATTGCCTCATCCGCTAACTTCACGCGATACGGTCCCACTAAAGGCGGTAACGGCCGTGTGGTAGCGGTAAATGTGTCGCCATCGGTGCTAACACGTAGCACACCATCTGGACTTTGAGCGGCTAAAGTTTGCAGTCGTGTTGCCAAATCAGGCTGATGATACTGCCGTGCTAGACGGGCAACATGGGCCGATAAATTGCATAATTGGCCATCTTTGACCTGTCCAGTCGTAAAAATTGGCGTCGGTAGCGTCTCAATGCCAAAAACAGCTAAAAATGGTTGCGCCTTGACCACGATTTCATCAAATTCAGCAGCAGCATCGCTTTCATAAGTGACGCCACCACCCACGCCTAATCGGTAAGTCTGGCCATCAAAAACGAGTGTTCGAATCGCAATGTTCATATCCAAATCCAGCCGACGGTTCAACCAACCTTGCATCCCCGTATAAATACCACGTGGTCGTTTTTCAAGACTGGCAATGACCGCTTGGGCGCTTTTTTTCGGTGTCCCAGTAATGGACCCACCAGGAAACATCGCCGTCATAAATTCAGTAAAAGTCAAGTCAGCTTTGACGCGACTTTGAATAGTCGTTACAAGTTGATGGACATGCGCAAAAGTTTCCACGGCAGCAAATTTTTTCACGACCAAATGGCCTGGTTCACTAATACGGGCCACATCATTACGCAATAAATCGGTTACCATCAATAGTTCTGCATGGTCTTTTGTATTATCTGCGAGTTTGGCCAGATTCTGCGCATCTTCTTCAGGCGTTTGACCGCGCGCAATCGTCCCCTTAATCGGTTTGGTGGTCAATTCACGGTCATGAATGGCGACAAAGCGCTCGACTGAACTTGAAATTTGGGTCATTTCCCAATCAGGATAGTGTAAGAAACTGGCAAAAGGCGCTGGATTTTGCGTCACCAATGCTTGAAAAACACTGATTGGTTCAGCATCAGATAAAATATCAAATTGTTGGGTCAAATTACCCACATACAAATCACCAGCGGCCATATGCGCTCGCATTTTTTCAACACTGGCCATATATTCCTGACGCGTCTGATCCATAAAAATTGCCGCCGGTTGCCGCACGGCTGGGACTTTCTGTGGTTTTGGTAATGGCGAAGTTGCCGACACCCAGTAAGTTTGATCAGTTTGTTCAAATTGCGCCACATATAGTTCCTGTGTCTCATGGTCAAACAACATGAGTTCGTCATAAAGACTAAACCGCGCCGGATCGCCTTCATAACTCACAAAGCCTAGTATTTCAGGTTGAATCGGCCAGTCCGATAATTCTGGTAGTTTGGTTGTACGCAGCGTATCCACCGCTTCAGAAAAGGATAATGTCGTTTTTGCCTGATTGACGCGGACAACGCCATCGCGTTGCGTGACCGTTGCAAACGGCGCATGGGCCAAAATACTGAAGTGTTCCGACGCCTCAGGTTGACTCGTATAAAGGAAAACGATTTCTTCATCTTGCCGATAATGCGCCAAGAAAATATCCCAAATATTGGCATTATCGCGCTTAAATTTTTTCAAAATCCTGTACCTGCTCCAAAAAATTGTTTAAGATATCGTAACCATGTGCTGTCATCCAGCTTTCCGGATGAAACTGTACCGACCAGATAGGCAACGTTTGATGATGCATGGCTTGAATAACGCCATCTTCACTACGCGCATCAACACAAAAGACCGCCGGTAATGCGGTTACAATCAGCGAGTGATACCGTGCGACTTGAAAATTTTGGGGCAACCCCGTCATGAGACCTTGACCAGTATGCGTCAAAGTTGACGTCACCCCGTGTTGTGGCCGATCCCCGCGAATCACTTGACCACCAAAAACGTCTGCAATGACCTGATGTCCCAAACACACCCCAAGAATTGGTAAGTGCCCTGCGTAAGTCGTCACGACTTGACGAGAAAATGCCGCTTCTTTTGGTGTTTTTGGCCCTGGTGAAATTACAATCGCTTGATAATCGGTTTGCACAGCAGCCGGCAATTGCTTAACTTGTTCGGCTAAGGCATCCGCTTCAGTCACGACCGTCACGTCTTGCCCCAACTCTTTCAAATAGGTTACGAGCAGGTAAGTAAATGAATCATAATTGTCAATCAATAGAATACGCATGGTCACCTCATTACTTTTATTATACTAAAAAAACGCCTACAAAGCGGCGTTTTCTCGGGCTGATTTAATTTTTTGACCACGTGGTGATTGCGAAAAACGATCAATCATGGCTTGTAATTCTGGTAACGTCACATTGGCACCAAATACTTCACTGCCAGGTTCTAACATGATCCCATTTGCCAATGGTCCAACATAGAGACTATCAAAACCTAAATCATCGATAAACCCACGGACTGTCGCAATGGCAGCATCATCGTCACCGGCCAATGCCAAAGCCTTACGTTTTGGCGCCCCTGCCGGCGCTGACTCGTCAAACAAATCATGGTAACCCATATGATTAAAAGCTTTTATCACTTGACTGTTGGGTAAAAAGCGTTGGACTAATTCACTTGACGATTGCAAAGGATTGGTTAAATCAGTACGAATCCCATCAACTTCCCACCAATAATTCATCGCATCTAACACGAGCTTCCCATCCAAACCAGAGCGATCGATTGTTTCATATTTACTTAATGGCAAGGCAAGGATGACCAAATCGGCCTTAGCCTCCGCTTCTGCTGCCGTGACGGCTTTTGCGCCAGGTGCTAACACTTCAACTGTTAAAGCGATTTTTTCAACTGGCCCAGAACCAGCAATCAACACCTCGTACCCAGCTTTTAAGGCTAATTGTGCCAGTACGATTCCAACTTTTCCAGCCCCCAAAATACCGACTGTTTTAATCGCCATGGTTAATCCTCCGCTAATAATTCTCGTACACGTGGGATGACTTCAGTGGCGTACAATTCAATCATACGTTCACGGGCTGCTGCTGGTTGCTCACCAGCACCATAAACCAAATCAAAACGGCCAACCCCAAGCGTCTTGATCGCTTTAGCCATGCGTTGGGCAACAACCTCTGGTGTGCCGACATACATTGAACCAGATTGAATTTCGTGTTCAAAGTGTTCGCGAGACATTGGCGCCCAACCACGCGTCACCCCAATTTTATCAAAGGCGAGCTTAATATTTTCCCAAGCCATCTCAACAGCAGTTTCTTGCGTATCAGCAATGAAACCGTGAGAGTGCATTCCCAATGGGTGCGTTGGCATATCAAACTGCTTAGCCGCCCGTTCGTAAAGTTCAACATACGGCTTGAAACGAATCGGATCGCCACCAATAATGGCTAAAATCACTGGGAAACCAAAATGCGCTGCTCGGACAATCGATTCTGGTGAACCACCGACACCAACCCAGGTATCCAAATGACCACTCTCCGTTTTTGGAAAGACGTCGGCTTGTTTCAAGCTCTGGGTAAATTCACCTTGCCAATCAAACGGCTTTTCTTCTAATAACTTAGAAAACATAGCGATTTTTTCTTCAAATAAAGCGTCGTAATCACCAAGATCGTAACCAAACAATGGGAATGATTCTGTGAAAGAACCACGCCCTAAAATAATCTGGGCGCGACCGTTAGAAACGGCATCCAAGGTTGAAAAACGTTCAAATACACGGACTGGATCATCAGAACTCAAGACCGTTACACCAGAACCAAGGGTAATTTGCTTTGTTTGTGTCGCAATTGCGGCCAAAACTGTTTCAGGACTAGAAATGGCAAATTCTTCACGGTGGTGCTCACCTAGCGTAATCACATCAACGCCCAACTTATCCGCCAACACCGCTTCTTTGACAACTTGACGCAAAGCTTGCGCATACGTCATCAACTGCCCATCACTGTTTTTTGGGACATCCCCAAATGTATCTAATCCTAAAATTACTTTTTCTGGCGCCATGTTCTGCTCCTTGTTTTCACTTATTTTTTATAAGTAAATTTTATGTTGAAATCTAACATTTGTCAACCAATATGTTTAACAACAAAAAAAGCAAGCGCGTTTCCGCTTGCTCAAACGTTTTTGAACTTGGTTCAGATGCTGTGACCGCTGTCTTGTGTATCATGCTGTTTATTGCCGCGCCATGGTCGCAATTTGGTCATAAAGACTCAGCACTTCGAGTAAGCTGAGTGCGACTTCAGCGCCTTTATTGCCGGCTTTGGCCCCAGCACGGTGTTGCGCTTGTTCTAACGTGTCCGTCGTGACCACACCAAAGACAATTGGGATTGACAACGTCTGACCGAGCGTTGCCACCCCATTCGCCGCAGCATTAATCACTAAATCATAATGGGCAGTATCGCCTTTAATCACGGCGCCCAGCGTCACAATCCCGTCAAAGACTTGTGTTTCAGCGACTTGCTTAGCCACCATTGGAATTTCAAATGCTCCTGGCACCCAAAAAACACTGATATTTTCTGCTGCGACACCGTGCATGACTAGCATCGTTTGCGCACCTTTTAAGAGTTGCTCAGTAATTAAATCATTAAATCGACTGACAACAATTGCAATTCGTCGCTGTTCATGTTGCGTGAAATGGCCTGAATAGATCATCGTGATCTCCTTTTAGAGTTGATGCTGGAATTTTTCTTTTTTGGTTTGTAAATAGGTTTCGTTATAGGGATTTTTGCCAACTAACAACGGCACACGCGCGACAACATCAATCCCACACGCTTTTAAAGCGGTCACTTTATCTGGATTATTGGTGATTAACCGAATCGTCGTTAACCCCGCCGCACGCAATATTTCAGCTGCTTGGCTGTAAGTTCGTTCATCGGGTTGATGATTGAGGTGTAGGTTAGCATCATAGGTATCGAACTGGTACTCTTGTAAGACATAACTACGTAATTTTTCATGCAAGCCAATCCCCCGCCCTTCTTGTCTCAGATACAAAACGGCCCCGCCATCTTGGGCAACCATGGCCAATCCGGCTTGTAATTGCGGACCACAATCACAACGATAGGACCCAAACGTATCCCCAGTTAAACATTCGGAATGTAACCGTACTAATGGCGGTTCTGATACTGTTTGTTGACTGCGGAGTAAGAGCGCTGGTTCCGCTTGACCGGTTTGATATTCCGTTAACGTCAAATCACCATACTGCGTTGGCAATTGAACAGTTACGCCTTCCTGAATACTTAACGTCGCTTCAAATTCACGATAAGCCACCAAGTCGGCCATACTTAATTGTTGTAAGCCATGGGTTGCGGCTAACTTAGCCAAACTCGCTTCCCGGGCCATATGGCCATCATCAGCTAAAATTTCAATAATATAGGCAACTGGTGGCACACCGGCAATCTTGGCCAGTTCAACCGCTCCTTCCGTATGCCCTTGTCGTTGCAAGACGCCACCATCCTCAGCAACCAAGGGGAAAATATGGCCAGGTGTTTCAAACTGTTGGGCCCCGGCACTCAAATTCGCGAGTTGTTGAATTGTATGGGCGCGTTCAAAGGCCGACACCCCAGTTGTGCTAGCAATATGATCGACGCTCACCGTAAATTTTGTCCCAAATTTTTCTGAATTCTGCTGCGTCATCTGCGCTAATCCAAGCGTAGCAGCTCGTTCAGCGGTCATGGGCACAGCTAGTACCCCACGGGCAATGGCGAGTGCTTGATTAATTTTTTCAGGGGTCACAAATGAGGCTAAGCCAACTAAATCACCCTCATGTTCGCGATTGTGATCATCCGTTAAAATAATGAGTTCGCCTTGCTTTAAGGCTGCAACCGCCTGCCGGACGCGTGTTTGTACTGTATCACTCATGTGTCGCTCCCATTAAATATTTTGCTAAAATGTCAGTTTCAAGGTTGACCTTGTCCCCGACGCGTATGTCACTTAACGTTGTGTGAGTCAAGGTATGTGGAATTAACCCGATTGTGAAAGTATCTGTTGCACAAGTGACCACGGTCAAACTGACGCCTGACACGGTAATGGCGCCTTTCGGCACAATTTGTCGTTGCAATATTGGTTGCTCAGGTTTAAATGTCAATAACACGGTGTCATCAATTTCAGCAACTTGTGTCACTTGTGCCATGCCGTCCACATGTCCTGACACAATATGCCCGTCAAATCGATCCGTTGCCAACATGGCTTTTTCCAGATTAACAGCTTGACCAATCTGATACTGTTGCACAATGGTCGTGATATAAGTCGGTTGCATAATATCAAAGGTTGCTACGTCAGCCGTTTTCGTTACAATTGTTAAACAAACGCCATCAATCATGATACTATCCCCAATCGTACTGGTCTCAAAAAAATGATTGGGCGCGGTCACCTGTAGCCGCAATGTTTGTGATGATTGCTGCTGAATGCTGGTTACCCGACCAATGATTTGCGTGATGCCTGTAAACATGTGGCGACCTCCTGATTAACATAACGTTGTCGTTGCGTATGACCGATGCGCTGAATATCGTCTGGCAACTGTGGCAATACAATCCCACGTACGCCGTCAGGTAAAAGACGATCTGCGGTATAAATGAGACATTCATGCCAGAGTTGAGCTTGTAAGAAACTCGTGATCAAAATAGGCCCGCCTTCGACCATCACAGATTGCATACCCTTGCGACCAAGATCGGCAATGACCCCAGGTAGCCCTGCTGTCATCAATTCAACATTTTCCTGTTGGGCAAATTGTGCATTTTCTGTATACACCAACCAATCTTTTAAGCGGGTCGCAGGTTCATGTGCCAAACGACCACGCCGATCAATCACCACCCGTTGCGGTTGTTGATGCGTTAACATCACATCACGCACGGTTAAACGCGGCTGATCAATGACCCATGTCTCAGAGCCGACAATAATGGCGCTATGGCGTGCACGCTGGCGATGGACATCTAAATCCGCCACGGCATCTGTGATTTTACTACGTTGCCCACGTACTGCACTCACATAACCATTGTGTGATTGGGCTAATTTAAGTTGAATATAGGGTTGGTGCTGTTCGTGATACTGATAAAACGCTGGATTCAGCTGACGACTATCATCAGTATCAAGCACTACCACTGAAATACCGGCGGCGCGTAATTTTTGGACACCTAGGCCATGTGTGGTTGGATTGGGATCCAAGTCACCAATCACCACTCGTGCCAACCCCCAGTCACGAATCGTTTCCGCACAGGCAGCCACCTTACCACGGACTGCACATGGTTCCAGCGTGACATACAGCGTTGCCCCCTGTGCATCATGGGCAGCGCCTAAGTGATGAAACGCATTAATTTCCGCATGCGCCCCACCAAATCGTTCATGCCAACCAACCGCCAAGACTTGATTGTCCTTCACGATTACCGCGCCAACCCGCGGGTTTTCAAAAGTTTGTTCTGGCTGTGCCTTGGCAGCCGCTATAGCTGCCAGACGAAGCCCTGTTAAATCATCCATCTTTACCTCCTGTATTTTCAGGACAAAAAACCCGATATGCTAATAACAGCACATCGGGTTTACAGTAATTTGATCGATTCAAAAAAGCCCAAGATAGAGAAAATCCCCATCTTGCCTATCTCTTCTCCCATCCAGACTTTAACTGTCGGTCACAGATTCTCACTGTGTCAACCGCATGAACAATCACGCGGGTCACGGACTTTGGGACACATTGTCCCATCACCGTCGGTCGGGAATTTCACCCTGCCCCGAAGATTAATTATTTAACTCCTTCAGAGTAGCACCCAAAACCATCGCTGTCAATGAAAAAAAGCACGTGTGATCACACGTGCTTTTCTATGTGGCTTTAAACACCACGAAAACGTTGAATTTTGAAAAAATCTAATAAGAACGTTAAAATCGGTAACCCAATCACAAGGCCCCAAACACCAAAGAGTTTTTCCATAATAATCAAATTCAATAAGATCACCAAGATGGGCATATGGGTCCGATGTGACATAAAATGTGGGTGCAAGAAGTAAGATTCCAAAAAGTGAATCACCGCCACAGCAATTAGGATGACAAGCACCGTATGCCAATTACCGATAATAAAGGCGGTAATCGTTAACGGTACTAACGACACCAACACACCGACAACTGGAATCAAACCTAAAATGAAAATCATAATGGTAAAGCCTAGTAAATATGGAAACTGTAAAAAGGCTAATACCGCCACCATTGCGGCGGTATTAATCACACAAATCAACAGTTGAACTTCAAATAGACGGCCCAAAATAATAATAAAGCGGTGCAAAATAATATAAAATTCACCAAAAAACTTTTTGTATGGACTGTGCAAAAAATGGAGCGACCAATTTCTTAACTGCGGATAAGTAATACAGAAAATAAAACTAAATAGTAACGCTAAAATCAATTCATAGATAATATGACCCAATTGATTGATTTGAGACAGCGCCTTCGTTAAGATTTGTTCAGTACTAAACGAGTTCGTATATTGATGAAAATTTTTATAGACTTCTTTTAAAATCCCGTGGGACCGCCAACTGGGATCCGTTGCGAGGACAATCATGCTTTTGACTTGATGAATGAGCGTATTGGCCCCATGATCAATCGCCCAAATCAGGAATCCAACAAAAACGATATAAACTAAACTAATGGCAATTCCACGGGAAAGCTTGAAAATGCGTTGGACACGCTTACCAGCATTTAAGGCTAAATACGCAAAAATTGTCGTTAATAACAGCAAAGACATAAACTGTCTGAGCAAGAAAATGAGGACCACAATGGCCAGTAAAACAAAATAGCGATAAAATCGTCTATTCTTAACGGTTGCAAAAACGTTCATAGGGGCCTCTTTCCTTCAGTAACAGGTGCGTTAATTATTTGACAATTTTTCGTTGCTTGCAGTATTGAATTCTGGATATTGATCATCCGCAGAGCCAACCTGCGCCAACTGGTATGACGTGACATCACTACCAAATTCTTCACCAGTTGTTGCCGGTGGTAGCCCCAGAGCTGAACGTACCGTATCCGTTACAGCTTGCCGTTGTGCCGTCGTTACCCGTTGGTAAGACACACCTTGATACATTTGGCCTTCACCTTGGACAGTGTAAGAGTTAATGTGCTTTGTTGCAGCCATATAATTTGATCCTAATGCTAACATATCTCCTAATTTAAGGTTTGAGGCGATATTTTTCGTTGTCGCATTAATGAAATCCGTGTTCAAAATCGTGGTCGGATTCTTTTTAACTTTGTTCATGATGGCTTCAAGTAAAATCCGTTGACGTTGAGTACGACCATAGTCGCCCTTTGGATCTTGATAACGCATCCGCGAGAAAGCTAAAGCGGCTTTGCCGTCCATGTTCTTATAACGCTTAAAATGTTCACCGTCGGCGGCATACGAATAAGCACTTTTCCCTTCGGTAAAACGATAAAGATCATTGCCTGTTTCGTGTGCCGTTTCTTGACTGAAGTCGAAAGTTAGGGGTGATACCGCTTGAATCCCACCAAGTCGATCGACCACATCGCCAAGCCCACTCATGTTCACCATGGCAAAATAGTTAATTGGGATATTAAACATTTTTTGAATGGTCGTGATGGTCGTGCTAACGCCGTCGCCCAAGGTCGCTTCCTTATCAGCAGTTTCTCTGAAAGCATACGCTGCATTGAGCTTTTGTGGGAAACTTTCTTCAAACCCATCAATTGAGGTCATAATATCTCTTGGCAACGAAATCATGGTTGTGGTCTCTTTTTCAGGATTAACGGTCACTAACATCAGTGAGTCTGTCAAACCCGAACGATCGCGATCCGCGCCAAAACCACCAGTCGTTCCCGTATCGGTTCCCAACACCAAAAAAGAAATCGGCTGTTTATCTTTGATTAATTGACTCGACATTTTTTCAGATTTAAGGCCTGTTGCCGAGTATGAATGGTCAATCGATTGTTTCAAACTGTTTGCAAAGAAGATACCTAAACCGATACCAACCAATGCCAGTGCACTCAAAACCAATAACGCAATACGCCAACCTTTTTTACGCTTTGGTTGATGTCGGTCAGCCCTGTGACGATCAAGGCGCGAAGCTGACCCGTCAAGTGGCAATTCTGTCTTATTGTTGTCAGACATATTGTCATTCCTTTAATGATATTATTTTTTTGCTACATTACCTAATTTAACACAAAAAATAGCAAAAGAAAAATAAAGTTATAATATTAAAATACCGGATAAATCGACTGATTACCAATCAATTTATCCGGTAATGATACCACTATTCGTTGTCCTTCAAAATGTTTTTCACTTCAATCTGGGTTAACTTTTGACGATTGGTCGTCGCAATAAAGAGCGGTACGATTTCTTCTACCACATCACTAAACTCCAACCCATAAAAGTTACTTGAACTCACCGTATGTGATTGTAACCAAACACGGCCACCAATTAGGAAGCGATCCCAAGCATGAATGTTAGGCAAATTCAGGAGATCAGCGTAGTATTGAGTGGCCACAACATACTTAAAGTCACCGACATTACCATGTTTATTCATGGCATATTTAGGGAATTGTGGCTTTAACACATTTTGTTTAATCAGCTCATTAGCAACCTGTTTCAGATAAACCGGAATTTGTGGTTCCACTTTAAATCCAAGGTTAAATGTCACATGGACAATGTTATCCGTTCCCAACATATCGACCGCATAACTCTTACCATAAGGATCACTTGATTCTTTAACTGTCACAAACCAATAAATCGTCGCGCGTTTTGGTCGTGAGCCAAGGATTGAATAGATCATTGATCGCTTCAGCATATAATTCTGATGCATATGCGCAATGTAGACCAAATTCGTTGCAAAAATTGGTTCGTCGTCATCCTTTGACAGGTTAATCAATTGCTTACGATAATCCTTCAATGACACATAATCATCTTGCTTTGAAATGGCTTCCCGTCGCTTATTGCCATAATACCAGACCACCATCACCAGCAAAATAGCGAGCATAATAATCAACGTTGCATAGCCACCATGGATAAACTTAGCCAGACTAGCAATCAAGAAAACAAATTCAATGAAACCAAATAGTATTAAGAAACCATACGCCAAAACTTTTTGGCCTTGCAGTTTAATGAATTCAAACAATAAAATGGTTGTCATTAACATCGTGACTGTAATGGCAAGTCCATAGGCTGCTTCCATATTATGTGACGTTTGGAAACTCCAAACCACAATCAGCCCAACCGCACAAAGCAACCAATTTACCATGCCAATATACATTTGGCCACGGACATTACTTGGATAAAAAATACGTAGGCGTGGCATGACCTTCAGGTTAATCGCTTCACTGACTAAAGTATAAGCCCCCGAAATCAAAGCTTGTGAGGCAATGATAGCGGCCAGTGTTGCTAGGATAACGCCAACAAAGCGCCAGTGACCCGGCAAAATTTCAAAGAATGGATTGGCAGATTGATCTAAAAGATCGGGGCGTTGACTATTTGACATAATCCAAGCACCCTGTCCCATATAATTCAACACCAGCATGCTATAAACAAACGGCCAACTGATATAGATATTCCGCTTACCCACGTGTCCCATATCCGAGTATAGCGCTTCCGCACCCGTTGTCGCCAAGAAGACACTCCCGAGAATAAAAATCCCCGTCTTGTTTTCCGGATTAAAGAGAATTTGAATCGCATATACTGGTGACAAGGCTTTCAAAATCGACAGATCAGAAAAAATATTGATGAGACCAAATACGCCAATAAATAAAAACCAAACGAGCATCACTGGGCCAAAAATATTCCCTATCTTTTTGGTGCCTGCTTTTTGGAACGTAAAAATTACAAGGAGTAACACGCTGACAACACCAATCACGACGGTTTGATTATCCGGGAATAAAAAAGTCCCTATTTGTTGATTTTTTAACCCTTCAATGGCTGTGGTCACCGTTACCGCAGGCGTTAGCGTCCCGTCCGCTAGGAGCGCTGCCCCACCAATCAAGGCCGGAATCAACAACCACTTTTTATTTGTTTCACGTACCCGACTATATAACGCAAAAATACCACCTTCCCCGTGATTATCTGCTCGCAGTGCAATCAGGACGTATTTGACAGTTGTAATCAACATCAATGTCCAAAAGACCAACGACACGGAACCCAGCACAAATTCTTGGATTTGTGCCACACTACGCGCACTGTTGAGAATCGAATTCATCGTATAGAGGGGTGATGTCCCAATATCGCCATAAACAATTCCCAACGCAACTAATGCACCAGCTGAAACCCATTTTGGTGCCTTAACAATAGACATTTCGTTCTACCTCATTTGTTGTATTAATTCTGTATGGCGATAATTATCTCACAAATCAAGCAAAATGCCCACATTTTTTATGCTAACACAGCACGTAAAAGATTGTCCGCCACCTGTTTTATTTTGGCTTTACAGTCGACATATATATCAAAAAGCAGCGCATAAAAAGCATCTTTCGACTTTAAAAGATGCTTGCAATCACTATTAGGCAAATAATTTTTCGATTTCAGGGATCATCGCTTCTGGTGATGTTGCTGGTGAAAAGCGCTTCACAACATGCCCTTCTTGATCGACCAAAAACTTTGTGAAATTCCACTTAATGCGCTGACCCAAAACGTTTTTGGCATGATCTTTGAGATAGGCAAAGAGCGGCGCCGTCTGTTTCCCATTCACTGCAATCAATTGATGCATCGGAAAAGACACGCCATAGGTTAAACGACAAGCGGCCGCTGCTTCCTCAGCTGATCCTAACTCTTGCTTGAATTGGTTCGATGGAAAGCCCAACACCACCAAGCCTTGCGCTTGATAGGTTTGATAAAGGGCTTCCAATGCTTCAAATTGCGGCGCGTAGCCACACTTTGTTGCCGTATTGACAATAATCATTGGCTGACCAGCAAAGTCCCCGAGTGAATACGTCTCACCATCTTCTTTTACGGCATTAAATTGATAAATATTATCAGTCATCGGTTCCTCCAATGCTGCACAACGGCCTAGTCTTCTTCTGCTAAGTTCACTAAAATTTTCGCCTGTGACTTATCCGTTGTCAATGACTCAAAACCATCGGTGACAATGTTATCCAATGCAATCATATCGGTAATCACTGGCGCCACATCGATTAGCCCTTGGCTCACCAAATCAACGGTTTGCTGGAAAGTCTCTTTAGAATAAGCAATCGTTGTCGTCAGCTTAACACCAGCATTCATTAACTGCATTGGATCAAAACTAATTGGTTTAGCAAAGATTGACACAATCACCATGGTACCGCGTGGGCGCGTGGCAGCAATCGCTTGTTCAAATGTTGGTTGCACCCCAGCCACTTCAAACGTCACGTCGGCACCGCCAGGGATAATGGCTTTAATGGCGGCAATTATATCGTCCACTTCACTGGGATTCACCACATCAGTGGCACCCATTTCCAAAGCTTTTTCGAGTCGAACCGCTGACAAATCAACAGCCACAATTTTAGTCGCACCTGCTGCCTTAGCCGCTGCGGCAACCAACACACCAATTGGCCCAGCACCAAAGATCACCACTTTTTCACCAAAGCGCAAGCCACCTTCTTTAACGGCTTGTACGGCTACGGCAGTTGGTTCAATCGTCGCAGCTAAGGTAAGCGGAAAGTCCTGTGGTAAATGGTATAAATTCGCTTCGGGTACATTCACATGGGTAGTAAAGCCCCCATCCGTACTCAAACCAATAAAACTATACCCATCATACACATCGACATCATCTGCTACTTCACCCTTAGTGACAGTGGGATTAACTGACACATGATCTCCAACTTTAAAGTCGGTCACGTCAGCGCCAACCTGTTCAACCACCCCAGAAAATTCATGTCCCATGGTTAGCGGTGCTTGACCGCCTGTCAAACCATCCGGTTGTTCAACTGGAATAAAGACAGGTCCTTCCAGATATTCATGTAAATCACTGCCACAAATACCCGCATAGGCAACACGAACCACCACTTCATTTGCCTTTAACGGTTTTAACGTCACGTCCTCAACACGTACATCCTTTACACCATGCCATACAGCTGCTTTCATGTTCCTGCTCCTTTGCTTGCGTTAACTTATGTTCAGCATCTTTGGCCCCATTATAGCACTTACTGAAAGCGATAACACAAATTTAATATTGCGATTCATACAATACTTATTGGCCAACAAAAAAAGCCGTGACCTCACGGTCGCGACTTTTTCAAGTTTAAAATTATGACACAAACTTATCAGCAAATGTAACAAATTGTTGGGCTGCATCAGCCAAAAAGGCTTTTGTGTCCGCATTTGTAATTTGACCTGATTCATCAGCAAGTGTGCCGACGTTACCGATGTAAAGTTCTGGTTGTTGCATGGTTGGCATGTCTAAGAAAACCAATGTTTGACGCAACACGTGGTGTGCTAATACACCAGCAATCCCAGAAACTGATTGTGAAGCGACCAAAGCTGGCTTACCAGCCCAAACATTTTGACCCCAAGGACGTGATGCCACGTCCAATGCGTTTTTCAAAGCTGCTGGAATGCTACGGTTGTGTTCTGGTGTCACAAAAATGAAGGCATCTTGTGCCAAAACGTCATTTCGGAAACGTGTGTAAGCTTCTGGTGAAGCCGCATCGAAATCTTGGTTATATAATGGCAAATCTGCAATATTAAGGTATGTTACCTCTGCATCAGCTGGCAAGCCAGCAACAAGTGCATCCGCAACACCCTTTGAATATGAATTTTCCCGAATTGAACCAACAATAACACCATACTTTGTCATATGAATTCTCCTATCTTCTTACTAAATATAAGTATAAAGGAAAAATCAATAATTGCAAGTTTTGTGGCTAAACGTGGATGTCCGCAGCGACGTTTTAATGTAAGAAACGAATTAAGATGCCGCCAAGAATCAAGACAATGGCGCCACCCATTCGGTTGCCCATCTGGGCAAAAGCAATCATCTCCATGCGATTAGCGGCTGACAAAACGGCAACATTTCCAGTACCACCCATACTATTATCAGCCATCCCCGCTGCAATTGCCGCTTCAACAGGGTACAAACCAAATAACTGACCGATTAACGCACTCGCCAATCCCATCACCACCACACTGGTCAAAACTAACAACACAAACTGCCAAGTCAGTGAGTGGGCTAACACGTTCAAATCAATCAAGGCTAACCCAATACCAGCAAGCACAGCATGAGTTAAATTCCCCATCACGACTTGATTAAACATCACGACTGAATCCTCTAGTGGCTTTGGTACCCAATTGAACGCTTTAAAAATAATCACCAAAATGATGACAAAAGCATAGGTGTGCACTTTCGGCACAAAATCATTTAAGATAGTGCCGACCAAGAAAAATGAGAACGCAAGCATCATTCCAACACCAATCCGCGTCGTATCAAGTTTGGTTACGGGTTGTGATTTTTCAGCTGCCGAAATCGGAATTAAAACGCCATGCCCATCATATTTGGTATTGGCACCGACTTTGGCAATCAAAGCTGCCCCAATGACTGCCATGACATTGCCTAACGTTACGGCCGGAATCAATTCAGAAAACATTGCCCCAGCATTTGTCCCCAAGCCTTGGGCATAAATATGTGAGAGTGGGACGGCACCTGCGCCAATTCCCCCAGCCATCATCGGCATAGACACAAACATCACTGCATGGCCAAATCCAACACCAAGCAACCATCCAACTACCCCAACAGCAAAGAAGCCAAGTACCATTGCTGCCAGCGAAACTGGAATAAAACGTACAGCTGCCTTTAACAATAAATTGCGATTCATGCCTAGGATTGAGCCGACAATTAACGCGGCAATATAAAAATCAAGTAACCCGTTCGCATTCATAAAAGTTTTGGTTGCCATTACCACATCAGCTGGTATCCAACCCAATGCCGCTAACGCTGCAGCCGCAAAAATGGTAAAGACCGACCCACCACCCAAGTAAGATTTAACGATCGGTAAGCGATTGCCAATATAGTAGAAAAAGTGACCCAGCAAGACTAACATCAACGTTAATCCTAACATATTAAGTGGCAACTTATGCAGCGCAATGGTCAACGCTAAAATGACCATCATGGTGAGGTAAAGCGGTAAATTAACCCCACTAACCTTTGTTGCCCGTATTTTTTGCATCATAATTTTTATTATCTATCCCGCTTAATATTCTGCAGACCACTTTGCATCTTTGACAACCTGTTTTGCATCAACAATTGGCTCACGGTTCAAACCTTGATCCAAGACACTTTGAGCGGTCACCTCAGCGATTTTTTGTGAAAACGCCGTCAAATGAGAAACCGGTGGTAATACTGCAGCACCTGCTTCTTCCGAATCAACTAAGCCACCAAGCGCGTGAATTGCCGCCGAAATAGTTTCTTGCGTTAACAATTTTGCCGTTGATGCAATCAACCCAAATCCTAAACCAGGATAAATCAAAGCATTATTACCTTGTCCGATTTTGTAAGTCACACCCTTATAATCAACATCGGCAGCTGGAATCCCCGTCGCAATCAAGGCCTGACCATCAGTCCATTGAATGATATCTTCAGCAGTTGCTTCGGCCAGTTTGGTTGGGTTTGACAATGGGAAAATAATTGGACGTGGTGTATGTGCAGCCATTTCCTTCACAATTTCTTCGGTAAAAGTACCTGGTTGTGTTGACGTCCCAATCAAAACTGTTGGATGAATCGTTTTCACAACATCCGCCAAGTTCGTCAACGTATCAGCATTGGCAAATTCAGCCCGTGAACGGGTAAATGGCTTTTGGGCGGCTGTTAAGTCTGGTGTATCTTCAAATAACAACCCTTGCTTATCGACCAAGTAGAAGTGTTGGCGGGCTTCGTCAGCAGTCAAGCCAGCACGCTGCAATTCCGTGAATATTTGATTAACTATTCCCATACCAGCTGTCCCAGCACCAAAGGTAACGAAGGTTTGATCAATAAGTTTTTCCTTAGAAATATTCAAAGCCCCGAAGATACCGGCCAAAACGATCATCCCTGTCCCTTGAATATCATCGTTAAAGGTTGCGATTTCATCTTTGTATTTATCTAAGATAACTTGGGCGTTTCCCCGACCAAAATCTTCCCAATGCAACAACGATTCAGGGAATAAGGTTTGTTCTGCTGCCACAAATTGATCAATGAATGCCAGATAGTCATCGCCAGCGATACGTGGATGCCGGTTACCCAAGTAACGTGGATTATCCAGCAAAGCTTGATTATTGGTGCCTGCATCAATACTAATTGCCAAAACACTAGCTGGGTCAATGCCGGCTGCTGCGGTATAAACCATCAATTTACCAACCGCGATATCAACCCCGTTGACACCCCAATCACCCATGCCAAGAATGCCTTCAGCATCAGTCACGACAACCAACTTAATATCACGGCCAGCTGCTGCATTTAGCAAGGATTGCTTAATGTCTTCTGGTCGATCAACTGACAAAAAGGCAGCATTTTGTGGATTAGTAAAAATGTCATTATATTGTTCAATTGCATCAGCCACGACTGGATCATAGACAATTGGCATAAATTCAGCGACATGTTGGTCCATCAAATGATAAAACAGCGTGACATTTTCATTAAATAAGTTCATCAAGAAAATACGCTTTTCCAGTGGCGCATCTTTTGATTGAAATTGTTGATAAGCTTGCGCGGCCTGCTCATCGATTGTCTGCACTTGACTTGGCAAAGTCCCAATAAGACCAAGCGTGCGACGTTCTTCTTGTGTAAAACCGGTCCCTTTGTTCAGAAATGGATTACGCAGTACGTCATATCCTGTGGTTGTCATGTTTAAATCCTCCAAATGTTTGTTTATCATTTAACAACTGCCTTGACTATACAGGTCGCCATCGTTTATAGTCAAACAAGCACGTCGTCATAAATAAAATTTATGACGTTAATCAAAACATTGATATTTAGGGGTTTAAACATGCAAATTAACGATTTAAAATATTATGATGCGTTATATCATGAAAAAAGTTTTACAAAAGTGGCTAAAAAATTCAAAGTAAGTCAGCCATCCATTAGCAGTGCCATCAAACGGCTTGAGACATACTTTCAAGCCAAGCTAGTGATTCGCGGACACGCGACCGCAGATCTTAAATTTACGCCAGCCGGCGAACAACTCTACCAACATGCGGCCTCTATTTTAAATGAACTCGATAGCGCACACCAAGAAATTACCCATTTGCAATCACGCACGACAACAATTGGACTGCCCCCGATTCTCAAACATGCTTATTTTGCCAAAATCGTGTTAGCCACCAAGGCCTTTGATCGCCAATATAATATTGACCATATGCATATTTATGAAGCTGGCTCTAACGGATTAACCCAATCGTTGATTAATGGCGATATTGATTTAGCCTTACTTGGTTCTTTAGGTCAAGCCACTAATGACAAACTCCAAGTTTTTCCATTTGCCACAGCCCCGTTCTATATCTATATGGCCAAAACGAATCCGTTAGCCCAACAGCAAGCCGGTATTTATTTTAAAGATTTAAAAAACCAACTATTTGTCTCATTTGATGCGAGTTTTATTCACGTCCAAGCAATGAAGCAACTAGCCAAAAACGCTGACATTCGCCCCAAGACATTCCTAAAAACCAATGATGTTTCCTTTCTCATGAGCTTAGTAGCCGAAAACATCGGGGTCGCCCTACTAACCAATATCGTAACCCCAACCGATCCAAATATTGTAGCCATACCCTTACTTGATGACAATCAACCTACTTTTAGTGCTAATGTGGCCTTTCGTAAAAATCATAATTTAACGACTGAGGAAACTTTACTCATCCGAATTTTATCCCAACAAACCTAAGCCAAATCCCATCGTGATTAACAACCCTTAGCCCTGAAAAATCAGGTATAATGAGTGAATATCGAACTCTAGAAAGCAAAAAAATGATCACAGTAGTCAAAAGAATTTATACCGATAAAACGTTTTTGGTCACGTTGGGCTTAGCCATCGTTGCCCTTATTTTCGGCCAAGTGTCGCCGAAAGATATTGATAGTCATACCATTTTGGCCCTGCTATCACTGCTGGTCATCGTGACGATTTACGGCCAATTACATGTCCTGACCTACATTGCCAACACAATTGTGGTAAAATGTCGTACAACCCGAGATATCATTGGGGTGATGCTCCTCTTTTCATTTATTGGTTCAATGTTTTTTACCAATGATGTGGCCATTTTGACGCTCGTGCCCATCTTTTTTAAGATCAGTAAACAAATTAATATTGGCAAAATTGTCCCGATTAGTTTATTAACCATCTATGCGAACCTCGGTAGTGCTTTGACGCCGTTTGGTAACCCACAAAATCTTTATCTCGTCTCTTATTATCACCTCAGCTTACCGCATTTTATGACTTTATCACTACCAATTGGTGTGATTGGTTTTCTAAGCTTAGGTATCGTGACCCTATTTTTCCCAGCCCAACCGATCCCAGCCATGACAACAACAGCACAGCCCATCGACCGCCAAAAAGTCCGTTGGCTCTTGCTCGCTACTGTACTGGTTTTGCTCGGTATCTTATCAATCTTACCCATTTGGATTGCCGTTGGTGTCAGTTTATTAGCCGCTGCTCTGTTGGATCGCCAAGTTCTCGTCAAAGTGGACTACGGTATTTTATTAATGTTCATCAATTTTTTCATCATTGTCGGTGCCATTAGTCGCTTACCAGCCATTCACCACCTCTTGTCATTCACAACAGACACAACACTCAAAACATTTTTTGCCGGCGTCATCAGTAGCCAAGTGATTAGTAACGTGCCCGCTGCGGTATTGCTCTCTAAATTCACCACACACGTGACCGGTTTGTATCTGGGCGTCACCGTTGGTGGTTTAGGAACGCTCATTGCCTCATTGGCAAATTTACTCGCCTTACGTCAATATCAACTATTTGACCACGAGCGCTCGAGTTATCGTTTTTTCAAAACGTTTACTTGGCTCAACGTCGTCTATTTAGTTATTTTTATGGTCATTGGCAGCTTAATTTGTCTCTGGCTTACCTAAAAAAGCAACCAAATCGTATTTGGTTGCTTTTTTGTTAAGCGGTTTGTGACTTTTTTAACCACATATATTGACCATAAAATGAATTAATTAACATCATGATTTGCAAAGCGAGCATCGACGTTGCCCCAGCAGATGGGTCTGCTTGCAAGGCTCTTGTCCAGATAATCACGTTAATAACGTCTAATACAATCCAAGCGATCCACTGCGAGCGATACCCATAGGTCATCAAGACTTGCCCAATGATGCCAAGCGGTAAAAGTGTCGCATCAAGGTAAATTTGGGCACCATGCAGCGAGTGACTAATACCTAAAACAATCCCATAAATCACAAAGGTCATGATCAGATACAATACGGCATTTTTAGCTGATAGTTTTTTGGCTTGTACCGTATTGTCGCGCCCTTTATTTTTATGCCAAACTGAGATACCGACAAACTGCATCACAAAATAAAAAGATTGCGACGCAATATCACCGATCAGATGATTATTTAAAGCAACAATTAACCACACCGCACAACCAAGAACCCCCCAGCTGTAATTTGTTAAGCGGCCCTGATCCACTAAAATCAGATTCATGACCGTCGCGATACCAGTTATCAAGCTGATCCAACCAATAAAACCAAAGTTTTGACCTAAAATAAACGCGACAACAGTTGCGCTTAGCATTAACCCCATCATGATGCGTGAGGTTTTGGTTAATGCTGTCAGATCACGTATATTCTCGCGTAAACTGAAGGTGTACCGGAGTTGTTTTGGCAACGCCTGGAGACCAAATTTAATGTTGGTCCAACCGGTGGCAGCCGAGTTTGTTAAGGTATTCATTGACATGTTAAGTTCTCCTATTGTTTTTGAGTAGCCGTGTCGGGAAGCAACGCTACATTGTGTCGGGGCAAGTATTCTCGGTTATTTGCCGGTCTATGGGATAGGCATTATCATCCGCTAAACTCCTTCTAGTTATTTGTGATATATCACACATTATTGCTTGCCTTATTATAGCGCATCAGCCTCACTAATAAAAGTTAAATTGAATTTTATTATAATAGCCGCATCACACCACAAAAAAACCAATCATTCAACATGATTGGTTGCTCGTTTATTTTAAAATATTGTGAACGGTGGTTTGTAGTGCTGGCACAACGTCCTGTGAAAACCACGGATTCTTTTTCAGCCAAATATTATTCCGTGGTGACGGATGGACAATCGGGAAATAGCGCGGCAAATAATGCGCATAATTTTTCACCGTTGCTGTGATGGTATCCTTTGGTGATAAGTCGAGATAGTACCGTTGCGCATAAGCGCCAATTAAAATCATCAGTTCAACATCAGGCATTTGCGCCAAAAGACGTGGATGCCATTTCTCAGCTATCCCGGCACGTGGTGGCTTATCCCCCGACTTGCCCTTGCCCGGGAAATAAAAATCCATCGGAATAACACCAAACAAACCAGAATCATAAAAGGTCTCTTCATCAACCCCCAACCACGCACGCAAGCGGTCCCCAGAGGCATCATGCCACATAATCCCACTATCTTGCACTTTTCGGCTCGGTGCTTGGCCAATAATGACAATTTTGGCCGTTGCTGGTGCCGAAAAAATGGGTTGCCAACCCTTTTGGGTGAAAACCGCATTTTCCGGATCCGCCATAATTTCTTCTAAAATTGACATACTACTTGTTATCCCCCCTAGAAATAAGTTCAGTATAACATCAATTTTTGACCATGTCACATCTCGATTTTAATGCCCCAGCGTCCAGCCCCCATCAATCGGCAAAACCGCGCCATTAATGTAGTCAGCCTGTGGACTGGTTAAATATAACGTCAAATCAGCGACTTCTTGCGCAGTGGCCCAACGACGGGCGGGCGTTTGGGCCGCAACTTGTTTGGCCATCGCTCCCTCACCAGCAAAATCAGCCGCGTTCATCGGCGTCGCAATCGCTCCTGGGGCAATGGCATTGGCATGCAACCCTTGCGGTGCATAATCAAAGGCGAGCTGCTTGGTATAACCAATAATGGCGTGCTTACTCGTGGTATAAGCGGCCCCGCCGCCACCAGCCGAAAAGCCTGCAATCGAGGCCATATTAATGATATGGCCATAGCCACGCGCCAGTATCGCCGGTAATACGGCATTACTTAAAATAAACATTGGCGTTAAATTCGTGTCGAGTACGCGCTGCCATTCTGCCAAATTAGTGGCCAACGACGGCTGATAGTCATCGAGCACACCAGCCGTGTTGAGTAAAATATCAAAATCAACGCGATTGGTCAGGTCAGTCGCTAGCGCGGTTAAGGCATCATGGTCACGTAAATCAATTTGATAAGTCTGTAAACGCGGATGCACCAGCGAAATAGGTTGAAAATCCAACGCATAGACGTTTGCTCCCGCGGCCAAATAAGTCTCAAGTTGCGAAAAACCGATGCCTGAAGCGGCACCGGTTACTAAAATATGCTTGTTTTGATAATCTTGTTCAATCATTATTTGCTCAAATCCACAATCTTACTTAACGCGTAAATCACGACACCACCAATAATCAGTGAGGCCAATTCACCTGGTACTAAACTTACATAATACGCCAACCATTGCGCCATCAGACCACCTTTAGCTCCTGAAGGAAAGGCACCGCTAGCGCCAATATTAAAGGCAAAGGTAAATTCGGCTGCTAAAATCGCCATACCCAGCGTTGATACGACAACTGTACTGATAATAATTTTGATTAACGCGCTAGTGACACGCCGTGCCAAAAGATACGTTACACCCGTCATAATCACTGTCCCTAATGTCCCAAATACCCAGTCAATCCAACCAAGCGGTGACACTAAGTTTGCAATAAAGACCCCAATACCTAATGCCACCACATAGCGCTTGTTCCAAGCGGCCAAATGATTGAGCCCTTCTGA
Source organism: Leuconostoc lactis (assembly GCF_007954625.1). Taxonomy (NCBI): domain Bacteria; kingdom Bacillati; phylum Bacillota; class Bacilli; order Lactobacillales; family Lactobacillaceae; genus Leuconostoc; species Leuconostoc lactis. The sequence continues at coordinate 1,291,022 of NZ_CP042420.1, read as the reverse complement.
AGCGCGTAATTGGACTGGCCCAAAAGCCACGGGTTGAATCACGAACGTAATCGCTGCGTAAATCGCAGCTACTACGGCAATTAGCGTGATGTTATGTGCCTGACGGCCGTTAGTTGTTGTTAAATTTTTTTGCATGATGGCAATCTCCTAGTTTTTTTAAGCGGGATGGTTGATGAACCGCTAATAACCAGCATAACATAGGGCTCAAAAAAAAGCCACGCAACGCGTGGCTTTTAAGATTAGATATTGCCGTCATCCATAAAGTCCTTCAATTGCTTTGAACGACTTGGGTGGCGCAACTTACGCAAAGCTTTTGCTTCGATTTGACGAATTCGTTCACGGGTAACCCCAAAGACACGACCAACTTCTTCAAGTGTACGTGTGCGACCGTCTTCCAAACCAAAACGCAAACGCAAGACGTTTTCTTCACGATCCGTTAACGTTTCCAAAACTGATTCTAATTGGTCACGCAACATTTCATAGGCAGCTGAGTCAGCTGGTGAAATCGCTTCGTTATCTTCAATGAAGTCGCCCAAATGTGAATCATCCTCTTCACCGATTGGTGTTTCCAATGAAACGGGTTCTTGCGCAATCTTCAAGATTTCACGGACCTTATCTGGTGTCAAATCCATTTCAGCTCCAATTTCTTCAGGCAAAGGTTCACGACCCAAATCTTGCAACAATTGGCGTTGGATACGAATCAACTTATTAATGGTTTCGACCATGTGGACTGGAATACGGATAGTACGCGCTTGATCGGCAATCGCACGTGTAATGGCTTGACGAATCCACCAAGTGGCATAAGTTGAGAACTTAAAGCCCTTCGTGTAGTCAAACTTGTCAACCGCTTTCATCAAGCCCATGTTACCTTCTTGAATCAAATCCAAGAATTGCATCCCACGACCAACGTAACGCTTGGCAATTGAGACAACCAAACGCAAGTTAGCTTCCGCTAATTCTTGCTTGGCTTCCACATCACCTGCTTCAATACGCTTGGCAATGTTAATTTCTTCATCACCCTTTAGCAAGTTCACGCGGCCGATTTCTTTCAAATACATCCGCACGGGATCATTGATTTTAATACCGGCTGGTGTATCTTCCGCTTGATCAAGTTCTTCTTTTGAAGGCTTGTTTTGCTTAGCTTGCAAGACTTCTGGTGCTGGTTCACCCTTTTCATCCACGATGGCCACACCAGCATCTTCAACTTTTTCCATCAAACGTTCAATATTTTCACCATCTAAATGGAACGGTTCTGCCAAACGTTCTGACAAAGTGGCATATGTCACTTCTTTGGCTGGCTTATATTCAGCAATCAACGCTTTAACGGCTTTGTCATATTCTGGGCTCTTAATAATCCCTGACTTTTTAGCCGCTTTTGGCTTTGATGCACGACCGGCAGCAGCAGCTTCTTCTGGTGTTTTACCTTGAGCCAAAGCGAGTAACTCCGCTTTCTTGGCACGGCTATTATATGAAATGTTTTGTGAATCAAGATAATCTTTGATATCTGAGATTTTGCTTGAAGATAAATTAGTTGCCATGTCTTACTTCTCCTAATATACGGGTTAATCGTTATCACCGGATCTTTGGCCTAAGCCACTTACCCTGAATGTTGTTTCTTAAGATTGATCAATTCTGTCATCAGTTGCAACAATTTGGTGTCATCATGTTGTTGCTTAGCGACGTTGATCAATTGTTGTAATTCTTGCACGCGTGCTTCAATCGGCGCCTCTTCCATAATGATTTGCAAATAATCACGAATCGCCTCATGCTCGATGGTGAGATCACCATAAGCCCGATCAATGGCCATAATCTTTTGATTTAAAGCTGGTTTCTGGATAAAATCCATAAACTGGGCTAAATCAAATGGTTCTGGATGTTGTCCTTGATAAATGGCCGCCAGCATCATCAATAATTGATAATCTGGATGCACAAACGCAAACCCCGTGGTCG